>JAHJJI010000014.1 GCA_018823025.1 Gammaproteobacteria bacterium | reverse complement strand
CGACGCCACAGTAGCCAGCGAACTGGGGCGACTCACCACTTTCACCCTGCGATTTCCTGGCGTAGGAGAAAATGCACCCCCCTACCAAGGCCACAAATAGCAAATCCGTACCGGCAAAATGCTACACCGGGCGAGCTCTGGCTAAGCGCAAGGGTCAGTTTTTTCATGGGAAGCTCCAGAGATGTAAAAAGTTGTAAAGGTGGATTGGTCAGTAGTATGCGAACATTTAAGCGCGTCGTTGATCCGTACATTGGCGTTCCGGAATTGCGCGCGTCGCCGAGTTTGGAACATCCGGTCGAATGTGGTCAGCCAACTCGACGCGACGCATTTTCTGGCTGCGCTTGCCGAGCTGCACATGCAGCAGCAGCCCAACTACAGCGGTGAGACCAACGACCCAGTGGACAGCACTGATCCACGGACGCGTTGCTTCGTCACCGGCGTAATACAGACCATATCCGGTGACAATCAGCACTGCCATGATGGTCAGCATGAGCAGCCCGGTGTGATAGTTCTTACGCGCCTGCCAACCACGCGTAATATGACCCGGCAAAAGGGAACCCAATGCCATCAGGAAGACCATGGCACCCGCACCGTGAAACCTTAGCCACCACGGTTCTGAGTGATTGTGCAGCTCCCCGAATTCACCCGGCCCAGCAAAAAAGAAGTGGGCAATCAGCCAGCCGAGACCGGACAGAAAAAGCATTCCTCCAGTCGCATAAATCCAATGCTCGTGCTGTTGGCTCAAGCGCATTGGCAGTCGTTTTTTGTGTGAGCTCATATCATGTCCTTTTGCAGCAGCATTGCGCCGCAGGTACGCATTGATTGGTCATCAATGACTACAGCCTGGGCCTTGAAGCGGTCAAGCAGTTCAGGAGCACGCTCTGGTACGAGGCGAACGATCTTGGTCAGGGCATCGGCGGTCATGCAATCTGGCGCCACGACGCTCACGCTTTCTCCCCATGAGGTACAGGCACGTTGTTTCGGGTCGACCAATGGTTCGATCCTGCCATCGTCTCCAGAAATGCCAGCGAAATATCCACCAGAAGTGGCAATGGAGGCATTGGTCAGCCACCCGACAGACACCAACGCCGTGGGTGTTATCGGATGACGCACATGAATCTGCTGGGCAGCGCCGAAACACCGCAAATCCCCTCCGGCATTCACAATTCCGGTATCGATGCCAAATGATTTTAGTACCGCTATCGCGCAATCAACGGCATAGCCTTTTGCGATGCCGCCCAGATCGATCCTCCCCTTGCGTCGCCAACGTAGCCGATGCTCACCAAGCAGCTCTATATCCTGGTAGGTCGCCAGTGGATCAAGCTGCGTAGCGTACCGGTAGCATGGCAGGAACCCCACACGTATCAGTGCATCCGCTGTAGCGATATCAAAAGCGCCGTCGGATAGATCCCCAAGTTCGCAAGCGAATTGCAGAACCTGGTAGGTTTGTGGATCAATCTCAACTTCGCAACCCACTTCGGATGCATTGACACGCGAGACATCGCTTTCCGGGCCATGGAAGCTCATCAGCCGGTGAACCTGCTCGATCGCTGAGAATGCGGCCTCAATGGCTTTAGCCGTATTCTCGCCAGAACCTGTTGCCGTGATCTCTACGAAGGTGCCGAGTAGCGGGCGTGCCCGACACAGGTTATTTAATGGCAATGGCAATGGCATACGTCGCCAACACCCGTTTAACGCCATCGGCGATATGTCGGCAAGACAGCGTCGCGCCACTGATGTTGCGGACATCCTGATTCAGTTTCAGTGGATCGGCTGTTGTCTTGCCGACAAATTGCTTGCGCCACTCGGGATTGCGAACCTCATAACCATAGGACTCGCGGTAATCAACGATTTCGATCTGCTTGACGCTGCCATCCGCGTTCAGACCGATGGCGTAGGTAATGAATTCGTGCTTGCCCACGACCTCATCGAGGATGAACCATCCGCCGCCGCTTGCCCGCCAGGCTTTGATTTCATTATGCCGGACATTGACATCGGTCATCTTCTCAATCTTTCTGGCCTGCTCGTCGGTGAGCGTCACCGAGGCGGGCGTCATTTTTTCTCCGGCGAAAATCGCCTGTTGTGCCTGCTCGGTGGTGTAATAGGTCGTTGCATAGACCGACGTGGAAATCGCGGCGATCGGGAGCCATATCCATTGATTGTGCTTCATGCCATGCTCCCTCAGAATTCGAAACCGGCCTTGATACGGACTTCCTGCTTGGTTCCTTCGATCAGGTGGAGATTATGGTTCGTCTGCCCCTGAACTTCTTCCTTGCCGCCACCACGAAGCTGCGGTAGCCAGGAAAGCGTGGCCCACCAGGATTTGCCGCCATAATGCAGACTTGGCCCAGCCTGGACGAACCAGCGTTCCGGGGCTGCGTCGGTTTCGTGTTCGATTTCGTGGAAAATTTCCCCGCTGACAAACCAGTTTGGAGCGAAGCGGTAAGACAAACCGGTACCTGTCATTAACGCAACTTCCATCTCCGGGGTGGTCGGCCAGAGTTCTTCATCGTCAATACCTGCAATAGGCTTACGTCTGGCGCGAGTGGTCTCCAGGCCCAGATTGCCTACCCAGATCAACTGCCCGTCCAAAAAGTATTTCTGCGCCAGCAGATGCGTCTCGACGGTAAATTTATCTTTGCCAAACCCGGAGTGCTTGTCGAGCGAGGTGTAGGCAGCGGAGAGATAGGCGGACAACCCGAAATCGTCCATGGCCGGGCTCAGGAAATTGTATTTCAGCGATCCTTCTACTCCGTTAAAACGCAGGCCGTATTGCTTGTCATCCGGGATATAGGCGTTGGCACGGACTCCGCTGGAATTAACGGACTGCCCCAATACATACAACGCACCGGTCAGGCGGTTGGTAATACCATATTCCAGTTCCGTTTTGGAATCCCACGCCTGGTACGTACCCGTCCCTTTGTCGGAACGGTAATTGGCTTGCTGCACAATTTCCAGCGCGCCTTGCGGCAAAGTTTCCGCCCCTTTGATGGCACCGAACAGGCTTTCATCCGCGTAAGCGGCTGGCAGGCTCGCCAGCAGACAGGTGGCCATTATAACTGCATGTTTTTTCAAAATAATCTCCGGGCAAGAACAGTCAAAAATAAAATGGCTGGCTTGCCCGGAGGATCAGGGCTGGCTGGCTAAACATTCCGCCGTCCGCATGGACGGCGATTTAATAGAACGCGTTTAACTCATCTGGCTTTGCAGGTAATTTTCTATCCCAACCTGACGAATCAGTTCAAGCTGGGTTTCCAGATAGTCGATGTGTTCTTCGGTTTCTTTCAGGTTTTCGTCAAACAGCTGGCGCGAGACAAAATCGCCTTCTATCTCACAGGCTGCAACAGCTTTTAGCAGATGTTCGCGGGCGAGCAATTCCAGTTTGAGGTCGCAGCCAATACACTCCTGCGCATTTTCGCCGATCAATATTTTCCCCAGGTTCTGCAGGTTGGGAAGGCCGTCCAGGAACAGGATGCGTTCGATAAATTCGTCCGCATGTTTCATTTCCTCAATGGATTCCTCATATTCGTGCTTGCCCAGTTTCTCCAGACCCCAGTTTTTATACATGCGCGCATGCAGGAAATACTGATTAATCGCCGTAAGTTCCAGCGTAAGCTGATGGTTAAGAAGTTCAATAATTTTCGGGTTGCCTTTCATGCTATCTCCAGTCAGGTATGGTTTTTCGGTTGATTAATGAGGTTCGGTTACACATTGGCGAGGTGTTTCAGACAATGCCTGGCGCAACTCGCCTAGCACATGTGCCGCACAACGCCCACATTGGGAACAGGCTCCCAGCGTTTTACATAGTGTGCGCATCGAACAAGCGCCTTCGTTGACAGCACGGCGTATCTGGGTATCGGTAACGGACTTGCATATGCAGACATACATGGCAATACCTCGGTTATTTGGTCAATATCAACTTGCCTGCGCGCGTTATTCGCAGGATGTAATGTGTGTCTTGATGCTGGATCACCAGTGCATCGCGTTGACCCAGCAGCGCCGAGCTTGTCACCAACCGGTCAGTTTGGGTCTCGCGAATCGCCGCCACGCAAATGCGATGAGCGGTACTGGGTAACTCGACGTTTTTCATATGCAACATTTCCATCGTTTATCTAATACGAATGATTCTCATTGTATTTATAGCATCCATTAACGTCAAGAGGATTTTTTATCCGACATTGGTTAAACCTAATTTCGGATCATTAATCGGTTCGACAAAACAAATATTTCATCGAGGAGATCTCTTAATCATCTGGTCGAGTTAGTTGGCTAGTTGGCAGTGCAAGCTATCGTTCAACGCTTTGCCATCAACCTGAAACTACTTAAGCTAGGGAGATATTGTTTTATTGGATAAGTGCATTCTGAGGTTGGTTGGGCGACTGCGGTGTCGGTCAGTTAAGTGCCAGGAGTGCGGAAGTTCAGGCTTAGTGGCACGACCGTCTGGTGCCCGTCTGTTCTTGAATTAACCTTCCGTCATGCAGTCGGTCAAACAGCACTGAGCTAAATATCTATCTTCGATCTTATTGACATTTCACCATCCTTACTTTAACGTAAGGCAAGTTTTAACAGGAAGATTCATGTCAACTGCAACCATAACCAGCAAGGGACAGATCACTATTCCCGCCGTCGTGCGAGCCGCGCTTGGTGTTGAGGCTGGCGACCGAATAGAGTTTGTTCAAGTTGAGCCGGGACGGTTCGAGTTGGTCGCATCTACGCAGTCTGTGAGTGCATTGAAGGGGTTGGTCCGCAAACCGACATCGCCGGTAACAATTGAGGTAATGGGTCAGGCAATTGCCGCTCACGGAGCCAAAGCCAGATGATTGGTTTGGATGCCAACGTTCTCGTTCGCTATATCGCGCAGGACGATCCAGTGCAGTCGCCCAAAGCAACGCGACTGATCGAGTCGTTGGCTGCTGATGAGCCGGGCTACGTTAGCCTTGTTTCGGTGGTGGAATTGGTCTGGGTGTTGACGGGCTGCTACGCATCAGCCAAAGCCGAGATATGCGTGGTGCTGGAGACGTTGTTGCGCACCAAAGAAATTACCGTGGAGAATGCCGACGTTGCCTGGAAAGCGTTGCGACTTTTCAAGGCGAGTAACGCTGATTTTGCGGACTGCCTGATCGAGCGTTCGGCCAGCGAGGCAGGGTGTGGCTATACGGCAACATTTGACCGGGATGCGGTCAAGAATTGCGGGATGAGGTTGATCGGCTAAATTGCGAAAATGCTTTGGTTACAGGAGGCAAAAGTGGGAATCTTGATTTTGTTGGGTATCGCGGTGGTTGCGATATTTTCATTCTACTGGATGACTGTCGGCTCGCTCCGCTTGCTGCTCCGGCTGCTCTGCCTTCCAAAATTCCGGGATGTGATCGTGCCGTCCAAATATGACTTCAAAACCGTGGTTGAGTTTGATAACCTGGTTGCCCAGTATGTTTACGATGTGATGGCTGGGTTTAAGCGTGTAACCGAAGATGGCGGTATCAAGCTTGGGTTGAGTTTTGTGTTCTTTGCCGCCTTGGGTGCGATGGTGTCTTTTGTGTGGGTGTTGGTCATTGCAGTTATAACCCTGTGGTTTTTGCTTTGGGCATCTCCCTCCGCAATGAGGGCAGCAAGATGGCGTGCCAAGACGTTCAAGGACTGCACCGCTGAAGACTGGCACAAGACTCACCTGTGGGCGATGAAATCAGAATTGCGCCAGCAGGAAATGGCGAGCGCGATCAGACGGAGCGGAGTGGGCGGTTTTCATCACTGAGGCCAATTGCTTTAATCCTTGAATACTTGCTTCGCTTTATCTCCAATCCGATTGCCAAGGTCGTTTGCTTTGCGTACCCCTTCTTTAACGGCCTCCATTGCAGATTGCGCGTCATCTATGGCGGGCTGTGCAGGAATGACCGGGTCTTCGTGACCCATGTTATTAACTGCTTGACTGGTTGCGACCGAGCCAACTACTGTTCCCACCACAGCATGTGTTGCATTTACCTCGGCCTCGCGGTTGACTCCGACCTTTCTGGCCGACTCCCGCTCAGCCTCTCTTCTTGTGTCCGCTGCCGCTTGAGTCTCGACTTTACCCGCTGCCAGGCCGCGCTCCTCTACCTTTGCCGCATTGGTAAGAATTTTGCCTTCTGCGGCTTTACCTGCGGACTCCCCTAGAATTTTTCCACCGACTTTTCCAGCAAGTTTGCCGGCGGCACCTCCCCCAACCATCAACCCGACGTCAAGCGCCGTATCCACAATGGCATCCGTAGTCGAACCCTTGTAACCTTCGGCAACGGGCTTCGCCACACCGGCCTCGTCACTGACCAAGCCAGCTTTATTTAGCAGTGACATCGTGCCTGCTGGCATGATCGCGGCTGTTGCATTCTGCGTCGCCAGGTTAAGGTTGTTTTGCCGAGTGGGGTCGGTGGCATCGGTTGCTTCTTGCTTCAATGGCTTGCCTTCTTCGGTAACGGCGCCCTGCCCCGCTTTGATTCTGTCATTAGCCTGTCCGGTCATTCTCTGCACCTGTCCTGCAACGTGGTTGACGGGTGCTGTATTGGGGTCAACCCCCGCGCTTCTCGCTGTGCCCATTACCTGTGCATCATTCCGATGGTGGGAATGGGCAACTGCCTCAATTCCCGGCACGGTGGCTTTGTTTTGTTCATATTGTCCAGCCACGTTGTTTTCCGGTTTCCCGATTGCCTGGTCTATCTTGGGCACAAGCTGCTCATTCACGAAACGATCCGCGTATTGCTCCAGCACGCCTTTGTCATGCAGCGCCATATCGGTGACATCGTCCACTGAGTAGCGATGCCCGGTGCGGTCAGATTGCGTTTGCATCCACCCCACAAATTCATTGGTATAGTTCGCATCGTAACTGCCCGCCATCTCTTTGGTGCGCGAAGCCGCAGCTTTGAAGGTGAGTGATTTTTCATGGGCGGCATTGGCTGATTCATCGTGGGATTTTGCTTGATCGAAGCTGCTCCTGATCGCCTGTGCTGCTTTTGCAGTTTTGTCTTCGCCTTGTGTAAAGGTGTCTTGATGAGCGGCGTTCCGCATGGTAGAAATGGCATTCGCGAATCCTTTGTCCTGGGCGAGCTGGTGCGCGACATTCTGCATTTGCGTCGTACCAGAGCTGCTCTTGCCTTTGACTGTCGCCCCCGCGCTTACGGTTGCTCCGTTGCCAAGGATATTGATTCCGCCGCTTGCTTGTGCGCTTGCCGATGCGAGCAACTCTGCCTCCTGCTTTTGCGACAAGCCGTGCTCCGATGCGTAGTTATGGGCGATTTTCTGGGCCTCGTTATAAGACTGAAGGAATGACGCTTGTGAACTGGTCATGTCCTGCTGTCCGGCAGCAGAACTCTTTCCGTGACCTTTCTCGAACGAGGCTGTTTGATTGAGCGCCGAAGTCATTGCCTCCCGCGCTGCGACAGATTCGGTGAAGGCGGTTCTTTCCGAGTTTTCGGAGGCGGTCTGGAGCGCGCCTGATGCCTTGCTGCCGAGGTTGATCTTTGCCGGCAAGGTATGTACCGCGCCAGACGCATCATTGATCTGCATTGCATTACCGTTCGCGTCTGTACCCGTAAACCGCTTCACGCCATCCTGTGTGCTGCTCTCGAATCCACCTTGCCGTATCGTGGGCCGGGTGTTGTGTTGCAGCCCGCTCGTCGTATCGAACGACTGATTGCCCAGTGATGCATTGCCCATCTGCAAATTTCCCGAGGACATGCCAGAGGCAATTCTTTCCGATTCGCGCGCGGGCGATACCATCCCGGCAATCGCCTGTGCGCCCACGTCCCCGCCTTTCACGATGGCCGCCGCGATGGCGGGTATTGCGGTCGCTGCGATCATGCCCGCGATGGCTTCATCGCTGATGTAGGCGTTGTTCAACAGGCTGTATTGCGACATGGACAAACCAAGTCCGCCGGTCATGGCCGTCAGGTCTTGCGCGTGCATCGTCATCACAAGGTGCATGACGGCATACAGCGGTGGCCACAATTGCACCCACATGAGGCTCATCACATAAGCCTTCAACACCAATCCGCCTTTATGTCCCGCCATCAATACCAGCAACAGGATGATAGGGAAAATCGAATACTGCACAATCTCCACGATATTCTTGACCTTGGGCATGGTGCTTTCTGCCATCTTTGCCATCATCTTGTAGCTCTCAGAGGTGGAGCGTATGGCTTGCGCCTGGCCCAGATTGGATGCTGCGGAGGCGGCATCGCCGAGTTGCGCTGGCAGCATGTACTGCGCGTCGATCATGAAGTTGCTCATGGCAGCCTGTTTAGTCGCATCCAGAGCCGTTGTGGAAATGCCGAGCATGTAGTTGGTTGATGTCTGGATCGCCCCCTGAACTGCTGCATTGGCAGCGGCTGTCGGCAGCCCCGGATAAAGGTGCCTGCCCAGCGTATTCATCTGCAGGGTGTTGACTGCGGTAATTTGCGCGGTCAGATAAGTATAGGCGACATCGCAACCATAGGCGTCCGTGGCAGGCGGCACCGGTATGCCGGGAATGGTGCGGATTGTGACGAGCCGGCCGGGATTGGTCTTGCCGCTGAGGTAAGTCCAGATGTCGTTCGATTTTGCCAGGTCTGATGCGACGACAAACCCGGTCGAGTATTCCGGTACCACGCATTCGCGGTAGAACTCCAGCAGATTGCCAGTCAGGATCGAGTTGTCGAATTTGGTATGCAGCACCTCCTCTTGCACGCGATGGCCGAAGAGTGTGCCGTTGGTGCGGAACTGAATGTCTGCGGGCAGTGAAAAAGTCGTCTCGAATGATCGTGTCAGCCAGTCGCCGATATGACTGATCGAGTGCGCAAAAGCGGCGAGGCCAATAGGGACGTTGGCAACAGTGACCGATGGCTGAGTGCCGGTTCGGTCGGTTATCACCACGTTGACTTTAGGAACAAGCAGCATGGCGTTGAACAGGGCAAGCATGATGACCCAACGCCCAAAATCCGGCAGTTGGCTGAATCCGGCAAGCACCGCCATGGCCATCGAGAGCAACCCCACCAGCGCGAGCGTTCTCAGCAGGCCCAAATAATCACCGCTACCGACAATTGCGGCCACTGCGTTGAATACCAGCTCCAGCTCCCTGATGTTCCAGTAGGAGAAAACCTCGAATATCACCGTTCACTCCCGAAGACGGTCATCGAGGTAAATGCTTGTGCCGGGATGCCGGCAACCATTGCCTGGTGCATCAGTTGTATCTGCCTTTGCAGGTTGGCCTCGCCAGATGTTTTGTTGTATTCAGCGATGCGCATGGTTTGCAAGAGCGTCGACAGATTGCTTAGCCTTGTTTGCAGTTGAGCAATCGCCGTCTGGGCATCCGGCGGAACCGCGCCGCTTTCTGAGTTGGCGAGCGATTGGCTGGCCATCCTGATGAGCCCGTTGAAATAGGAATAGGCAATATCGACGGCGATCAGGCGTTTGTACAAATCGACGATCTGCGGCTGACCGGTCGCGGTGGCGGTAGTGAGCAGCTTCCACACCGGCACCGATGAAGCATCCACGATTTTGAAGTCATTGATGTTTTGTGTGGCGCGGGTCGTGATGCCGGTGCGCAGCGCGTCGATAGAGTTGCTGACCTTTTTAACAAAGGGCGTAATGGAGACCATGGTCGCAGGGACGGTTGGATTGAGGCAGTCCGTGGTGGTGTCGCACACAAAAACATCCACCCCGGTGGAAGCAGCTGACGGGTCATCCCCGATAAAATCTTCCACGCGAATACTGGTGGGCTGTGTGTAATGCCATGTTGGCTGACTGCCGCCGTTGGCGCCTCCGGGCACGGCTGGTGTGATGATGATCGTGCCGGTGATGCTCATGATGAGTCGCCTGTCTTCATCGTCAATACCGGTGACATTTTGCAAGGCTTTCCAGACCACATTGCCGGGTTTGAAGTAATTCGCTTTGCTGGGGTCGCTGGCTACCGCTGCGGCTTTTGCAGCTTCGGCGGCAGTCGCATCGGTTTTGGTTTGTTTCCATGAATCAAACGAATCCGGGAACATGTTCGAGGTTGACCCGGCTATATGGCTGAACATGGCCGACATGTTTTTTGACAAGTCAGCGCCTTGCACAAAAGGAATGCCTTCGGTCATCTTGCAGGCATTGACGTTCATCCCATTCACCTTGTTGGCGACATCCTGCAAATACTCGAACAGACTTGCCATTTCCGGCATGGAGGATTTGATGGCCAGCAGAAATGCGTAGCTGATGGAAGTGCCGATGTTCTGGAATAATGCGGTTATCGCCGCTTTGTTGATGAAAGAGAATGAGCCCGCGTGCAGATCAATGCCCCCGCAGCCGATGTCGAGAGACGGTGGGCTGATCTGTGCCAGCTGATAGGTTCTCACCGGCGTTCTGGCGTAGAAACCTCCGGCAGAGTATCCATTCATGGTTTGCCCTTTGTAGGACGATGGGGGAGTGGCGTTGCTGTACCCGCCCATATTGTCGAACCAGTTCTGCATCCCCGTCCCCACGTTGGCGTTAGCGGGTACGGAGATGAGACAGGTGGCGGCAAGAACCGGGATGAATAATTTGCGGTAGTGCATGCTGTTTCCTTCCTAGAGATCGCCCGGCGTGGTCTGTGTCAGCACGTAAATCCGTTCCACAAAATCCTGTAACGACAGCACGCCGGAGCCGAGTATCACCATCTTGTGCGTTTTGACATTGCCGAGGACAAAAAGCGGCACAGCCTCGACCCCGAGCTGAGCCGACAGCCCGTTGTCTCTGACCGAAGGTGGCAAACCTTCAATGGTTGCCCCGTCCAGGCTGATCGGCAGAATCGTCATGTCGTATTGCCGGGTAATCCATTGCAGCGTTGGCACCATATGCTTGCAATAAGTGCAGTCGCCACGGAAGAAGAAAAACAGCCCCCACTCTCGGGCCAAATCGGTCATGGTTCGGGTTTCCTTGACCTTGCGCTCCCGTGCCGCCACTTTGATGGCGGAGTTGTTCATCGGGTTTTTCAGCTCGTAGTTCAGTTCGGCGTTTTGCCACAGCACTCGTCGCCAGACATCGGCGAAGAAACTGGCGCGGTCAATTTCGACCTTCTGCGCCGCCATGTACGCCTTGATATTGCCTGGTGTTGGATGTACCACCGCGAGCGCACGCTTGGCATCGAGGTCTTTGCGTATCTTTTCCAGCTCCTCGACAGCGATCTCTTCCTTGGACTTTGCTGATGGCGCCTGCTTGTCGGCTTCTTTTGGCTTCGTGAACGGCTTGGCTTCTTCTTCGCAATACCAGTTGAATTTCTCATGGCCATGGCACGCCCATACTGACGAGTATTCCATGCCTGGCGGGTAATCTCGCCCTTCCAACGCCAACGATGCCGTAGGCAGCAGTGCGGTCATCAGGACGATCAAAAGACGGGTAGCAGCGCGCATGGCTTACTTGTCGCTCAGGGCAAGTTCCAGAACACGCTTGGTGTAATCGTAAGTGGTGCTTGGGGAATCCTTGATAATCGCGGCTGAGTTGATGATTGTGCATTTGCACTCGCTCGCAACTTGCGTCAGCGCAACATCAAGCCTTTTACCGAAGCGCGAGGCGGACTCGATGATTTCGGCTTGCGCTTTCTGATCCATGCCTGGCTTCATTTGTGCTGCCAGGCTTTTTTGTTGGGATGTAACAATACCGATGATGTCCACCTTCGCCATCATCGGCGCATGGTGAAAGTGCTGCCATCCGGCCATGACAACAATTGCGGCGGCTACCGCGACAGCCCCGGTGACGAAATGTGCGAAGGTGGACATATTGATCTCTGATTAAAGTATTTACGGGTCTGGTTGGTTCAGCTTTTTCGTCTGTCATCGCGCGATCCCTTGCGCCTATCATTTTTGATTCTTTCGTTAAGCAGTACCTCGATGGCTTGCTCGGTCGTCATGCCGTTTTGTTCGCGCATCGCTTTTATCCGCTCGAAATCTTCGGCGCGCGTGGAAAACAACATCATCGAGAACGGATCAAGCAGTAAGCGCCCAATTCCAGAACCCATGGGGCTATGCACAAAGATTTCCGAGTAATTACCGTGGTCGGTGGTGATAGACGAAAGCTGACGTTTCATCCATTCGTCGATTGTGAGCTTTCCCTCTTTACCCAGACGGTCTATGTTTTCCGGCTTCTGCCGCAGCAAGAACAGCCAGTCGGCATTGTTGATTGACGCTTTGCTGGCCTCGGTCTTGTAGTAGTCATCAACGCTTTGGGTAATCGTGCCGAATGCCCCGCCGTACTTTCTCGCGCGACGATAACCGGCTTCGATGAAGTGCCCGCTGCTGCCACTACCCATCAGATCCCACGCCTCATCAATAATCACGATCTTGCGCCTGGAGCGATCCAGATACATTTCCTGGGTGATGCGATACATGATGATTTGCATAACCACCGCCTGAAGGTCTCTTTTGCTCTTGAGCTCCTCAAGCTCTAGCACGATAAAGTCCTTGGTAAATTCAATCGTTGCCCGCCCCTCAAAGTAACTCGCATATACGCCGTACTTTGTGTAGGGTTCGAGTGCCACGGCCATATGCATCAGCTCCGACTCTCTTTCGGCTGCGTCATTGATTTTTCCGGTACGCAGCAGGTCGTAGATGTCCGTGATGGTGGTGTCAGCGCCTTTTGCTTCCCATACTTGCTTGATGGCGGATGCGAGCGCGGTATAGCAAAAGTTGTTCAGCGGCTCGCGCGGACTCGCCATTTCCGCAAGTAGCGGAAGCAACATTTCCATGTCGTTATTGATGTCCCTGACCATCGAGAACGGGTTAAGACACAGCGTGTTTTGGCGCTCGTCAGCAAATTCAATGAATTCGCCATCCATCAGCTCGCACAGGTTTTTGTAACTGCGCCCCACATCAATAATCCAGACTTTGGAACCGGCTGCACGATAGCGATACGCCATTTCATTCACGAATACGGACTTGCCAGACCCGGATAGCGCGGCCACTGCAAAATTGTAGTTGCCCCCCGTGTTGTCAAACAGGTCGAACCCCATGGGTTGCCCGCGCCGCCCGAACAAGGTAATCAACGGAGTCTTTGTGCCTTTCCATTCGGCGATCAGCGGCGATGTCATCACCGCGTTGTCGAGAGTCTTGGTGTACACCCTGCCAAATGTTCTGAGGTCTTGTTGCATCAGCCTGGCTAGCGTCATCGGCAGTGATGAGGCAAATGCCTGATGCTGCAGATAGTAGTCGCGCGCAATGTCATAACCTCGCGCACGCCATACCGCCCTGACCGCGTGCTCGGCGCGTGATGCATCTTCAACAGAAGATAGCAGGCAGATTTGGTGGTACATGCGCAACGTGCTCTTGCCTTCATCGAATGTCTTGAGCACAGAATCCCAGTCTCGCTTGCGATCTTGAAGGTCTGGCTGAAATCTTGCCATGTACGAGGCCGCGTTCTGTGTGGCACGAGCCGATTTCATTTGCGCGTAAGTTCTTGCCGATTCGTGATCCTGCACAATCGCACCCATCGTGATTAAAAATGGGCATGGCATGGACAAAGCCGTTTGATAAGGATCGCCGATCACGCTGCCCATGTGATTTAATCGGCTGTACTTAGGGTAGTTTCTGACGGAGAAAAGCTGCATGACTGTTTCTTTTCCGCCGCTCTTGCAGAACCGTATGCCTTCATCGCTGACGCATGATGCAATCTCACGGTTAGATAATTGTTCGCGAATGATTATGTCCGGGTTGTATTCCACGGCCAGATTGTCCCTCGCATCGGAATTGAACACCCGCTCGTGATCGAAGAAATCGCCCACAAAATTCAGCAGGTGGTCCGGTGTCCAGTCAAACCCGTCAAGGTAAGCCGACCTGAGCGTTGCATGAATGCTCTCGCGCGTCCTGATAGCCTCCTCTACCTCTGTTGGCGCAAACGGCGAAAGCGGCAGGGAAACAGAGATGACACATCTGAAATCCCTGAGCAGGTAGGTGTTGTTTGCTAACAGAGACTTGCCTGTGCCGCTCTGGTAGTACCTGTTGCGGCGCTCGGCAATACCAATGAGCTCTTCGTTTTTAATCAACGCTGTCTGGGCCTGCAGCGTTCGACTGATGTCGGGGCTGGCGTAGAGTGATACCTGAATACCTGTTTCTGGCGGGCATGAAATGAACAAGCTGGCCAGTATTTTTTCCATCTCATCCGTCGCACCCGTCTGAGGCGCTACCTCAATGGCGAAACCGATAGAAAACTGTTCGGTTGCCCCAAATCCGCCCTGATCGAGGATAAACATGCGTTCGTCTGGTAGCCAGCCGACGTAGGGCAGTATGCCGGTCAGCTGCGGCAAGGCAACGAAGCGCTCGATCAGGCTGCGCGGCAAGGCATCCGGTCGGCTGTATCGCTCGTGAAAGAATGCGCGCTTGAGTGTAGAGGCGAATGACATGTCAGTTTGCGGTTTGTGGTTGCTGAGGTTGAGCCATCTGCGGCTGCGCGGGCTGCGATTCCGGTTGTTGCGCCTGCCTTGCGGCGGGCATCAATACGCGGTATTGCTCGGCGATTTTTTTCTTGCTGTGGGCGACTTGCCAGTGACCTGGGTCTGCAACGGCATACAAGAATGCCTGATCGTGCAGCACGTTTCTGTTGTCTTCCCACGGTGCCATCCACACGCGCAAGACTGTTGGCACACTCATCACGGGCGTGCCGGTTGTGGGTGCTTCACCCACAACCGTATTCTTTCCTTGATCATTTTTGCCGTAAACGGTGGCTGGTTTGGTGGACGAACCCGGCAGATTGTCCGCCACCGCGTTGGCATAGACCCCAGACAGGGAGGAGCAGCCAATACCGGGTGGTGCTTTGCAGGAAAACGATTCCTTGGCATCAAGACCATTCATGCTGACGCATCCAGACAAACCCATGCAGAGCAATACAGCAGTTGCGATGAAAAAGCGCATCAGTTGCCTCCTTTGCCGGCCAGCCATTTTTCAATCTGCTCAACCGGTGCCGCTCCGGGCAGTACGCGACCATCAGAGGCTACCAGTGTGGGCGTGCCATTGAAATTGAGCTTTTGCCCAAGCTGGACATTACGATCTATCGGGCTGTCACAGCTCTTGCCGGTCGCCGGAGGTTTGTCGTGCAGCATATAGTCGCGCCATGCTGCCGACTTGTCGGGGGAACACCATATCGACTTTGCTTTTTTCGACGCATCCGGGTGTAGTCCATCCAGCGGAAACAAGAAGGTGTAAATCGTCACGTTGTCCAGCTTGAGCAATTCTTGCTCCAGCTTCTTGCAATAAGGGCAATCCGGATCGGAAAAGACCGCCAAGATTCGACTCCCATCACCTCGCGCAGTCTTGATGGCATCCTTGAGCGGCAACTCCGCGAAATTCACCACGTTCAATTCGTCGAGTCGTTGTGCTGTCAGATCTTGCTGGGTCTTCATGTCAAAGATGTGGCCAAAAATGAAAAATCGCCCGTCGCTGTTTGTGTAGCCAATGTTTTTGCCCATAACGACTTCAAAAATCCCGCCTATTCCTGTTTTGCGTACACCGGTAATCTGCGTGGACGGATACAGTCCTCGCAACGTTCTTTCCAGGGCAATTTCTTCGCTGTCAGCGGCATACGCGGTCGTGGCGCAAATGGCAGCAACTGCTACCCCAATAACGAAACTCTTGAGCTTCATGTGTTCTCCTTGTATCAATTGATTATTCAGATGGATCGAGTGGTTTGTTAAGCGCTCTTCTGCCGCGTATCCAGATGTCGGTGTATGTTCCCTCCTGGTCACTACTCAGGCCATCACCAAACGCAAAGCCCTTGGTGAATACCACCTCAACCGTTCGCCCGGCATCAATTTCAATCACCGGAAACAATTTTTCGGCGAGGTCGATGTAATACTGACTGAGCCTGTCGAGTGTTTTGCCCACTCCGGAGCTGATCCCATTCTTGAATTGCTGCCCCGAATTGACCGTCGAGGTTGATCCGAGCGGGCTGATGGATTGTGTGGTCGCGCTATTCTGGAACGCTTGCCCAATTCCCGAGCCAATGCCAGCGAGCAGCGCGTTGGCCAGTATCTGCCCCTGCTTGCTGATGAGCCTGCCGCGCATCCCGGCTTTGCCATCTTCGCCGACCACGTAACCCTTGACTGCCATATCCACCGCCTTGCCATCGCGGCGCACACACGACAAATTCTCAAGCCGGGCAAATGCCCGCTCGGAACTGATGTCGCCATAACTTGATGCCAGGATGAAGCATTCCTTTATTTCAAATCGGTAGCGGTTTGGCAAGAATGCATTGTCTTGAGTGCGCATCAGAATCGGGTGAGGGTTGGTTTGCGCCTGTCCGCCCGTAGGTGCATCGAGGCCACCCAGAAGGGCGACACGCACGAACGATCCGGCTGGCACGTAACCTGTCTTTGTGTCCGATGATGCCGGGTTCTGTTTCGCTTCCTGGTTACTACTAACATCAAAAGAAGCGATTCCTCTATCTTGTTGCGGAACTGGCACGGGCTCAAGCTTGTCTGTTGTTGGCGTCAATCCAGATATGGGTTGCGCTGGTGACGCTGGGGGTATTGGCGGGAGTGGCGGCAGAATTGATTGTTGCTGTGTATCTGTTGGTGATACGGCTGATCCCTTTGTCCCCATTTCTGTCATCTGCTGTTTCAAGTCCTTGATGACATCATCCATCTGCTTCATTTGCGCGGCGGATTGCGTCATCCAGACATCTTTGGGGTCAACCGATGATCCGGGTGCCGAGATGTTGGTGGCTTGTTGTTGAGTCGTTGGTGTGGGCAAGGCTGCCGGTTGGTTATCCCAAAGCGTGACGCTACCCGCCACCAAGCCCAGAAATACCGTCCCTGCTCCGCCGAGCATGATGTACTGGCGGGTTTTGGGGGTCAGGCTTGCGAGCTTCTCGGATAGTCTGGACATTACTCGCCCTCGCTGATGACAAATACTGCTGTTGAATCTCCGGCTCCCAGCACCATTCTTTCGATCGACACGGCCTGGACACCATCGCGGTAGAACTCGCGCTCATCCATGGCGACTTGCTTGTCTGAGATGTTTGTCAGCAGGTACGCTTCCCCGCGCAACCCTCTTAGACCAAGCGTCCTGACCAGCTCGAATTTAACGCCTTTCCACAATGGAATAAGCTCGCTTTTCGGGTCGCCTTCCCCGTCATGGAGCGCCAGAATGGTGCTCAGAATTTCTTCATTTCGCGGCTCATTTTTAATGCCCCTGGGTTGCTCGGCGTAGCCTTTACTACCCCGAATGATGATCGTCTCTGCCGGGATGTCTTCTACCTTCAACAGCAGCTTGTAGTGCTGACCCGTGTCGTCGGTAATGAAAATGCTCATTAGCGGTTTGTCGGTGGTTGGTTTTAGCCATGCCACACCCGTATCTTGCTCCGGCGTTACCGTAAACAGGCCTTCTGTCCCGTAGATGCGCTTGATCTTGCGACCGTCCACCTTGAGCAGATTGGGCTCATTGCGCGATACCGTAGCGGTTGTTGATTCGGTGGGTGACCCCTGAAACAGAATCTGCGCCGCCCCAGCCTGAAAGCTACTTGCCAGCAGTACCAGCGCCAAACATATCTTGTTCATTTGTTTCCTTGAATTCACTGACATACAGTCTCCCGTTTAGATACTTGAAACCGACAACAAACACAGTACGCCTGGCGCTTGCGCGCTTGTCTCCCACGAAGGTGTCCAATTCGCCAACAATGGCCACCTTCATCAATTTTTCATCCGTATTCAATGTTTGCGCTGTAAATAGCGTGGACGTGTTGTTCTTGCTCAAAAAGTCGAGCCGCAATGTCATGTCTGCGGCGATCCGTCCTGTGTCGGATGGCGTTGCGTAATGCAGGAACTGTTGTTTCTGGTACTCCCCTGTGGAGGGGGTTACATTCAATGCCAATCCCGCGTACCAGTAGGCCATTTGCTCAAGATAACTTTTGGATACTTCGTTGCCAGATACCCAGAAACTCTTCTCGATTACCGGGGGAACGATGACCGTCTTCTCCATACCCAGCGTTTTTTGCAGAACCATTCCCTCAACAAGGATGATGATCAATAGAACGCCTACTGCCAGCCTGAGAAAAGTGATCTCGCTGGCTTTATTGCTGCTCGTGGAAATGTATTTATCTGAAATCACGGATTAACCCAAAAAATAGCGTTCGTGTGACGGTGGAGTGATGGCAGTTTTGACAAATAGGCTGCCGGGCATCCACCAATAAACTGAGTGGACAGCGAACTTTGCGTGTTTGCCTGCTTTGAGTTTGCCGTACTGCCAAGCGGCCAAACTTCCGCACACAATCCCGCCGATCATCATTCCCAATGACAAACCAATGCCGATCAGCAACACAGCCACGATGAACTGGTCTATATCCCACAACAGGAATTGCTCTTGTTTGTCCAATGTGCGCGGAATATAGCCAGTCTCATTCATCGCATTTTCCTCAAATCGTCGCGGTCAAAATGCCGGTGATGATCGTTGGCGTGTATTGCAGGAAAATCGCAAAGCCAATCCCGACAAGAATGGGAATCGGGTTTGATTTGGCGACAGACATCAGCGCGCCGATGGCAACAGATGCCATTGCGATGGCACGACCCATATAGCCGGTAACAACCCCGTTGATCCAGTTGTACAGAGCAAGGAACTCTGTCCCCGTTGTACCAGCGAAGGCGAAAGCCGGAATACCAAGCATCGCGCACAGAAGGGCAATGCGCGAAACGATCAATTTATTTCTCATGTTTAATTCCTTTGGTAAATTGTTGAATAGTTGGTTTGCTGCGGTTGTCGATAATCACTTTTTGGTGAGATCTCCTTTCTCGGTTGCCTGCCGCACTTTTGCTTGCACACGGCGCTTTGCCTGCAACGCTATTTCTGTCGTGTCATATGGAGCCGGGTGGCAGCATTCCCCTTGTGCTTCAACAGAAATCCTGGCATTCACTCCGTGCGATCCAAGCCAGCGCGCCACAAAATGCACACGGCTGAATGCCAGCTTGTCGTTGTACTTTTGCGGGCCGATATCGTCTGTTTCGCCGATCAACTCAATGGCGACTGCTGTTTGTTTGGCTGCCTTGGTGAGCAAGGCGATGGTTTTGTACCCATCGTTGGTCGGTATGCTCTTGCCGAACTTGAAATAAACATTAAAAATGTCGCTATGCTCGTTGGCGGGTGCTGCGGTGCTGACAGGCGGAGTTATTGGCGGTTCGGATTGCTGGATGCTGACCGGTGGCGCCTGCATAGCTGCGTAATTAGCATCATCCAGAACCTTCGCTGTGCGCTTCGGACAATTTTCCCGGCAGATGCGGAATTTGCCATCCAGATAAGCAATGCCCGGATCGACATTGGCGATTCTGTCCAGATGCCCTCTGGATAAGTTATTGCACCCCACCAGCAGGGTTGATGATGCTATCGCCAGGATCAAGACCGCTGCGCGTCGTTTAATCAATTGCCACCTCTTCGTTACGCAGGTTTGCTGCAACTTTTCTGGCGTATGCAACTATTTTGTCTGGCGATTTTGCGTTGTACGCGCCAACGGCGTTCCATCCATAACCCAACCGTTGAAAGTTGTTTGCCAATATCCAGGCCCCAACATGGGTGTTGACGCACGGGTTTGTCAGGCGATCTTTGGTGATCCCGTATTTGGCAAGAGTCGGCAGCCAGGCAGAGTTGATCTGCATATGTCCAATATCCCAACTTCCATTTGAGTTCCGGTGGAATGCTGCCTGGTTCCCGCCTGACTCTACGCGGGAGATTGACCTCAGAAGCTGAGCCGAGACGCGATAATGTTTTGCCGCTTGTTCAAAGCAGGCGTTGTCTGCCTGTCCATATGCGACCTGGGCAAACATCACGCCAGCAACGATGATGGATAATTTTTTTCTCATTGCTTGCCAGGCCCAATTATTTTTATGTCTCGCTCACCGCAATAAGGGCACTTGCTTGTTTCCCTGAACTCGGTATCGAAAATGTATGTCGCCTTGCATTGCTTGCATCTTCCCCAGGACACCAGTCCGGCCTTTACGTCCCGGATTGCGTACCATGCCGCGTTGATGTCAATCGCCATTCCACTTTTGGTAAAGAGCGTTCTTGATTTCCACGCTTGAAGGAACATTTCAGCTTGTGATACGGTTTGTGGGTTTGCTCTCTTTTCTACGGTTAAATACACCGCCACCAATGTGGACAACAAAAGCGATGTTTGTCCCTGCCTGATGTACGAAAGCGTATTGCCCGGCATCCTTCCGGGAAGCGGCGTAGTTTCGCCGTATGTGTCTTGCCATATCTTGCGCAAAGATCGCCAGGTGACACCGGTCATGGCATATACAAGCGGAAGACGCATGCCCTCGCGAACCAGCGTGGTGGCGCTGATATGATTTTTGATGAAGATGTCGTCGGTGTTCATCAGGTCTGCGACTGCGCGGCGAGAATGTTTGTCATGTACTCGCGTCTGGTGGTTTTTCTCTCAACCAAGGTGCGGAATGTCGCATCGTTAAACTTGAACGTGAAACATGGGGCGATCATGTCTTCTGCGAGCGCATCAAGCTCGTCAAGCGTCATGCTTTTAATGAGCTCAATCGCTTCCCTTGGTATGCCAGCCAGCAGGTTCGAGTGCTCATCCGAGGCTAGTTGCCTGGCAAGGTAAAGGTATCTCCTGTTCAAGCCTGCAATGTCTTTGCGTGTGGTTTCGTCCATTCAAGCTCTCCCTTTATTTTGCTTCATCAGTCTGGCAAGTGATTCGCGAATGCGCTGCGGTAGTCTGTCTAATTGCGCCTGAGACGACTGGTCGTAATCCGGATGTTTTCTTGCCTGGGTGGCGGCCTGTTGCTCGTTGGCTTCGCGCTTTTTGCGCTGCTCGGCAATCATCGGGGCTCGTTCCGCTGTGAATAAGCCTGCTGACATGCGCTCTGCCATCCCTCTGACGTAGCCAACGGGGTTCGTGATAGGTTTGGTGAGTTGTGCGCCGTGCAGTTCGTCTATCAGGATCTGCCAATGACTGGGCTGCACCCCGCTGCTGGATAGCAACACTCGGATGGCATCGCGCTGGTCGGTATGAATGGATGATGGAAAAATCAAATCCACCACCACGGTGTTTGGGTCCGGCAATTCTGGCTCAGCGTTGCGCGCGCATTGTGGTGGTGGTTCATATGGTGGTTTATATGATGGATTGGGTGCAACAGCTGTTGCACCGTTAAGTGTCCCGGTTTGCACCGTTAAGTGTTCCAGATTGCACCGTTCCATTAACGGTGCAGAATTTTCACCGTTATCCGTAATGCCAATATTTACGGGGGTTTCATCTAACGGTGCAGAAATTGCACCCCTATGATTGGTGTCGGATGATGCATTTTTTGCATCGCCACCTTCAATGCCGGAATGAGGCATGGTTTTTTTACTGGCAGAGAAGAATTCAAGATGAATTTTGTATTCTGTGGACTTGTATTTTTTTCCCCTGATGCGACCACCCGCACTGATTTCTGCAACCGAGATGAAACCGATCTGCTCCATCCTTCGGAGTTGGTACTGCACGCTGCGCTCTGACTGGCGCGTTTTTTTGGCTAGTGCGGGTATGCTTGGAAAAACCTTGCCACCTTCATCATCGGAAAAGTCAGCTAATGCCAATGCAAGGAGCATTTCGCCTCCTCCTTCTGGATAGTGCTCGAAGACCATGCTCATGACTTTGACACTCATTGGTACGCTGTTATAAGGGGGGCGTGCAGCAGTGCTGCTGTCCGGGATACCCCTACCCCTCGCAGCAACTCAGTTGAGGTGTGGAGGAGACACCTAAAAAAACAACCCTCACCTGATTTGCGCACGCCCAATTTGATTACATGATTGTTCACTTACCACCTGCCGCCATAGTGTTGCTGCGCTCTTTCCGCTGACACAGGAATAGTTTTAATTGACACACTCATTCACGAAGTATATTTATACTAAACGCACGAGTCAATTATTTCTTTACTTCGTGTTTATGGAAATGTTGTACAATTTACGGATGGATATAGGAGCTAGAATCAGACAATTACGCGAACGAAACACTCTTTCACAGGAGAAGTTCGGCGAGTTGTGTGGCGTATCCAAGGCATCCGTATCTCAATGGGAAACAGGCGTCGCAACGCCGCCAACGGATCGCCTGGTAGCGCTCAGGGAGCACTTGGTGTTTTCTTTTGATTGGCTTATTGCTGGTGAAGTTGACAGCAACTTTGCGCTTACCAGGCCGTCAATACAGAAGCTGATTGCCGTGGCTCAACCACTTCCCGATAGCGCCGTTGCAGCGCTAACACGTGAAGGGAGTGTATATGCTGAACTCATCTCGCCTGAAAAATTACTCAAAGGCACAAAATAATATCATCGTGCTTCAGATTCAGCTCAAGCTGTTTTGAACCGGCGACAGACAAAAAGCCCCGCACTTATCCCCACCCCTTGCTGATTGCGCTGCCAGCGTAGTGTTCAGCAAATACAGCGCTCTCACCTTTAGCAGCAAAACACCAACGCTTGAACCGTAGTTGCAAATTGCCGGCTTGTATGCACGAGCCTCCCCAGATATTAGTTAAAATTTACATCAAACCACCTTAAAGTATATTTTTAGTTGACTTTTAATGTAAAGCAAATCTATACTTTTCGCAAATCTAGCGCAAGAGGTGGGGGTACATGACCAAACAAAATATGCTTCCAGCTCCACCCAAAACGATCAGTCTGTGGGGCATGGAAAAGAATTGTAATGATTAGCACTATGACGAGCTCCGCCACATCCGCCATATTCAGTTTTAATGGCACTCAAATTCACACCTTCGCCGATGATAGCGGTGAGACGTGGTTTTCCGCCGGTGATGTTTGTGCTGTCCTTGGCTATAGCAACGACAGCGCAGCTATCGAAAAATACTGCCGTGAAAATGGGCTCACGAAACGCGCCCCAAATACTGAAGGTGAGAATCAGGGATTAACCTACATCAACGAAGGCAACCTCTACCGCCTGATCATCAACTCCCGCGAAGAAGATGCGCATGCCTTTGAACAGAAGCTGACGGAGGAAATTCTTCCCGCCATCAGAAAAACAGGTATCTGCGCCACACCGCAAGATGCCAGCGCACTCTCACCTTCCCAACAGAACGCCTTGTGGCAAATCGTCTCCCAGCGTTCGGGGAACTCCGATATGGTTCACGCCGATATCTGGAGTCGCTTCAACGATCATTTCGAGATTGGCAGCTACAGTGAGTTGCCCGCAGCGCGTTTTGTTGATGCAGTTTCTTTTCTTGCCGCGCTATCCACGAACGATGCGTTGCCCGGTGCGCGATACCAGTACCCGCGCGCCATGCTCGATCAGCCGCACTTTGTTGCACCGGACGATGGCAAGGCCTGCCTATCGCTGTCCATGCTGTCAGACCTGGCACAGTTCGATTCGCCGCTTATGTCGCTTCTGAATCAACTGTGCAGCGATGGGCACGATATTAGCGCACCGCTTGATGAGGCCGTGGCCATGCGCGCGGCCATGCAGCAAACGGACAAGGTGCTGGATGAAATCAGATTGATTGCGCTCAAGGCAAAATCGGGGCGGCTGGGATGATTTCTCCTCAACGGATATTTCATGTTTTTCTAATACGTGACTTTAAGCAAGGCTGGACAATGAATACAAACGAGGCATGCAGCGAGGAGGCGACAAAATGAATGCACGAGACCTGACATTCGAGGAAATGAAAAAACCGGGGAAGGCGCTGATCAACCGCAAGCGCCTGCTAACAATCGTGCCTCTTTCTGAGAGAACAATTCTTAACATGGAAAAACGGGGCGAGTTTCCTCAGCGTTTCTCTATCACCACGCGTTTGGTTGCGTGGGACTTGCAAGAAATTGAGGCCTGGATCGAGCAGCGAAAAACAGCGGCGTTGCTTCCTTCAGCCCCAGGGCTCAGGAGCGTGTAGCAAACCTGTCTATCATGTCCGCCCAGTCTTGCAACATCACGCGCCGCTGTTCTGCATACTCGGCTTTGTTGTAAACGGCCCTCACCCCTTTCTGTTCATGGGCCAGGCACTTTTCAATCCAGTCCGTGTTGTATCCAGTCTCATGCAGTAGCGTCGAAGCAGTCCGCCTTAAATCATGCGGCCCAAATTTGTCCAGCGTCTTACCATCCTTCTGTGCTGCCAGATAAGCCAGCTTGGTGACCTGGTTCAAGGTCGCCTTGCTCATCGGTATGTCAGGATCGTAGCGAGATGGCAAAACGTAACGTGAGCCGCCGGCGCAAGTCTTAAGAGCGACGAATATATCCAAAGCCTGTCTCGACAGATAGATGTTGTGCGGATTGCGCCGCTTCATTCGTTCACCTGGGATAGTCCAAAGCGCATCAGTGAAATTGATCTCTGTCCATACTGCCTCAACCAACTCTGACTTGCGCAACATGGTCAACAGCAACAGTTTGACCGCAAGCCTGATCGTAGGTGCGGTAGAAACGTGCTCCAGGTACTGATACATCACTCCGATCTCTTCTGGCGATAGCGACCGATCCTTGGGTTGAAATCTTGCGATAGACGTTGGCCGCACCAGGTCGGCCGGATTGTCATGCCTATGCCCTTTCTCCATCGCATAGCGATATACCAACTGCAAGACCTCTCTGGCATGAACCGCTGTGGCCGGTGCGCCTCTGGCTACGATCTTGTCACACAATGCGCGCAAATCCTCATGGGATATTTCACCCATCTTGAGCTTGCCAAACGGCTCCTTGAGGTCGCGCTCATAGACTGATCGCCGCATATCTCGGGTTGAATCGGCCATCTGGTGATTCTTCAACCATAGCTCCGCCCACTCACCAAACGAATCGGCATCCTTGGACTTTTGCTTTTCTCTCGCCTTGGTTCTGGATGGCGACTTGCCGGCAACAAGCTCCTTTTTCGCCAATGAAAGCTTCTCCCTAGCTTCCTTCAGTGTCAGGCCCCCAGCACCATAACGCCCAATCACTAGCGTCTCTTGCCGTCCGTTGATGCTGTAGTTATAGCGGAACGATACCGTGCCTGTGGTCAAGACGGTGACATATAGGCCATCACGGTCACTGACCTTGTACGCCTTGGCTTCAGGCTTGAGATTCCTTAATTTTGTATCTGTCAGCATGCTTCCCCCGGCGATTTGATACCATGATTATGAAAGCCAATAAAAATCGCTACAACCCGCGTGTTTATTGAACTTGTTCATATTTGATACCATTGTCGAACCATATTTTTTGCAATGGTATTACGATGAACGAATGGCATCGGAGAAGATTGTACCATCGATAGAACCATGAAAAAAACTTGCTTGCCGCTACTTATCATTGCCGGATTCTGCCAGACAAAAAGCAGAAAAGCCCTGTAAATACAGGGCGTTTCATTGATGCACTACCAGTCGTTGCGCTACGCTACCAGACGCAAAATCATTCCCACTCTATCGTGCCAGGCGGCTTGCCGCAAATATCATAGACGACGCGATTGATGCCGCGCACTTCGTTGATGATGCGGTTGGAAACCTTGCCAAGCAGGGTATAGGGCAGTTCCGCCCAGTGTGCGGTCATGAAATCCTGGGTCTGAACTGCGCGCAGAGCGACGACGTAATCATAGGTGCGGCCATCTCCCATCACCCCGACGGCTTTCACTGGCAGAAATACGGCAAAGGCTTGCGAGGTTTTTTCATACCAGCCCGATGCACGCAGCTCTTCGATGAATATGGCATCGGCACGACGCAGCAGTTCGGCAAACTCGGGTTTCACTTCGCCCAGAATGCGCACCCCCAGGCCGGGACCCGGGAAGGGATGACGGTAGACCATGTCATGGGGCAGGCCGAGCGCAACGCCGAGCTCGCGCACCTCATCCTTGAATAGCTCGCGTAGCGGCTCCAGCAGCTTGAGGTGCAGGGTATCAGGCAGACCGCCGACATTGTGGTGGGACTTGATTGTATGGGCCTTCTTGGTCTTGGAACTGGCCGATTCAATCACGTCCGGGTAGATCGTTCCCTGCGCCAGCCATTTGGCGTTCGGCAGCTTTGCCGACTCGCTCTGGAACACTTCGACGAATTCGCGACCGATGATCTTGCGCTTCTGTTCCGGGTCGGTCACACCCGCCAGATGCTTCATGAATTCCGCGCCGGCATCGACGTGGATGACCTTGACGCCCAGATTATCGGCGAAAGTCTTCATCACCTGCTCAGCCTCGTTCAGGCGCAGCAGGCCGTTATCCACGAATACGCAGGTGAGCTGCGTGCCGATAGCGCGATGCAGCAGGGCAGCCACTACCGAGGAATCCACCCCGCCGGACAAACCGAGGATGACTTCATCCGAACCCACTTCGGAACGGATCCTGCCGATGGCTTCCTCGACGTAATCCGGCATGTTCCAGTCATAGCCACAACCGCAGATGCCATGCACGAAGCGCTCGAACAGGGCCTTGCCCTGCAGGGTATGGGTCACTTCGGGGTGAAACTGCACGCCGTAAAAATGGCGGACTTCATCGGCCATGCCGGCAATCGGTGTAGCCGCGTTGGAGCTGATTATCTTAAAACCCGGCGGCAATTCCGTCACCTTGTCGCCGTGGCTCATCCACACGTCGAGCAGACCATGGGCTTCCTCGTTGATCCGGTCCTGAATATCGCGCAGCAGCGCGGAATGGCCCTGTGCGCGCACCTCGGCATAACCGAACTCGCGATGCAAGGCGTTTTCCACCTTGCCGCCCAATTGCGCCGCCATGGTCTGCATACCGTAGCAGATGCCGAGCACCGGCACGCCCAAGTTGAACACGATGTCCGGCGCGCGCGGCGTTTCCTCGTCGTAGACCGAAGACGGCCCGCCGGAGAGGATGATGCCCTGGGGCTTGAAATCACGGATGAACTGTTCGCTCACATCATAGGGATGTAGTTCGCAGTAAACGCTGGATTCACGCACCCGACGGGCAATCAGCTGGGTGTATTGGGAACCGAAATCGAGGATGAGGATTTTCTGGTGCATGGTGACGAGACCGGTAATGAGTGATGGGAAATGGGTGATATCGGAGTAATGGGTGATGCACCCATTACTCATCTCTCATCACCCATTACTCGACGTGGTAGTTGGGCGCTTCCTTGGTGATCTGCACGTCGTGAACGTGAGATTCACGGATGCCTGCCGAACTGATTTCGACAAACTCGGCCTTGGCGTGTACCTCGGCAATGCTCGAACAACCCAGATACCCCATGCTCGAACGCACGCCGCCAATCAGCTGGTGAATCACCGACAGCACGCTACCCTTATAAGGCACGCGGCCTTCGATACCTTCCGGCACCAGCTTGTCGGCATTGGCTTCTGCTTCCTGAAAGTAGCGATCTTTCGAACCCTGTTGCATCGCACCGAGCGATCCCATGCCACGGTAGGATTTGTAGGAGCGGCCCTGGAATAATTCGATCTCGCCCGGCGCCTCCTCGGTACCGGCAAACATCCCGCCCAGCATCACGCAATCCGCGCCTGCCGCCAGCGCCTTGGCGACATCGCCGGAATAACGGATGCCGCCATCGGCGATTACCGGCACACCACTGCCTTTAAGCGCCTGGACCACATTGGCGATGGCCGTAATCTGCGGCACACCAACACCTGCAACAATACGGGTGGTGCAAATCGAGCCCGGACCGATGCCGACCTTGACGGCATCGGCGCCGTGGTCAGCCAGCGCCAGCGCCGCCGATGCAGCGGCAATATTGCCGCCGATCACTTGAACCAGTGGGAAATTGTCCTTGACCCACTTCACCCGGCTCAGCACGCCTTGGGAATGGCCGTGTGCAGTATCCACCACAATGACATCCACACCCGCTTCAGCCAGCAGGGTAACGCGCTCTTCGGTGCCCTCGCCCACGCCCACAGCGGCGCCAACCCTCAGCCTGCCCTGACTGTCCTTGCATGCCAGCGGATGCTCGGTGGATTTCTGAATATCCTTGACGGTGATCAGGCCACGCAGCTCGAAATCATCATTGATCACCAACACCCGCTCCAGACGGTATTTATGCATCAACGTCATGGCTTCTTCGCGGCTGGCTCCTTCTTTGACCGTAATCAGGCGGTCTCGCGGCGTCATGATATTCCTGATCGGCTGATCAAGGTTGGTCTCGAAGCGCAGGTCGCGGTTGGTGATAATGCCGACCACAAGGCCATTATCCACCACCGGCAGCCCGGAAATTTTATGCTGGTGGGTCAGTATTAACACATCCCGAACCGTCATCAAGGGTGAAATAGTGATTGGATCTTTTACCACACCGCTCTCAAAGCGTTTCACGCGGGCCACCTGCGCGGCTTGCGCGGCGGCGGTCATGTTCTTGTGAACGATGCCAATCCCCCCTTCCTGCGCCAAAGCAATCGCCAGGCGCGCTTCGGTAACGGTATCCATCGCCGCCGAAAGCAAGGGAATATTGAGGGAAATTTCTCGGGTAAGCCGAGTAGCAAGGCTTACGTCACGGGGCAAAACGTTGGAATACGCAGGGACCAGCAAAACATCATCGAAGGTCAGCGCTTTCTGCAGAACACGCATGTTTTTATCCTTGTTACCAAAGCGATATTATACAAGTTTCGGGCATCACCGGTAAACCAGCTTCGCGAATTTTTACATTTATGGAGCATAGGCCCGGTACGCTTGGACCATTGACGGGCGTATCGTGAAACGCTATGTTTAGTCACCCAGAATAAAACCGAGGAGAATGAAACATGCGTAACACCCTTATTACTATCATCACTTTCGGCTTCATGCTGCTCAGCGGATGTCAAAGCAGCGGCACGGCAAAACCTGACTCATCGGCCACTGCCACCCCTGTTGTTACTCCGGCTGCTGAGGCCGCCAAACCTGCCCTTTCCGAAGAAGCCAAACAAGCGCTTGCCAAGGCCGAAGCCGACGTCAAGGAAGCGAAAGCCCAAAAGTCACTATGGACTACAGCGGAAGATGCCCTGAAGAAAGCCAAAGAAGCTGCAACCAAAGGGGATAGCGCGGCCACCCTGAAACTTTCCAAAAGCGCGAGCGAGCTGGCTCGTCTGGCTGTAGCACAAAAGAGCTACCCCCTAACCAAGTAATCCAGGTGCAAGCCATGCGACAACTCCTGACTATAGTTTCGATGCTGGTGCTGGCTACCGCTGCACAGGCCGGGGTCACCCGATGGGTGGATGCGGAGGGCAAGGTGCATTATTCCGACCAAACCCCGCCGCCTACCGCCAGATCGCAAAAAAATCTGAACCTGAAGAATAACCCGACCTTGCCCCAGGCAGCACCCGACAGCAAAGACGGAGAAAAAACTTTGGCCGAGAGGGAGCTGGAATCCCGAAAACGCAGGGTTCAGGCGGAAGAAACCGCTGCCAAACAAGCCAAGGATCAGGAAGAAGAAAAAAGCAGGAAGGCAAACTGCGCGCAAGCACGGAATCAGTTGCAAGCCTTGCAGGAGGGTCAAAGGATGACCAAATTCAATGAAAAGGGCGAACGCTTTTTTCTTGAAGACAACGACCGTGCCAAGGCCATCGAGGAAGCAAAAAAATCGGCTTACTCATGGTGCAAATAGGTTAAATCAGGTTGGGGCCGTTTCGGCGCCCCCGGCCTCCTTCTTAGTTTCCTTCCCTTCCGCCGCACGTTTTCTGCGGATTTCCTTTGGGTCCGCAATCAGCGGGCGGTAAATCTCTATACGATCTTTATCTCTGGGCACAGCATCAAGCTTCACTTGCTTGCCGTAAATCCCCACCTTGGCACTGGCCAGATCAATTTCCGGAAAATCCTGCAGGATGCCGGATCGTGCTATCGCCTCAGACACTGGAACACCCGACCTTATCTTCAAGGACAAGACCTCCTGTTTCTGCGGGAGGGCATATGCCACTTCCACCGAAATCTCCTCACTCATGGCTCACCATATATTTCTGCTGCCCGTTGAACGAACGCTTCGACAAAGCTGTTTGCAATATACCCAAAAACCGGACTGACCAGTTTCTCCATGATCTTGCTTGAGAATTCATAGCAGAGTTTAAACTCGATCTTGCAAGCGGTCTCGTCCAGTTCAACGAATTTCCAGCTACCCTCAAGATGACTAAACGGGCCGTGGCGGAACTTCATTTCGATCAGATGTGGCGCCTGCCTAATGTTTTCGGTAGAGAAGCTCTGCTTGAGATGATGGTAGTCAATATGCACCGTCGCTTCGAGCGCCTCGTCGCTGCGCCTCTGCACCTCCGTCCCGCCGCACCAGGGAAGGAAATTCGGATAATCCTCGACCCGATCGACCAGCGCGAACATCTGCCGTGCCGAGTAAAAAACCAGCACGGATTTTTCCACTACTATCATTCAGTCTACCGCTATCAAAAACTGTTAAAATACACGATTTCACAGAGAAACTCACCAGAGAAATTCACCTGTCGATGAGCATCGCGCAAAATAAAAAAGCTTTCCACGACTTCTTCATCGAGGAAAAGTATGAAGCAGGCATCGTCCTTGACGGCTGGGAGGTCAAGGCTATCCGCGCCGGGCGGACGCAGCTCAAGGAAGCCTACGTCATCATCCGCAGTGGCGAGCTCTATCTTCTTGGCTGCCATATCAGTCCGCTGCCGACCGCCTCTACCCACGTCAACCCCGACCCAGTACGCACCCGAAAACTGCTGCTGCATGCTGAGGAAATCAGCAAGCTGATCGGCAAGGTGGAGCGCGCCGGTTATACTCTCGTGCCGCTGGACATGCATTTCGTCCGTGGCCGGATCAAGCTGGAAATCGGCCTAGCCAAGGGTAAAAAGCAGCATGACAAGCGCGATGCCGAAAAGGAAAAAGACTGGCAGCGCGAGAAACAGCGCCTGTTGCGGAACAAATAATGGAGGTTTTCGGATTCGCCGGCTACTCCGGTAGCGGCAAAACCACCTTGATCGAACAACTGATCCCGCTGTTCGTGGCAGAGGGGCTGAAAGTATCCCTGATCAAGCATACCCACCATGATTTCGCTATCGACCAGCCGGGCAAGGACTCCTACCGTCACCGTGCCGCAGGCTGCAGCGAGGTGATGGTTACCTCTCAATACCGCTGGGCATTGGTCCATGAACTGCGCAACGAGCCGGAACCGGGGCTGAAGGAACAACTGGCACGACTGGCGCCCTGCGATCTGGTGCTGGTGGAAAGCTTCAAAAACGAAGCGATTGCCAAACTGGAGGTGCACCGCACCACCATCGACAAGGCGCTATTTTTTCCCCAGGATCCGAATATCGCCGCCATCGCCAGCGACCTTCCTCTGGAAACGTCGCTGCCGCAGTTCCGGCTGGACCAGCCAAAAACAATTGCCGAATTTATCTTGCAACAAACAGGTCTTAAACAAAATGGATAAGAAACAGCCCATGCTCAGCGCTGACGACGCGCTTTCCTTCCTGCTGGCTCGATCGCGGCCCTCAACTAAAACAGAAAAGATCGCTACGGCCGATGCGCTGGGGCGGGTACTTGCAGAGCGCCTGACTTCGACGGTCAACGTTCCTCCGCTGGACAACAGCGCCATGGATGGCTATGCCGTTCGGATCGCCGATATCATCAATGCATCAACCCGACTACGGGTGACTCAGCGCATACCGGCCGGCACAGTCGGAAAGCCACTGGAAGCCGGCCAAGCCGCCAGAATCTTCACCGGGGCGCCGGTACCCGCAGGCTGCGACGCGGTGGTAATGCAAGAATACTGTGGTGCCGAGGGTGATACAGTCACTATCAGCAAATACCCAAAAATAGGTGAGAATATTCGCCGTTCAGGTGAGGACATCGCTGCCGGCGCCGAGATTCTTCCCGCTGGCATCCGGCTACGCCCTCAGGAAATGGGGCTGGCAGCATCGGTCGGCATTGCAACCCTGCCTGTTTACTGCAAGCTAAAAGTCGCCACCTTCTTTACCGGCGACGAAATCGTTATGCCCGGGGAAACCCTTAAGCCAGGCCAGATCTACAATTCCAACCGCTTCGTGCTGACTGGCCTGCTTCAGGCGATGGGCTGCGAAGTCGTTGATCTTGGGATCGTACCGGATGGCTTCGATGCCACCGTGAAGGCACTCAAAATAGCTGCCGCCGGAGCGGACCTGATCATCACTAGCGGCGGCGTCTCAGTGGGTGAGGAAGACCATGTCAAAGCCGCGGTTGAAACGGTAGGTAAACTTGATTTGTGGAAAATCGCGATCAAGCCGGGCAAGCCGCTGGCCTTCGGCGATGTCGAAAAAATCCCGTTCATCGGCCTGCCAGGCAATCCGGTCTCGGCTTTCGTCACCTTTTTCCTGTTCGTGCGGCCATTTATATTGCGCAGTCAGGGGATTACCACCTCTGCCCCGCAAGCCTTCTCGCTGAAAGCGGACTTCGACTGGCTGAAACCCGATAAACGCCGCGAATTTCTGCGTGCCCGGTTACACACTGCGGAAAATGGCGAAGTGGCAGTCCAGCTTTACCCACACCAGGGTTCCGGCGTCCTGACTTCCACTGTCTGGGCCGATGGCTTTGTGGAAGTACCTGAAGGGATGCCTATTCATCGCGGCGAGACAGTCAGGTTCCTTCCTTTCTCCGGATTGCTCAATTGAAATAAGGAAACCGCATGATCACCCTGCTTTATTTCGCCCGGCTACGCGAAACCTTCGGCCTTTCCTCTGAGCGGGCGAACCCGCCTGCCGACGTCACCGACGTCCGGTCACTGACTGAATGGCTATGCCAGCGAGGTGGCACATGGCAGGAAGAACTCGCCCAGGACAAACCGGTGCGCGTAGCCGTCAATCAAGATATTGCCGACCCGGACACGGCTGTGGGTGACGGCGATGAAGTTGCTTTCTTCCCACCCGTGACGGGAGGCTAAAATGGAAGTACGGATTCAAACCGAAGATTTCGACCTCGGCGCAGAAATCCTTAATCTGCGCCGGGGAAACTCTGGAATTGGCGCAGTCGCCAGTTTTGTTGGTCTGGTGCGCGACCTGAATCACAGCACCACAGTTACTGAAATGACCCTGGAACACTACCCCGGTATGACGGAAAAAGCTTTGTCCGAAATCATGGGAGAAGCGAAGCAGCGCTGGAATATCATCAATACGCTGGTGATTCACCGCATTGGCCCGCTCAAACCCACGGATCAAATCGTGCTGGTAGCAGTCAGCAGCGCACATCGTGGTGACGCCTTCGCCGCCTGCGAATTCATCATGGATTACCTGAAAACCCGTGCGCCGTTCTGGAAGAAAGAACAAACCGAGGCGGGCGCACATTGGGTAAATGCGCGCGAAAGTGATGAAACAGCAGCACAACGCTGGACTGCGCCATCAGCCTGATTCACCCGGGTTAACTTGAACAAATAGGCATTCTCCGCTAAAGTTCCATCAGTTCATGCCGTTATCCTTACCATAAATTGGATAATCGCTAATGGATCGTGGTGCGTCAATGACGTTATCGAAAAACGATCTGCAACTCGTAAGGAATTAATTTTGAAGATCGATGCCTCCGTAAGATCGCCGACCAGTAGCGGCGTCAAGGAAACCGCCCCACGCGCCTCGAATGCGGGTATGGGCGCGCCTACTGCCGCACCGCAGGGGAAATCAAGCTCGCCGGACAAGGTCCAAATTACCGCGCTTTCGTCGCAGCTTCAAGCCATGGAAAGCAGCATGAACAACGTGCCGGTAGTGGATAGCGCACGCGTGGAAGCAATCAAACTGGCTATTAGCGAAGGGCGCTTCAAAATCAATCCGGAAGTCATTGCAGACAGCCTGCTGGAAACAGTTAACGACCTGATGCAGAACCAGAAGAGCTGATATTGACTGTCAATTCGGCAATCGCCTCTCCCTCCGATTTAGTCAAGAACCTGGAAGCAGAGTTACGAGCATTCCAGGACTTCATCCAGGTATTACAAACCGAGCAGGATGCTTTGGTTCAGGGTAATGTTGACCCCCTGCTCGAACTGGCACGGATCAAATCCGAAAAAGTGGTGTTACTGTCGCAGCTTGCCGAGAGCCGTACCCGTTTCCTCAGCGCGAAGGGCTACTCCCAGGAACAGGGGGGCATGATGAAATGGCTGCAGCAGCGCGACGGAGGAAATCCACAAATTGCCGAACTCTGGCAGCAGCTACTGGCGCTTGCGGAGAACGCCCAGCAACTCAATCAGATCAACGGCAGTATGATCGACACCCGGCTCAGGAACAACCAGCAAGCACTCTCCATCCTTCAGGCGGCCGCCAAGCAGAGCGCGCTGTATGGTCCGGACGGGCAGACCCAGGCGCTGGGTCTGGGGAGACCAATCGGCAAGGTCTAACCGACTATGGGCTCTTGGCTCGGATGGTTTCCGGTACGGCTTTGGACACCTGACTGGCCAACGGTATGTCGATAATCTTTTCCTGCTGTTCCGACAAAATCATAACCGTCACGCGCCGATTTTTTGCACGTCCTTCCGGCGTACTATTGGTATCAATCGGACGAAATTCCCCATAGCCCGCAGCGACCAAACGGCTTGTCGGCGCTCCACTCTCTGCAAGCAAGCGAACCACGCTACTGGCGCGAGCTGTCGATAGCTCCCAGTTGGATGGGAAGGCGACGGTGCTAATCGGGGTGTTATCGGTAAATCCCTCCACCTGGATATCATTCGGCACCTTTGCCAAAACACCCCCTACCGCCCGAAGCGCCTTGATCGATCCTGGTTCTAGAGTCGCTTGGCCTGAAGCGAACAGCACGCTGGCATTAATCTCGATCGCGATACCATGAACGCTTTGGGTGACCTTGACTTGCCCCTCTTTCACCAGAGGTTCCATCGCTTTGAGGATGTCCTCGGCGACCCCCTTCATTTTTTCCGTTTGCTGTTTCTTACGGGCTTCAACGACAGGATCAGGTTTGCGCACAAAAATTGTTTGTTTCAGGGCCAGAACCTGAGCGGAACTCGACGACCCCTGCGATGCATCGATCCGCAGTGCGGGTGCAATCGGTGTAGTGGCCGTCGGTGTGGTTTTAAAGGCGTTGACAAGGGAATCGCTAAGTACCCGGTATTTTCCCTCATTAACCTGGGAAATCGAATACATCACGACAAAAAAGGCAAACAACAGGGTAATGAAGTCGGCGTAAGACACCAACCAGCGCTCCAGGTTCTCATGTTCTTCGTGCTTCTGTCTGCGCGCCATCGTACACCGCCGCCGGAAGTAACTCTCGACTAAATAATGTAACCCTGCAATTTTGATTCGATCACGCGGGGATTTTCGCCATTGGCAATGGATACCAAGCCTTCTAACAGCATCTCGCGCATCACCACTTCCTGCTCGATCAAGTATTTGAGCTTGCCGGACATCGGCAAAAAAAACAGGTTGGCAGATCCCACGCCGTAAACGGTTGCGACGAAAGCTACAGCGATGCCGGATCCCAATTTGGATGGATCGCTCAAGTTCTCCATCACATGAATCAGGCCGAGCACCGCACCCAGAATGCCAACCGTAGGCGCATAGCCGCCCGCAGCCTGCCAGACTCTCGACGCATCCAGATGATGTTTCTCATAAGTCGAAATTTCCACCTCGAGTGCAACGCGAATTTTCTCCGGCTCGGCGCCATCCACCAGCATTTGCAACCCTTTTTTGGTGAAGGCGCCCTCCAGCAGATCCAGCTGCGACTCCAGCGCCAGCAATCCTCCCTTGCGCGCAAGGTTGCTCCAGGTCAGCACCTGTTCGATCAATAACTGCTGGTTCGCTTTGGGTGGCCAGATAATCCATTTGGCCAGTCTCATGCCTTCAAAAAAAATCTTGGGTGAGCTTTGCAGCATGATGGCGCCCGTCGTGCCGCCAAGGACAATGATGAATGCCGTCAATTGAAGCAGGGAGCTGATATGCCCCCCCTCCAGAATCTGACCGCCAATAATTGCGGTCAAAGCCAGCAAAATACCGAATATGCTGACTAGATCCATGCATCTGCTCCGCCATTAAGGATCCATCCCATGCACCACTTGCCTTCCATTTTCACAGCCATTCCTTCAACTTGCTGCGCAAGCGTGCCATGGCTTGGCTATGCAACTGACACACGCGCGATTCGCTAACGCCCAACACCTCACCGATTTCACGCAAATTCAGCTCTTCCTCATAGTACATCGCCATCATCAACTTCTCGCGCTCTGGCAAAAGGCTGATTGCCTCAATCAGTTTTTCCCGGAATCTTCCGTCCTGCAATTTGGCTAAAGGTTCGGCAGAATCGTCGGCACAGTGGCGCTCGAAAAAGTCCTCACCCTCGCTGCTTTGCAAGTCCTCATAATGCAGCAACTGGCAACCACGCGCGTCCAGCAACATCTGCTGATAGTCATCCAGACTGACATGTAACTCATCGGCCACCTCACGCTCGGTCGGAGCGCGACACACGCGCTGCTCCATTGCATTCATTGCGGTTTCAATCTGACGTAGCGTTTTTCGCGCCGAGCGCGGCAACCAGTCGCATTGCCGCAATTCGTCCAGCATTGCACCGCGGATACGCTGCACGGCATAGGTCTCAAACTGCGCGCCCTGCGTGTCGTCGTAATTGCTCACCGCTTCAAGCAGGCCAATCATGCCCACCTGAATCAGGTCGTCGACCTGCACGCTGGCAGGCAGCCTCGCCATCAGATGATAGGCAATGCGCTTGACCAGCGGAGCATATTGGACGACGTATTGATTTTTCTCCAGTCCGGTTTTAGCGTACATAGCGCAATTCTATAGGCGAAAGCCCGCCACCGCCATACGGCTGCTCTGAATCAGGCGCTGCATGAATGCATCCAGGCGCCCATCCTCGCCTGAGGGTTGCGGCCATTGCTCCATGGTTTCCGCCAAGTCCCTGAGCGCTTTGGCTGATTCGGTGACAGGAAATGCGTCCACGACTGGCCGACAAATCCGGGCGGCCTGCCTGAGCTTCTCATCAAACGGTACATAACCCATGAAATCGAGGGATACATCGAGGAAACGCACTGCCACCTCAGCCATGTTATCGTACAGCGCCCGCGCCTCCATCTCATTCTTGACTTTGCTGACTAGGATATGGAAACGGTGAATAGCGAAATTCTGGTTTAGTACCTTGACTAGCGCATAGGCGTCTTTGATCGAAGAAGGATGCGGGGATACCACAATCACGATTTCCTGCGACGCCAAGGAAAGCGGTAAAACATTGCTCGCAACCCCGGCAATGGCATCTACCAGTACCACATCCACCGATTTCGACACCTGACGGAATGATTGCACCAGCCAATCCTGGTCTTCCTGCCCCAATTCTCCCAGCACCCGCAGCCCATTGCCGGCGGAAACGATATTCACTCCATCCGGACCGCGCAGCATCACCTCATCCAGCGTCTTTTCGCGCCGGATCACGTGCATCAAGTCATAACGTGCAGTAAGGCCGAGCAGCGTTTCCATGCTGCCTTTACCCTGCTGCTCGTCCAGCAACAGGACATGTCGACCACGCTTTGCCAGCGCCGCAGCAAGGTTGACGACAATATTTGTTTTCCCGACCCCTGCTCTGCCGCTGGTCAACGTCACCACCCGCACCGAATCCCGTTCAAGCAAACGGCGCAGTCCCTCGGCCTGATCCTGCAGGACTTCAGCCACGTAGAGCCCCCACGTCGCGCTTTGCTTCCGTGTAGCCAGACTCCAACCCACCAGCCGCCGCCATAACGATTGGATACTCTGCTTCCAGTGGGGTAAACGGTGAATCTCCCTGAACAGGTTTCAAGACCCGATCCACCAGATAAACTGGATTCGGGAGGTGCAAGTCTTCTGGCACACGCTGTCCATTGGCAACATAATGAAGCATCAATTTGTTACGGATCACCACGTCAAGTGCAGGTCCGATACTGATCGCCTCATCAATTTTTGTCAGGATGCAGCCATCCATATCATCCTTTTTGTAGGAACGGACAACGTCTTCGAGCGTGCTGCCCTGTGCGTTGGCGGAAAGTAGCAATATGCGCTTGATGCTGCGTCCGGCACCGGACAGAAGTGCCACTTGCTCGGAAAGTCGGCGATCGCGCTGGCTCATGCCGACCGTGTCGATCAGGATCAGATGCTTGTTCTGCAGATCTGACAGGGTGAGTTGCAAATCCGCCTCATCTTTGATCACGTAAACCGGCACACCAAGTATCTTGCCGTAGATGCGCAACTGCTCGTGGGCGCCGATCCGGTAGGTATCGGTAGTAATCAGCGCCAGACTGGCCGGGCCATGCTTCAGGGTGCAACGCGCCGCCAGCTTCGCCACGGTGGTGGTCTTGCCGACTCCTGTAGGCCCCGTCAACGCATAGACTCCACCGCGCTCGACAATGTCGTCGCCCGCCTTCACGACATGCAGGTTGTGCATCAGTGCCGCCTTCAGCCAGCGCAGACTTTTTTCCAGGTCATAGCCGGTCGGAATTTTATCCAGCAACTGGCGCGATAGTAACGGGCTGAAACCCACGCTCAACAGGTGGCGCAATGCTTCGACCTTGGCGGGTTCCTCACGTTGCAGTTCACCCCACGCAAAGCCGGACAGCTGGCCTTCAAGCATGCCACGCAGGAATTTGATTTCGCGGATAATTTCCTGATTCATCAGATCCGGCGGAGCATCCTTGTTCCGCGTTTCGACCACAGCCGGCATACCCTTTTCCTGCAACTCGGCGATTTGCGATCGTGAAATCGGAGAAGGGGCGACAGTGGGTGGAGGTGGTGGAGACTCGGTGCGGGTAAAAAATTCGGCAGGAGCCGGCCGCTCCTTGGCTGGAGGCGGGCTCACCGAGTTACCGGCAAGGGATGACACATCCATGTCCGCCACCGCCATGATCTCGATACCACCTGCCACCTGGCGATTGGACAGGATGATGGCGTCGGCACCCAGTGCGTCCCTGACTTGGCGCAGGGCCTCACGCGTGGTGCTGGCATGAAATTTCCGGACGTTCATCCCTTACCCCCCAATACGGCGGTCACTCTAATGGTTTTGGTATCCGGCACCTCGGCATGAGAAATGACCTTGAGTTGCGGCACAGCACGCCGCAGGAAGCGCGACATCAGGCCGCGCAAAGGGGCCGGCACCAGCAGTACGGCCGGCAGACCGATCTGCTCCTGGTTCTGCGCCACGGCCTGCGCCTGTGCCAGCAGGTTTTCCGCCAGTCCGGGTTCCAGTCCGGCGCCTTCAGCTCCCGACGTCTGTGTCGCCTGCATCAGAATACCCTCCAGGCCGGGGTCCAGCGAAATGACTTGCAGTTCATTTGTGCCTGGATAAATTTGCTGGATGATAGCACGTCCCAGCGCGACACGAACCAGAGACGCCAGCTCATCGACGTTTTGCGTGCGCGGCGCATGCTCGGCGAGAGTTTCGATGACAGTACGCATGTCGCGGATATGCACACCCTCCTCCAACAGGCTTTGCAAGACGCGGTGCAACGTAGAAAGGGATAATAACTTCGGCACCAGTTCCTCGACCAGCTTGGGCGATTCCTTCGCCAAATGATCCAGTAACTGCTGTACCTCCTCGCGACCCAACAGTTCAGCGCTGTGCGATTGGATAATATTGGACAGATGGGTTGCAATCACTGTGCTGGTATCCACCACGGTGTAACCAAAAGTCTGCGCCTGCTCACGTAGCTCAGCCTCAATCCAGACAGCGGGGAGACCAAAGGCGGGGTCACGAGTGGGCGTTCCGACCAAGTTGCCAAGCACTCGACCGGGGTTGATCGCCAGTAACATGCCGACATAAGCCTCGCCCTGCCCCATCTCGACACCCTTCAAAGCAAGGCGGTAGCCATTTGGCTTGAGTTCCAGGTTGTCGCGAATATGTACAGCCGGGACTACAAATCCCATTTCGTGAGCAAATTTCTTGCGAATGCCGCGGATACGCCGCAGCAGTTCTCCATCCTGATTCCGGTCCACCAGAGGAATAAGGCGATAACCAACCTCCAGCCCCAGAATATCTACCGGCATCACATCATCCCAGCTCACTTCGACCGGCTCGATAGATGACTGTACCGGTGCCGCAACCTCAAGCTCCTCCGGTTGCCGCGCACGCTGTTCGATGTAGTAGGCTGCGCCGGCAAGTGTGGTCGCCAGCGTCAGAAAGGAAAAATTTGGCATGCCAGGAATCAGGCCCATTACGCCGATAATGGTGGCGGTAATGTAGAGTACCAGGGGCTGGCTGAACAACTGGCCGAGAAGTTGGGTACTCAAATCCTCGTCGGTGGAAACACGGCTCACCACGATACCCGCCGCAGTCGAAATCACCAGGGCAGGAATCTGCGCCACCAAACCATCGCCGATGGCAAGCAAAGTGTAAGTATTGGCAGCCGTGGAGAAATCCAGGTTGTGCTGCAGCATACCTATCGCCAACCCACCGATGATGGTGATCATCATGATCAGAATCCCTGCCACAGCGTCGCCGCGCACGAATTTGCTGGCACCGTCCATCGAGCCGAAGAAATCCGCTTCCTGGGAAATGGCGGCGCGGCGTGTCCGGGCTTCCTCCTCGCCGATCAGGCCGGCGTTGAGATCGGCGTCGATCGCCATCTGCTTGCCGGGCATGGCGTCCAGAGTAAAGCGCGCGCTGACCTCGGCGATCCGTCCGGCGCCCTTGGTGATCACCACGAAATTGATGATCACCAGAATGATGAACACGGTGATCCCCACTGCATAGTTGCCACCAACCAGAAAGTGACCGAAGGCCTCGATCACTTTGCCAGCGGCATCGGGACCGGTGTGCCCTTCGAGCAACACCACCCGGGTGGACGCCACGTTGAGCGACAACCGCAGCAGCGTGGTGACCAGCAACACGGTGGGAAATACGGCGAATTCGAGCGGCTTGGTGGTATACAGACTGACCAGCAGCACGATCATCGCCAAAGCAATGTTGAAAGTAAACAGCATGTCAAGCAGGATGGGGGGCAGTGGCAGGACCATCATCCCCAGTATCATGATGATCAGGATTGGGCCGGCCAGTTTGGTCATGCTCAGACCGCTCGGCAACTTCATTCCATCAACTCTGGCGTTCATGCGGTTTTACTTTCCGGGTCCAGGCCCGGCGGCACTGGCAGGCTCCGTGGCGGCTGCGGCGGCACGCCTCCACCGGTCTCATAGCTGCGCAGCTGATAGACATAGGCCAACACTTCGGCTACTGCCGTATAAAGTGCAGCCGGGATTTCCTCGCCCAGTTCGCCATGGCTGAACAAAGCTCGCGCCAGGGGCGGTGCCTCCAGGATCGGGATATGATGCTCCTCACCCAATGTCCTGATGCGGAGAGCGGTCAACGCAGAACCCTTGGCAACGATGATCGGCGCGCCCATCAGTTTATCCTGATAGCGCAATGCCACAGCGTAATGGGTCGGGTTGGTTACGATCACGTCGGCTTTGGGCACTTCTGCCATCATGCGGCGACGCGCCATCTCGCGCTGCACCCGGCGTATCTGCGCCTTGACTTCGGGCGAGCCTTCCGACTCCTTGTTCTCTTTTCGTACTTCCTCTTTTGTCATTTTCAGCTTGTTGGAGTGGTCCCACAACTGGAAGGGAACATCAATCGCCACGATCAGTATCATCGAACTGACGATAGTCAGGAAGCTCACGGCAAGCAGGCTGCCCAAATGAGCAATACTTTGATTGACCGATTCGCCCGCCAGAGAAAACATCTCTTCCTTATGGTGCATGATTGCCCAGTATGCGACGCCTCCAATCAAGACCGTCTTGCCTAGTGCCTTGGCCAACTCGACCAGGCTGGTCCAGGAAAACAGGCGGCCGATGCCTTTAAGCGGACTGAGCTTGCCGAAATCGGGCTGTAATGCCTGGAAAGAAAACAACCAACCGCTCAGCACTATCGGCGCAAAAATTGCGGCAACAACCATCAACAGGATAAAAGGAATAAAAGTAATCAGGGCACTTAATGACAGTTGATGGAGGCGAGCCAGCATCATTAGGGGATCGTATGCCGCCACCCGGTCCAGCATCAGGCCGCCACGCATCACCCCGGCAAGGCTGTCCATCAGTTGCGGACCCATCACCATCAAGCCAGCGCCGGCAACGATCAACACAGTGAATGTCGATAGTTCGCGGGAACGGGCAACCTGCCCCTTCTCGCGGGCCTGCTCTATGCGTCGCGATGACGCAGGTTCTGTTTTTTCTAAATCGCTGTCTTCCGCCATTTATCCCCCTCGGCTATAGGGCAGCGCAGGTAGCACATATGGTGTGCAGTTTACATCATTTCCACAAGATATAGTAGGGGAGCAGGCGTTTTATCGACTAGCGAAAATCCGCCTGTTAGGTGAAAGTCATGCGAGGGGGGAGAATTAATCGATCTCGTCTATCCAGGCCATCTGGATCGCTTCGAGAATTTTCTCGTTGGACTTTTCCGGGTCGTCATCAAAACCGGACAACTCGGCAACCCAGCGGTGCAAATCGGTAAAGCGGACATAGCGGGGGTCCACTTCGGGAAATTTTTCGTAAAGTTCGATGGCAATATCCAGCGTATCAGTCCACTTCATGATGCCCACCCTCAGTGTGATTCGCTAGCCAGATTGATAGTGTATTTCGGAATCTCAATCACCAGATCCTGGTCCTTGACGATCGCCTGACAAGAAAGGCGCGAGGCTGGCTCCAACCCCCAGGCCTTGTCCAGCATATCGTCCTCCAGTTCTTCGGAGGGATCCAGCGATTCGAGCCCTTCGCGCACCACCACATGGCAGGTGGTGCAGGCGCACGCTTTTTCGCAGGCATGCTCGATTTCGATGCCGTGCTCCAGCAGGGTATCGCAGATAGATACGCCGGGCTTCGCCTCGATCAATGCGCCATCGGGGCAAAGTTGTTCGTTAGGTAAAACTATCAGTTGGGGCATAATTTAAATCTCAAGTTCTTCCAGTTTGTGGCCAGTCAGTGCCTTTTGTACGCTCTGATCCATGCGTCGCCCGGCAAATATCTCGGAAATATGGTTCAGTCTTTCAACCTGCTCTTTGATCAGCTGATGACTGGATCCTTCCAGGGTCCGGCGCAGCGCCGCCATTCCCTCATCGATCTCGGCACGTTCTGCCGCACTGAGCAAACTGTCGCCATTTTCATTCAGCGCCGCCTCGATCGCCTCAATCAGACGCCCGGCATCGACCTGCTGCTCGCGCAATGCGCGCGCAGCCATGTCGGACTTGGCATTTTCCTGGGAAGCGAGCAGCATTCGGGTAATTTCATCATCGCTGAGGCCATAGGATGGCTTCACCACGACCGAAGCCTCCACTCCACTGCTCTTTTCGCGCGCGGACACACTGAGCAGACCATCGGCATCCACCTGAAAGGCGACACGGATACGCGAACCGCCCGCCACCATCGGCGGGATGCCGCGCAGTTCGAATTTGGCCAGAGAACGACAATCGTTCACCAGTTCGCGTTCGCCCTGCACCACATGGATGCTCATCGCGGTCTGACCGTCCTTGTAGGTAGTAAATTCCTGGGCGCGTGCCACGGGAATGGTGGAGTTGCGCTGTATAACTTTCTCCACCAGTCCGCCCATGGTTTCCAGACCCAGAGAAAGCGGAATCACATCGAGCAACAACCAGTCTTCGTCGGAGCGGTTTCCGGCCAGCACATTGGCCTGAATCGCCGCCCCCAGCGCGACCACTTTGTCCGGATCGAGATTGTTGAGCGGCTCCTGGCCGAAAAACTGGCCAACCGCGTGCTGGATCTGGGGCATACGCGTCGCCCCGCCCACCATCACCACGCCCTTCACTTCTTCAGGTTCCAAACAGGCATCGCGCAGTGCTTTTCGGGTCGGTGCCAGAGTCTTGTTGACCAGGCTGCTGGTAATATCGGTAAAAGTTTCAGCGGTAAGTGTGAGATCCACCATTTCACCGGCGCCCAGTACCGCGGTAATGCGTACTTCGGGACGAAAGGTCAGGTCCTCCTTGGCTTCGCGCGCTCGGGTCAGGAGCAAGCGGGCATCTTGCGGCTTCATGCCAGACAGCTTGGACTGCTCAAGTATCCAGCAATAGATGCGGTGGTCGAAATCGTCGCCGCCCAGTGCGGAGTCGCCGTTGGTCGCCAGCACCTCGAACACGCCCTTGGACAATCGCAGAATGGAAATGTCGAAAGTACCACCGCCCAGGTCGTAAACGGCATAAATACCTTCAGCCGCATTATCCAGCCCGTAGGCGACCGCGGCTGCGGTAGGTTCGTTGAGCAGGCGCAACACGTTGAGTCCGGCCAGTCGGGCTGCATCCTTGGTGGCTTGGCGCTGGGCATCGTCAAAATAGGCTGGCACCGTGATCACCGCTCCCACCAGATCGCCACCTAGCGCCTTTTCGGCACGATCGTGCAGCACTTTGAGTATCTCGGCTGACACCTCGACCGGACTTTTTACGCCGGCCACGGTCTTGAGCTGCAACATGCCGGGTGCATCGACGAACTGGTAAGGCATGCTGCCGGCATCGGGCAGGTCGCGCAATCCCCTGCCCATGAAGCGCTTAACAGAAACGATAGTGTTGTGAGGGTCCCGGCTTTGCATTGCCTGTGCGGGATAGCCGACATCGGTGCTGCCGTCCTCATGATAGCGCACCACCGAAGGCAACAATCCACGGCCATTCTCGTCATGCAGCACAACGCTCATGCCGCTCCTGACCGTTGCCACCAGGGAATTGGTTGTACCCAAGTCTATCCCCACCGCCAGCCGGTGCTGGTGTGGCGCGGTGCTCATACCGGGTTCTGCGATCTGCAACAAAGCCATTATGCGTCCAAAGCCTCCAGCGCGTAGTTGATTTCCTCGCGCAATTTTTCCATGAATTTAAGCTCGCGTACAATTTCCGAAGCCTTCGTATAATTCTTATCTTTATCCAGAAAATCAGCCAGCTGGTGCTGCTGCGCCTGGATTTCGGCGCGCAACTGGCTGCTCAGATGTTCCAGTTCGGTAGCATCCTTGGCCGCCCTGGCTTCGCCGATCGCCTCGCGCCACTCCATCTGCTGCATCAGGAAGGCGGGCGACATCGCCGTATT
>JAHJJI010000001.1 GCA_018823025.1 Gammaproteobacteria bacterium | reverse complement strand
CCAATTACGAAGTTGGCAACACCCAGGGAGTACTTGACGGCGACCTCCTCGATGACTTCATCAGCGCCAGTTTGAAGCAAGGGGTGTAACACGCCACGCCAACCAGAACACGCTGACTAAATCACTGTTTTTACGTCAGGCTTTCATCACCTGCCTGCAAGGAGAGAGAAAATGGCACTCAAACACGAAATTGACCAGGCGATCGCGGATCATGCCGCATGGAAGGCGCGTTTCCGTGATTTCATCAATGGAAAAATCGAGCTCGACGCCGCCACGGTGGGAAAGGAAAATCTTTGCCAATTCGGCCAGTGGATCGAGAAGGAAGGGGAACGAATGCTGTTGCCGAAGGAGGTCCACGATGAGATATTCAGCCTCCACGCTGAATTCCACCGGGTCGCCGGCACCGTTGTCGATAAGAAAAACAAGGGCGATATCCAGGGTGCGCAACAAGACCTCGCCACGAACGGCGCGTTCGGCAAGGCCAGCAATGCTTTAATGCAGCGGATGCTCAAGATCAAGACCTGATTCATTTAATCATTACCCACCTCGGCCAGGCATAACCTCGCCGTTACTTTTTTTACCCAAGATTGCCATCATGACCCAAGAACAAGTTAGCCCACCCCAGGACGAAAACCAGCTCATCGCCGAGCGCCGCGAAAAGCTGAAGAAGCTGCGCGAAACAGGCATCGCCTTCCCCAACGACTTCAACCGCAAGGATATGGCGGGTGATTTGCTGGCGGCTCATGGCAACAAAGACAAGGAAGCGCTGGAAGCGGAAAACATCAGCGTCGCCCTCGCCGGCCGCATGATGCTGAAGCGCGTGATGGGCAAGGCCAGCTTCGCCACGGTGCAGGACATGAGCGGCCGCATCCAGTTCTACATCAACGACGAGGGCGTCAGCGCCGAAACCCACGAGGCTTTCAAGCACTGGGACATGGGCGACATCATCGCCGCCAAGGGCACCCTGTTCAAGACCAACAAGGGTGAGCTGTCGGTGCGTGTTTCCGAACTGCGCCTGCTGACCAAATCCCTGCGTCCGCTGCCGGAAAAATTTCACGGGCTGACCGACCAGGAAGCGAAATATCGTCAGCGCTACCTCGACATGATCACCAATGAGGAAACCCGAAAGACCTTTATCGTGCGCACCAGGATCATCCAGGCGATCCGCACTTTCCTGGTGGATCGCGGCTACCTCGAAGTGGAAACGCCGATGATGCACCCCATCCCCGGCGGCGCTTCGGCCAAGCCTTTCACCACCCATCACAACGCGCTGGACATGGAGTTGTTTCTGCGTATCGCACCGGAGCTCTACCTCAAGCGCCTGGTCGTGGGCGGCTTTGAAAAGGTGTTCGAGATCAACCGCAACTTCAGGAACGAGGGCCTCTCCACCCGCCACAATCCCGAGTTCACCATGATCGAGTTCTACGAGGCGTACCGGGATTACCGCTACATGATGGACCTGACCGAAGAAATGTTCCGCGAAACCGCCACGTCCGTGCTCGGCCATGCGGTGGTGCAGTACCAGGGTCACACCATCAACCTGGCCCAGCCCTTCGACCGCCTCACCATCACCGAGGCTATCCACAAATACCATCCGGGACGCTTCAGCGACGAACAGCTCAATGACCGCGCCTTCCTGAAAGCGCAGCTGGAAAAAATGGGCGCCGATCATCACCCCACCGATGGCGTCGGCGGGCTGCAATTGAGCCTGTTCGAGGAAACCACCGAACAACTGCTGATCCAGCCGACCTTCATCATCGACTATCCGGCCGAAGTCTCGCCGCTGGCGCGCAGCAACGATGCCACCCCCGGCATTACCGAGCGCTTCGAGCTGTTCATCGTCGGTCGCGAGATCGCCAACGGCTTCTCCGAGCTGAATGACCCGGAAGATCAGGCAGAGCGTTTCATGGCGCAGGTACGGCAGAAGGAAGCGGGAGATGCTGAAGCGATGCACTACGACGCCGACTACATCCGAGCTCTGGAATACGGCCTGCCGCCGACCGCAGGCGAAGGCATCGGGATTGATCGTTTAGTCATGCTGCTGACCGACAGCCCGAGTATCCGCGACGTGATCCTGTTCCCGCAGATGCGGAGAGAAGATTGATTTAAGTCGCAACCGGCTATAGGGCGTCCTTCTGGACGCCCTTTTTTATTACCTGGATTTAATAACCAGACATGGCTTACGAACGTTATGCTAATTAAGCGCCAATAATAATGCTTGCTTGTCGACACCCATTCGACTATTCATAAATAATCGACGCACTGATTTTTACTACTATCTGGAGAATTTAGTCATGACAGAACCCACCAGCAAAACCAGCCCCTTCGTCATTGCCGCATCCATCGCGGTGATCGTCGCCAGCATCGTGGGTGTCGGCTCCATGACCGGGCTGATTCCAGGCCGGAACGCCCAAACCGAAGCACCGCCCGTGGCAAGTGTACCTGCCGAAACAGACAAAACCGCCGGCGACGTCACAACGCCGCCCCAGTCCGCCGTGATGGCGAAAACCGAAACTGCAGAGGAAAAGACCAGCAAACCCGACGCCCCGGAAAAAGTCACCGCCAAACCGGTTCGTAAGGCTACCGCCGCAAAGCCTGCCGCCAAGGCAGCGGCAAGCGAGGAGAGCCCTAAAAAAGCACAGGCTCCGACGTGCGACAACTGCGGCGTCATTGCCTCCATCCGCACTATCGAACAGGCTGGCGAAGGTAGCGGCCTGGGAGCGATTGCAGGCGGTGTAGTGGGTGGACTGCTGGGACACCAGGTCGGCGGGGGCACCGGCAAGGATATCGCCACCATCGCCGGTGCAGTCGGCGGCGGCTATGCCGGCCACCAGGTCGAGAAGAAGGTCAAAACCACCAAACACTACGAAATCAGCGTACGCATGGATGATGGCAGCTACCGCACCATGACACAGGAAATCTCACCGGCATTTGCCACCGGCGACAAGGTAAAGATCATCGACGGCGCAATAGTTCGCAACTAGTCCATTCCGGGGAGGGGGAATCAATTGGATGATGTAGAATCCAATTGATATGGTCACCCCTTCTCCCCAGCACATCGAACTACCCATCGCCGGCATGACCTGCGCGGCCTGTTCTGCGCGCCTCGAAAAAAACCTCAACAAACTGCCCGGCGTAAAAGCCGCTGTCAACCTCGCCAGCGAAAAAGCCCATATCGAATTCGACTCGACGCAGACCTCGCCAGCCGATCTGGTGAAAGCCATCCAGAAAACCGGTTTTTCCGTACCCGATCAAGAGGTGGTGCTGGAACTGGAAGGCATGACCTGTGCCGCCTGCGCCACACGCATCGAAAAGGTGTTGAACAAGATCAAGGATGTCAGCGCCACGGTCAATTTCGCCACGGAAAAAGCCCGAATCCGCGTTGCCCCGGGTGCAGCGACTCTGGATACCTTGATCGCCGCAGTAGCCAAGGCCGGCTACGGCGCCCACGAATCGATCGGCACCAGCCGCGAGGAGGAGAAACAGCGGCGTGCCGTTGCGTACCAGAAAGAACTGCGCATATTCTGGATTGCCGCGGCACTGACATTGCCGCTGGTGGCCCAGATGGGTGCGATGTTTCTCGGCTACCACGAAGATGTTCTACCACGCTGGCTGCAGTGGGCGCTCGCCACGCCTGTGCAATTCTGGGCCGGCAAGCGCTTCTATGTTGGCGCCTGGCACGCCCTGCGCGGGGGCGGCGCCAACATGGACGTACTGGTGGCGCTCGGCACCAGCATGGCCTACCTCCTCAGCGCCGTTGTCACCTTGTTCGGTCTGGATCAGCATGTTTATTTCGAGGCTGCTGCCGCCGTCATCACCCTGGTGCTGATGGGCAAACTGCTGGAAGCCCGCGCCAAGGCGGGCACCTCGGCGGCGATCGAAGAACTCGTCAAGCTCCAGCCGAAGACCGCGCGCATCGAACGCGACGGTGAAATCATCGAGGTCGATGCCGCCAGCCTGAAGTTGGACGACATTTTCATCGTGCGTGCCGGAGAAAGCATCCCGGTCGACGGCGAAGTGATCGAAGGCGACTCCAGCGTGGTGGAAGCCATGCTCACCGGCGAAAGCCTGCCGGTCGGCAAGCAAGCCGGCGCCAAGGTGTTCGCCGCCACCCAGAACCAGCAGGGCATGCTCAAATGCCGCGCCACCGGTGTCGGCAGCCATACCGTGCTGGCCGGTATCATCCGCCTGGTGGAACAGGCACAAGGATCGAAAGCGCCGATCCAGCGCCTGGCGGATGTCATTTCCGGCGTTTTCGTGCCGGTGGTGGTATCGATCAGCCTGGTCACCTTTGCAGCCTGGTGGCTGATCGGCGGCGAGTTCACTCCGGCCCTGATCAACGCCGTCGCGGTGCTGGTGATCGCCTGCCCATGCGCCCTCGGTCTGGCCACGCCTACCGCGATCATGGTCGGCACCGGCAATGGCGCCAAAGCCGGCATCCTGATCCGGAATGCGGAAGCGCTCGAGCGGGCCGGAAAAATCCGCACCCTGGTGGTAGACAAGACAGGCACCCTGACTCTCGGCAGCCCCACCGTTACCGATATCGTCCCTGCTGGTGGCAGCGATGAACACACGCTGCTCCGACTCGCCGCCACACTGGAGCAAGGCTCGGAGCATCCTCTGGCCAAGGCGGTGTTGTCCCAAGCCGCATCGGTCGGAATTGCCCCGATAGCCGTTACCCGCTTCGCCGCGCTCAGCGGCAAGGGGGTCAGCGGTGACATCGACGGCGCTCCCTATCTTCTGGGTTCCCCAGCCCTTGCCGCCGAGCGCGGGCTGAACATTGACCAAACGACGGTTGCGCGCCTGCAGCAACAAGGCAAGACCGTGGTCGTGCTGGCCAGCGAGAAAGCGGTGCTGGGCTATCTGGCCATTGCCGATGCGCTGCGCGACAACTCGGCGGGAGCAGTGAGAAGACTAAAAGCAATGGGGGTCGAGGTGATCATGCTGCCCGGCGACAATGCTGCCACCGCCGCAGCCATTGCGGCGCAGGCCGGCATCGATCGCTTTTTTGCGGAAGTGCTACCACAGGACAAGGTCGCAGAAATCGACAAGCTCAAGGCACAAGGCTTGGTGGTCGGCATGGCGGGTGACGGCATCAACGATGCGCCAGCGCTGGTGGCAGCGGATGTCGGCTTTGCCGTCGGCAGCGGTACCGACGTGGCGATCGAGGCCGCCGACGTAACCCTGATGCGCAACGACCTGGCCAGCGTGGCCGATGCCATCGACCTGTCGCGCGCCACCCTGCGTAAGATCCGCCAGAACCTGTTTTTCGCCTTCATCTACAACGTGCTGGGCATCCCGCTGGCAGCCCTGGGCATGCTCAACCCGGTGGTTGCCGGCGCGGCGATGGCAATGAGTTCAGTGTCGGTGGTGAGTAACTCGCTGCTGCTCAAGCGCTGGCGGGAAGGTCGGTAAGAAATACACTGAAGTGGTTCCGGCTTGATTTGACAATCTGCGTCAGGTGCCACTTTCGGCTGTTGCGTACCAGTACCGGGTAGTCAGCGTTGATATTTATTCTGGTAGTTACACTTCAGTCTCTTTATCTGCCGGATGCTGATTGTAGATCGCCACAAACTCATCGATGTCAGCGAGGAATATATCCACTAGCTGTGGATCAAAGTGTATGCCGCGCTGTTCGCCAAACCATTCAACCACTTTCTCTAGTGACCAGGCCTCTTTATAAATACGTGACGAATAGAGCGCATCAAAAACGTCAGCCAGTGCCACGATACGACCAAAGATATGGATGTTTTCACCGGCCAACCCCTGCGGATAGCCGCTACCATCCCACTTTTCCTGGTGCTGGTAAGCAATAATGCCGGCCGCAACCAGAGTGTCACGCTGCGAGTGCCGCAACATGGCGTAACCAATAGCAGGGTGGTTCATCATGATATGCCGCTCTTCATCGGTGAAGTGTCCGGGCTTCAGCAATACCTCATCGGGAATCCCAAGTTTGCCAATATCATGCAGTGGTGACGCAGCGGTGATTAACTCCACCTCTCTCGGCGTCAACTCCGCCTTCTGCGCCAGCAGCTGGCTGTAGAGCGAAACACGCCGGGTATGGTTGGCGGTCTCCTGGGATCGCCTCTCTTCGATAACGCCCATGGTGTAGATTGTCTCTCGCAACGTACTTTCGATTTCGTCATTGAGGGCGAGCAACTCCTCATTCTTTTTTTGCAGAATTTCCTGATGGGCAATAATCTCTGTATTGAAGAGGTTAATCTCATCGGCAACATTGGAAAACTCACGGCTATAAAATTGATCTGAACTCACCGGAAGATGCTGCTTGTAGGCCGTCATGGCGTGATCAATGAGCGTCTCCAGCGGTTGCTGAACATGATTCTTGATGGTGCGAGCGGTGTTCACGAGGATCAGAGCAAAAGCCACTATGGATAACGCCAGCAGACTCGCCATTATCCAGAGCGCATGATTGCGATACTCTTTGACGTCAAGCTCAATATCTACCGCACCAAGCACTGTCCCCTCGGTAACTTTATGGCAGGAGAGGCAGTTGAGTCCTCCCTGTTGTGATGCAATATAGGGAATGATGACGCGAACGGTTGGCTGGAGTGAAAACTCATTCAGGATGAATACCGGTTTTTTGGTATCAAAGGCCTGGTTGGCGATCGGATCTGCGATCCGCTCACTGGCCTTGCCCGGGCCAAACTGCTTCGTCACCACATCTCCACGAATAATGTTCAGGGCATTAACATGGTGCAGCTCTCTGATCTCATCCAGATAGTAGTCACGCCGATCCATAATGCGCGCCTTCATGTGGGAGGTCAGACCAGCCTTGACCAGCTCGGCATGCGCCAGCGCCTGATTTTCGATGGCCTGGGTGGAGAGAGAGCGGAAATTAAGGCCTGTAATCAGCAGCAATACCAGCGCCAGAATCGACAGGACATTGACCAGACTTTTTACAGTGATGGTTTTTATACTCGGTTTTATTATCATCAACAACTGCCTCACGCTCAATGTCTGGAAGACATGTATCTCACATGCAGGCATTGTATTATCCAGAAGGGATAATTCGCATCCGGAAATTCAATGGTTGCGCACATCATAGAGCACAAGCAGAAGGTTTAGTAGCAGGTGCCGGAGGAATTTCTTGCTGTTTGATTACACTTGACGCACTCGACCCAGGATTATCGCCGCAGCCGACGGCCGTCACTCCGTTGGTCAGAGTCACCATTCCGGTTAGCCCCCTCAAAATCGCGGCGCAGGCGCTGCCGCTCTTCCGGGTTCATATTCTGCCAGCGTTCGCGCAATATCTGGCGTCGCGATTCTCGCTCTTCGGGTGAACTCTGCTGGCGCTGGTCGCGGAAGCGCTGCTTCATCGATTCTCGATCGTCCGGGTTCATATTCTGCCAGCGTTCGCGCAACGCCTGGCGCCGTTGCTCGCGCTCGACCGGAGCGGTATTCTGTCGTTGTTCCTGGGAATGCTGACGCAGTTCCTGCCGCTTCGCAGCCCGTTCATCCGGGCTTATGTTCCTGAACTGCTCGTGCGGCATCGAGCCGGGGCCTGACGGCGGCTCGGCAAAAGCCGGCTGGCACAATGTCATAAAGGCCGCAGCAGCGGCCAGCATTCCATAAAGAGCGACAAACATCACATCTCCTTAGCTGCAAGCACGCGCCACCTCACAGGGTGACGCAGCACAGTTTCTAGCTTTGCCATGCACCGCCGCCGGCATCTCGGCGATGCTCGCGGAAGAGCCGCTTCATCGCCTCACGTTGCTCAGGACTCATACTTTCCATGCGCTGGCGCATTTCACCCCTTTTCGCTTCACGCTCTTCCGGGCTCATATTCTGCTGGCGTTCGCGGAAACGCTGCTTCATTGCCTCGCGCTGCTCGGGGCTCATGTTTTCCACGCGCTTGCGCATTTTATCCTGTTTTGCAGCCCGCTCCTCCGGGCTCATCTTTTGCCACTGCTCACGCCTTTGTTCCCGCGCTGCCTGGCGCTCCTCCAGGCTCATGGTTTTGGACTGTTCCACAATGGAAGCAGGTCCGACCGGTGGTTCATCTGCGCTAGCAGTCGTCCCAAGAGCCAGCAGCGTTGCAGTGATGGCCAGCAGGCTAATTCGATTCATCCTGTTCATGATTTTACCTTTCAATGGTTACAGTGCGCCAACTCTGGAAGGTGGTGCGATGAGTGATTAGCGACGCTCTGCGTCATGTTTCTGATTGTAAATATCCTTGCTGGCAACATTCAGGTCCTGTTGCAAATCCTTGCGCTCGACCTTGGTCAGGACACCGTCGGATTTGTACTGGCGTTCCTCCTGGCGAATGTTGCGCTGCTCAGCGCCAATCTGTCTGGTTTCACCGCGAGTCAACTCACCGGAACGAACACCCTGCTGGATACGTTCGCGCTGGTTCACCTGGCGCGCATTCGCGCCGGGGTCACGCACTGCGCCGGCGGTACCAGACTGACTGTCATGCTTCTCAGCGTAGATATGACGGCTGGCACGGTTCTGGTCACGGCGAAGATCGGCACGCTCGGCTTTAGTCACTACGCCATCGCTACGGTATTCGCGGGCTTCATTGCGGATCTGCCGCTGTTCGCGGTTAAGCCTGGCGGCTTCACGGCGATTCAACTGGCCGGAACTCACACCCTGCTCGATACGCTGATGCTGGCTGTGCATGCGCTGACCGGCACTACGTCCTTGCGACTCGGCCAGCACAGACCCGGCTGCCATGGCAAAAACGCCCAGGCCGGCAATAGTCACAAGAGTTTTTTTATCGAAATTCATGATAATCTCCCTGTTCAATTATGAATTTGGTTGTTTGACCTACGCCCAGTTTGCTTCAGACGTTGGGGCCATCGTAGGGAATAGATGTAAACAAGCTATGCACAAATTGCCGGAATTTGTAACAAATTATTAACAGCCAGATTTTTGTAACAATTCCTCACAATTCATCCTGCTTTGCAAGTTAAGATAGCGCCATGACTTCTGCTGCCCGCATTCTTCTCATCGACGACGACGCCCGCATTCGCGAACTGTTGTTGCGCTACCTCACCGAGCAGGGTTTCGACGTGAAGGCCGCGGCCGATGGCCGGGAAATGGCCCAACTACTCGATCGCGGCCGCTTCGACGTGTGGGTGCTGGACCTCATGTTGCCGGGCGAGGATGGCCTGTCTATCCTGCGCCGCGCCCGCGGCACCGGCGAAAACACGCCGGTGATCCTGCTCACTGCCAAGGGTGACGAAATCGACCGCATCGTCGGGCTGGAAATGGGTGCCGATGATTACCTGTCCAAGCCGTTCAACCCGCGCGAACTGGTGGCGCGCATCAACGCCATCCTGCGTCGTCAGCGCATTCCGCTACCGGGCGCACCGGATTCATCGACAGTCACAGTCAACTTCGGCTCCTGCCACCTCGATCTCGGTACCCGTACACTGTCCCGTGACGGCAAACCGGTATCGCTCACCACCGGCGAATTTTCGCTGCTGAAAGTGCTGGTCAACCACCCGCGCCAGCCACTTTCCCGCGACCGGTTGATGGAACTGGCACGGGGCCGCGACCACGAAGCCTTCGACCGGACCATTGACGTGCAGGTATCGCGCCTGCGCAAGCTGATCGAACCCGATGCCGCTAAACCCCGCTACATCCAGACGGTATGGGGCCACGGCTACGTGTTCGTGCCGGACGACGGCGAAACATGAGGCTGGTGCCGCGCAGCCTCGGCGTCCGCGCCTTTCTGCTGATCGCCCTACTGATCGTGACATCGCTGGTGGCCAGCGCCCTGCTGCTTCGCCAGGCTGAGCGCGAGCCGCGTGCATATCAACGGGCGCAGATGATCGCCTCGGTGGTAAATCTTACCCGCGCCGCCGTGCTGTCGGCCGACCCCACACTGCGCTCCGCGCTGCTGGCAGAAATGGCCGAGTCTGAAGGTATTCGAGTTTTTCCCGCCGACCAGAATGACAAACTGGACGCCCTTGCCGATGACCCTTTCACACGACTGATAACGGCAGAAGTACGCCGGCAACTGGGCAATAACACCCGCTTTGCAACCGCTCGCGACGGCTTTGACGAATTCTGGGTGAGCTTCTTTATCGGCAACGAGGAATTCTGGGTGATCATGCCGCGCGAACGCCTCGAACAGGCCCAAGCCTGGCAGTGGCTGGGCTGGATCGCTCTGGTACTGCTGCTGGCGCTGGCCGGCGGCGCATTGATCGCCCGCCAGGTCGGCAAGCCGTTGCGTGACCTGGCCAATGCAGCACGCCTCATCGGCCGCGGCGAAAGCTCCGCACCTGTCGTCGAAGCAGGTGCCGAGGAAACGGCGGCAGTCGCGCGCGCCTTCAACCAGATGTCGGCCGACCTCGCTGCCATCGAACAGGAGCGCTCGCTGGTGCTGGCCGGCATTTCCCACGACCTGCGCACCCCGTTGACCCGACTGCGTCTGGCGGCGGAGTTCATCAACGAAACCGCATCGCGCGAAGGCGTCATTGCCGATGTCGAGCAAATGGACGCCGTGGTCGGGCAGTTCCTCGACTATGCCCGGCTTGGCGAGCAGGAAGCCGCTGCCGAGTGCGATCTCGCCGAACTGGCTGGATCAGCCGCCGCGCCCTATGCCAGCCATGGCGTGCAACTGGAACTGGACGAGTTGCCCCCAGCCCAAGTGCGTCCGCTGCTGCTCAAACGGGCGCTGGTCAACCTGCTCGACAATGCGGTCAAATATGGTGGAGGCGAAATCGCTCTCAAACTGGAAGCGGTACCCTGGCAGGGCCGGCCCGCTGTACGCTTCAGCGTACTCGACCGTGGCCCGGGCATCGCAGCAGACAGCCTGGAAACAGCCAAGCGTCCCTTTGTCCGGCTCGATACTGCACGCGGTGGCATCGGCGGATCCGGTCTCGGACTGGCAATCGTCGAGCGCACCGCCCGTCTGCATAGCGGCGAATTTCACCTGGAACGTCGTGAGGGCGGCGGACTCAGCGCTTCCCTCACCCTGCCCCGCGTCTCCTGACAAACGCATACGGCATTTCTCAGGCAACTTCGGGTAGTGGGCAGCATCGAACATCAGCCTTACAATAGCGGTAATTGGCAGGAGTTCTGGATCACCGCCCTCTCTACTTGCTGCGCGAGTTTTATTTTTAACAGGAGTACACCCATGGAAAACATCACCCTGACTGTCAAAGGCATGACCTGCATGGGCTGCGTCAAGAGCGTCAAAAACGTGCTTGAGCCGATTCCCGGTGTCGCAGTCGTAGACATTGTCCTGGAAAGCGGCCAGGTCGCTATTTCTTTCGATCCCGCCAAAGTTGGTCCAGATCAGTTCAAATCCGCGATCCAGGATGCCGGCTATGAAGTTGTCGGTAATGGTTGAATGTTTGCGCTGTATTCTTCATCATGAGTGTAGTGCGATTTAATATCCTGAAATGAATCCATTCGACTTTGCTCCTGTTTTCGACCTTGCTCATGGCTTTTCTCCCGTGCTGGCAATCGGAGCTTTTTTTCCTTTCCTCAATAAGGAAAAGGAAGCCGCCACCATCAGTCGGGACAAGCTCAAGGCTATTAACCAGGCCGCCTACAATTTCCTTGAGGTTAGAGGCATAGAGAATTTCAAGGTTTACACTATTGCTTATGACGCGCAACCGGTGGTATTGATTCAGGTCGCACCGCAAAAGAAACTTCGCTTTTCCAATATTATCGAAATTCAAATCAGGAAGTTTATTCGAGAAACTTTATCGATCGAGGTGCCTGCGGTATTCTGGCGCTTCAAAACTGACTACAGCGAAGTTCCAGGGCCAGAACAGGCCGATTACGAATTCGACGAGCAACCGCATTATCCGCAGGATCAGACCCAGAACCCGGCTACAGAACAGGAGCAGGCCGCTTTACTGGAACAGGCAAAAACCGTGGGTGAACCCCTGGAACAGGACAGTCTTTTTCACATTCCGCCGCATTTGGCAGTGAACGATTTGCAAGTGGAGGAAATCTCCATGGGCGAATTCGATGAATTCCTGAAGGGCGCCTCCAGCAACGAAAAAAAGGATGAACAGCAATGACAAGCAACGATGAAACCTCAATGGAACAGCGCATCCTGCGCGTAATGCGCAAAGTGCTAGGGAGTGTCGTCAAGGACACCACCCCACAGCCTGGCATGCACCATGCCCTGTCACAGCAGACCATTGAAGACATCAAGGCCTGCTTCGCGCTGATCTCGGCGAGGGAAATGGAGTTGGCAAAGGAAGCCGGCATCGCCGAGGAAAGACCCCACTACAGCGACGACACGAAGAAAGCCAAGGTCGTGCCGATCACCCGGTCCAGCCTGAAGAGTAACAAGCCAACGGAGTAAACCACTTCATTGGCTTCAGATCATAGCCAGCGCCTTTCTCGTTTGCCTCCTCTCCCGCTTGCGGGAGAGGATTGAGGTGAGGGAAGCCCACCGAGGGGAGCGCCACCCTCATCCCATCCTTCTCCCAAAGGGAGAAGGGGCAAACGTGAAAGGCGCTTGTTATTATTGGCGGTGTTTCACGCAGTACAGCTTGGTTTTGGTCTTGTCGTACTCGATCAGGAAACTGCCCTGCGCCGACCGTAGCACCGTGTCGCCCGAAAACGGCAGATAGCTGACCCCCTTTATCTCCAGTATCTTCTTCCTGGCCGTATCCAGGTTTTCCTTGAATATCACGCCCAGAAAGGCGTAACGACTGCTCTCCGTACTGACGTAAATATCCATCAGTTCAAGACCATAAAGCCTCTGAGACGGGTCCGGCTTGAACCAGTAGGCTTCGCCTTCGGTCTTGTATGGCTTCTTGAAGAAACGGATCAGGTAATCCTCGAAGTACGCGGGGTCGATCTGATCGTTGCACAGCAAGGCGCTGCCGATCACCGGCTCGAAGGTCGTGGGCGCCGCGAGCAATAGGGCCGGCATCGATCCCAGCGATGCCAGCATAAAAAACAGGAGGCTCCTGGCCATATTCAAAGGCGCATGACGCGACTCAACTGACGCGCCGCCCCCACAGATCGTGGGCATCGGCGTCAGTGATTTCCACATCGACGAAGTCACCGAGTTTCAGATCGCCCGCCTCCTCGATATAGACCAAACCGTCGATTTCCGGGGCATCCGCGGCACTGCGGGCAACCGCGCCCTCCTCGTCCACTTCGTCCACCAGCACGGTGAAGGTCTGGCCGATCTTGCGTCCCAGTTTGGCCGCGCTGATTTCTTCCTGCAGTTCCATCAGCCGCGCCACGCGCTCCTGTTTCACCTCTTCCGGCACTGCACCGGGCAGCGCGTTGGCTGTTGCCCCTTCCACCGGCGAGTAGGCAAAGCATCCGACGCGGTCAAGCTGCGCCTCGCGCAGGAAATCCAGCAGCAATTCGAAATCGGCCGCGGTCTCGCCAGGAAAACCGGCGATGAAAGTGCTGCGTATCGTAATCTCCGGGCACACTTCACGCCAGCCGTGAATCCGGGCCAGCGTGCCCTCGATATTTCCAGGACGCTTCATCGCCTTGAGAATGCGCGGGCTGGCGTGCTGGAGCGGCACATCGAGGTAGGGCAGTATCTTGCCTTCGGCCATCAGCGGAATGACCTCGTCGACATGCGGATAAGGGTAGACGTAATGCAGCCGCACCCACACGCCCAGTTCGCCTAGAGCGCTTGTCAGTTCGGTCATCCGGGTGCGGAGCGGGCGGCCGCCCCAGAAGCCGCTGCGGTATTTGACATCGACGCCGTAGGCGCTGGTGTCCTGCGAGATCACCAGCAGTTCCTTGACGCCGGCCTTGACCAGGTTTTCCGCTTCCTGCATCACCTCCCCCACCGGCCGGCTGACCAGGTCACCGCGCAGCGACGGGATGATGCAGAAAGTACAGCGGTGGTTGCAGCCCTCGGAAATCTTCAGGTAAGCGTAATGCTTCGGCGTGAGCTTGATGCCTTGGGGCGGGATCAGGCTCTCGAACGGGTCGTGCGGCTGTGGCAGGTGCTGATGCACCGCCATCATCACTTCGGCAGCGGCGTGCGGGCCTGTCACCGCCAACACCTGGGGATGCGCCGCCAGCACCACATCGGACTTGGCTCCTAAGCAACCGGTAACGATCACCTTGCCGTTCTCCTTGAGCGCCTCGCCGATGGCATCGAGTGACTCGGCCACGGCAGCATCGATGAAGCCGCAAGTGTTGACTACCACCAGGTCGGCCCCCTCATAGCTAGGCGAAATAGCATAACCCTCGGCACGCAAACGGGTGAGGATTTGCTCCGAATCCACCAGCGCCTTGGGGCAACCGAGGGAAACGAAGCCGACTTTTGGAATAGATTTCATATTCATACAAAAACTTTCACCGCGAAGGTCGCAAAGTTACGCAAAGGATTTCAGGTTTATTCATTTTTCCACGCGACCCTTTGCGTCCTTCGCGGTAGAATTACAGAATGTACCTTTATATCATCGCAATCGGTTGGGCCTACGTCATACTCATGATGGCCGTTACGGCAAAAAGTTTCGTTTCCGGCGCGCTGACTTTTATTTTTTTAGGCTTGCTGCCTTTGGGCATCGTGTTCTATATCACGCTGCGACAGCTCAGGCGTTCACGCATGGCCGCCCAGGAGCGCCTTGGTCAGCCAGATCGAGCCGATACCCAGCCCGATCAGGATCGCCTGCTGTAGCGTAGCGTGAAGTTCCGGACGCTTGTGCAGTCCCGGGATCAAATCCGCCACCGCCACATAAATCATGCTCGCCGCGGCAATGGCAAGGAAAAATGGAATCCACTCGTGCATCGATTGCAACATGAAATAAGCGAGCACGCCGCCCACCACAGTCGCCAGACTGGATAGCAGATTGAGCAGGAACGCCTGCTTCTTGCTGTAGCCAGAATGCAGCAGGATAAGAAAATCGCCCACCTCCTGCGGAATTTCATGAGCGATGATGGCTAGCGCGGTCACCACGCCAATCTGGAAATCGGCCAGGAACGCGGCAGCGATAATAATGCCGTCGACGAAATTGTGAAAAGTGTCGCCGACCATGATCATCAGACCGCTACGGCCATGATCGTGGCCGTGATCGTGGGCCGGAACATGAGCTTCACAATGATCGACATGGCAATGTCGCCACAGCACCAGCTTCTCCAGCACAAAGAACATCAGGATGCCGAACAGGATGGTGGCCGCGGTATTTTCGATACTTTTGGTCAACTCGAAAGCGTGCGGCAAAATTTCCAGGAATGCCGCCCCGAGCAAAGCACCAATGGCATAGCTGACCAGCATCGGCACCCACTCGGCGCGCGCCGACATGGCGAACAAAGCCGCCACGGCAATACTGAGCGTGCCGCCGAACAAGCTGGCAAGGATGATTCCGGTCAGAGTAGACATGAGAGCCTGGCGTTAAACCTGAAAAGGACTAGAGGCCGACATTATACGGGATAACATCAAGCAAGCCAGATTAACGACGCCATTCGCCCGGTAGCCTGATCGCGGCGGTAGGAGTAGAAGCGTTCGGCATCGGTATAAGTACACAGACCGCCGCCGCACACCTGTTTCACACCTAGAAGGGCAAGACGCTGGCGCGCCAGCAGATAGATATCCGCCAACCACTTTTTAGTGCCGAGTTCTGAGTCCTGAGTCCTGAGTGATGGGGAAGACACAAAAGCCTTTGCGGCTTGCGGATCATG
>JAHJJI010000013.1 GCA_018823025.1 Gammaproteobacteria bacterium | reverse complement strand
TGATGCCAATAGCACCGAAAGCGAATCTGATACCCACATAACGACGGGTTCAAGCACTACTTCGCCTTCAGAAAGAAACGATCAAACTTCCATTCCCTCAGTTTCTACGCTGACTCAGCGTGCATGCCAAAAATAAAAGCGGGTTTTTCAACAGAATTTGATCATAAAGCTGCCGGTCAATGTTTCACTTACTTAATAGGTGGTAGTTTAGTTAGTTCAGCCTCACGTCGCATAGTTTGGATGTCAATACAAATATAAAATTTAGACTATATTTATATTGGATGGCCGGAGTCCTGTAATATTTTTTTGAAAACAATCGGTATCAGGGGGTCTTAAAATGAAAAATATCTCTATAGCTGACGTGACTATCCATGTAGATGAGTCAATGGATAAGGATGCCCGTGCGAAATTGGAAAGTGATCTCCGTTCTCAAGATGGCGTAATTAGCGTCAGCTCATCTGAGCGCACGCCGCATCTCATCGTCGTGTCATTTGACGCAGAACATGCCACATGCAAGGAAATTCTCAAAGTTGTCTTGGGTGAGCATCTACATGCTGAATTAATCGGGCTTTGATAGCTGGTGTAGGTTTATTTGGTTAGAGCGACGCATACTGATGAAGTGGGTGCGCTTGGTCTAATCCTGGTCCGACAATGAGATCTCGGGCTGGGAATCTGAATGCCTGACTTATGCCTGGATGTTTGGTAGCGCTGACCTACCCCAATAAACAGTGCCATCTGAAATCTAGTTTTACTGGTTTGCAGGGGCTGAATGAATAATAGCACTGGCATCTTGAAAGGCCGCTCTTGGCCGTGAATCGGCCTGACAAAGCCCCACAATGTCCGGACTTGGCACAACGCAGACGGAGAGCAAGATTAATTCTGAAAATGGAATACTTGTTTTTGAAAGTGATTAGCCTTCAATCAACTTTCTAACCACGACATTAAACGGGGATATCCACTCCGTCGCAAACTGGTTATCGCAGGCATTCACTTCCGCGATGGCGCGCAGCATCGAACGGCCATGGCCACGATGAGTATGCTTCAGCATCACGGCTTCAAAAGCGTCGACGATCGCTAGGATCTTTGCGCCCGGGCAGATGGCCTCTGATTTCAGGCCCTTCGGGTAACCCGCGCCATCCGGCATTTCATGGTGCTGTACCACCATCTCGGCGGCGGGTTTCCAGCCTTCCATCCGTTCCAGTATTCCGGCCCCGTAACCGGGGTGCGCGTGCATGGCTTTCTTGTCATCTTCATTGAGTCGCCCCAGTTTGTTCAGCCACATCCCTTCGGGCAGAAACATCATCCCGACGTCGTGCATGTAGGCCGCGGCTTCCAGTTGAATCGGGTCGACCGGTTTTCCTGCTGCCTTGTTGGTATCCAGGGCAAGACGAAGGATCCGGGCGCTACGCCCATGAAAGTAGGTTGAGCGGCTCTCGAATTGCTGCGCAATCGAAAGGAAGAAGCGCAGGTCCAAGGCAATGCTTTCCTGGCTGCGCGAGATCGCCGACTTTTGCAGTGTGCCGCGCAGTGTCGCCATGGTGGGGCGAAATCCGGTGACTGCTTCGATGACGCCGCTGATGGCGATGTCGAGCTGGTTCTGTGGGGTCAGGCTTAACTTTTCCAGTCCTTGGACCAGTTTGACGAGCTGCAATTGGGTTATGGGTTTTCCCGCAGCCAAAGCTTCTACTGCTAATTCCAGACGATCTATCGTCAGCAGGATGATTTCGCCGAGCAATTCGGTGAAGCGCAGTTTGCCTGTGCGCAGATGCCCCATCAGGGTTTCGAGTGGATGGCTGATGATGACGCCCATGTCCACCTTGCACAAGGCGGCGTCGCCCTTGATGTTGTGCAGAATGCGGAACAGATTGTCGATGATTTGCTTGTCGTCAGGTGATTGCTTGAGCCGGGCTACGTCCTGCTCGACCTTGGGGGCGAGGTCGGACAAGTCTTCCAGGTAGTCATTCAGCGCTTGGCGGTCAAATATTTGCGGTTGGGTAAGGGCTTGGAGATTTGCCATTTTGACTCTCTTTGAAATAGTATTTAATACGGGCGACGGAGTAATATGAGGTTAGCCCGCTTCTCATGACCACCGTTATACTAAAAATTCCATGCTTAACTGTTGGTTTTTAGGAACACATACATCTATTTTTTTAAAAAATACAAGAAAGTTATGGTATTAGGTTAAATACATGTAGTATAAACTTAGATAAACTTTTTAGTGTCTTGTTTATAAATCATACTTATGGCACCTGTCGCCTCACCATTGATCCAGAGTCTGGAGACTTCGAGCCTCCCTTCCTTGCCGCACGTGTTATTGCGGGTGCTGGACGCATGCAATAGTAACGAGACCTCGTTTAGCGCAATTGCGGAAATCATCAACAAGGATGCTGCGCTCAGTTCCAAGGTCATTGGCGCGAGTAGTTCCGCCTTGTACGGCAAGCCAAACAAAATAACGGCATTCGAACAAAAGCTGGTCATGCTTGGCCTTGATATGGTCAGGACCATTGCCATCAGCTCTTCGGTTTATCAGGTCTTCAGCAATATCAGCAGCAGTAGTCCTGAATTTGACATGAAGTCCTTTTGGGGCCGCTCATTGACCTCCGCCACCCTGGCCAAACTCATCGCCCAGGAAACCGATTATCCCCATCCGGAGGAGGCGTATCTCACCGGACTTCTGCTCGATGTGGGCCAGTTGGTGTTGTGGAGCAACTTTCCCAAGCAGTATGCCATGCTCTCAGTCGGTGTCGTGGATGATCTCCAACTCATGCAGCGGGAAACGGAAGAAATCGGAAGCAATCATTGCGAAGTGGGGGCATGGCTGGCGGGTAGCTGGCACCTGAATTCATTCATGGCGGACGCGGTGCTCTATCACCATGTGCTGGCATCAAGGGTCGCCGATGCACACCCGTTGATCAGGATTGCGCATGTAGCTAACAGCATGAGCCTGGTCAACCCCGGTGACGAGGAGTTGCTGGCTGATGGGGCTGCGTTGCTGGGAATCACACCGGCAGACTCCCGGCGGATGATCGCCAAGGCCAGGGAACTGGTCACCAAGATTGCACTGTCTCTTGAGATCGAGATCGATATAGGCACCGGTGAAGCTGGCGCCACGCCCGAAAAGCCGGATCAGGACAAATTCCACCAGAAAAAGATGCAGCTTGCTCTGGAGGTGCGGGACATTGCCTTGGTTGACGGTATTGTACTGGGCGTTACCGCCGCTCCGCCCTCACTGGATGGCATCCTGTTGTCCATTCAGCGCTCGCTGCATATCCTGTTCGGTTTTCAAAATATTATTTTTTTCCTCCGTGACCGGGAGTCCGGAGCTCTTCATGGGAAGAGCCTGGCCTGGCAGCACGACCTGGTCAATGAAATGGTTATCCCTTCGAAGAGGGGGAATAGCATCGTTACCGATGTGCTATTCGTCCGGTCAGCCTACAGTTCATTCGTTTCCGGGGACAATGGGACCTTGACCGTGCTGGACGACCAGATAGCCCGGTTGATGCAGGCAGAAGGATTTTACTGTCAGCCTCTGATTTCGCAGGATACCCTTGTTGGTACCATGTTATTCGGGCTTGCCAAGGTTCAGTTGCCGCATGTTGAAAAGCAGCGCAAGCTAATTTCGATGTTCGCCCAGCAGGCCTCTCAGACCTTGGCTGCATGGCATGTGGACAACGAGCAGGTGCAGCGCACCGAGTTAGAGGTGATGTCCGCTTCGCGGGCCAAGGCCAGGCAGGTTGTGCACGAAGCCAATAATCCGCTCAGTATCATAAAAAACTACATCAAGCTGTTGAGCGTGAAGCTGCCGCAGGAAGACACGGTCCAAGGAGACTTGGCGATCATCAGGGAAGAAATAGATCGCGTCACCAAGATCATCAGGCAGGTTGCCGAGGTGACCGAAGTCTATGCGAGCCCGCTGGAGGAATTGAACGTCAATAGCGTGATTCAAGACTTGTATAAAATATTTTTTGAGTCCCTGTTTGCGCAACATCAAATAACCGCACAAACCCAGCTTGATCCGTCGCTGCCGAGTATCGTGGCTGACCGGGACAAGTTGAAGCAGGTGCTGATCAACCTGATGAAGAACGCGGCGGAGAGCATGCAGGAAGGTGGGTTGCTGCTCATCTCCACGCGTGGCAAAATTATCCGCGACGGCAACGAATATATTGAGATTTCACTCGTGGACGACGGCCCCGGAATCCCCAAGCATATTATGGCGGATCTGTTCAAGCCGGTCACCAGCACCAAGGGGAAAGGACACGCAGGCCTGGGTCTCTTGATTGTGAAAAATCTGGTCGACGAATTGAAAGGCAGGCTTTTCTGCCAGAGCAATGAAATATCGGGTACTGCTTTTCAGATACTTTTACCCGTACCGGCAAAGGTGGTGTTGATGGATCGGTGATTCGTCGCCTTTCGGCTCGCACCGTATTTCGGTAGATCAGGGATCTGACGCTGGCGAGGATGCAAAATGATGGAGCTTGAACTATGAGTGTCGTATTGGCTGAACAACCATTGATATTGGTTGTGGATGATGAGTTGCATCTGCGCAATAGTCTGAGCGCCCTGCTTGGCCTTCATGGTTTTGCGACTGTAACCGCGGATGGAGGGCGAGCAGCTATCGAGCTTCTCCAGAGCCAGCAATTCGATCTTGTCCTGCTGGATCTTTTCATGGCGGATGTGGATGGACTTCAGGTTATGGATTCCATTATCGAACAGCGGATAGATACTTGTGTCATTGTCGTCAGTGGCGATGTTTCCATAGACTCTGCCATTAGCGCCCTGCGCCATGGGGCCTACGACTTCCTGAGAAAACCCTACGAGCCGGATGAACTGCTTCTGAAGATCGAGAATGCCCTTATCAAGCGCCGTCTGGAAAAAGAAAACAGAGCCATGAACCTCCAGCTAGGGGAGTCAGAGCGCTGGTACCGTTACATGGTAAACAGCTCGCCGGACATTATCTATACGCTGGATGGCAATGGTCGCTTTACGTTTCTTAATGACCGTGTGGAACCGTTGCTGGGCTATCGCAAGGAAAGCCTGATCGGTCAGCATTATTCAGCTCTCGTCTATCTCGAAGATCTGGAATCTGCCCGTTATATCCTGAACGAAAAGAGGGTTGGAGATCGTGCGTCCCGCAATATGGAACTCAGGGTCCGCCATAATGTCGAGTCGAAGCTGCTTACTCTGGAGTTCAGTTCTTTCGGAATGTACGAAGAAGGCGTGACAGACCAGCCCGCCAGGCATGTGGGTACCTATGGTGTGGCGAAGGATGTCACCGAAAGAAAGAAGGCTGAGCAGATTATCAGCTACCAGGCTTATCATGATCAGCTCACCGGGCTTGCCAACCGGATCTTGTTCAGGGACCACCTGGATCTGGCGATTGCCCAGGCCAAACGCAACCAGAAAATGCTGGCCGTGATGTTTCTGGATATGGACCGCTTCAAGGTTGTCAACGACACGCTGGGTCATGTCATCGGCGACAGGCTGCTAAAAAAAGTGGCGTCCCGGCTCAGGGGCTGTTTACGCGAGGGGGACACGCTGGCCCGTCAGGGTGGAGACGAATTCACTCTGCTTCTTCCCCAGATCGAAGATCGGGAAGACGCCATGCGAACGGCGGAGAAAATGATCAAGTCGTTTGACGTCCCGTTCCAGATCGATGGCCACGAACTCTACGTAACCATCAGCATTGGGGTCGCGCTTTATCCTGCGGACGGGGAATCGATCGACACCCTTATCAAGAACGCTGACATCGCCATGTATGACAGCAAGGCGAAAGGCAGGAACCGTTACCAGATTTACTCCGGAAACATGAATGTGTCGTTTGCCGAGAAGCTTTCCATTGAAATGCAGATGCGGAAAGCGATCGACAGGCAGGAGTTTCAGGTTTTTTATCAGCCTCAGATTTGTGTCAGTACGGGCATGATTTCCGGTATGGAGGCTTTGGTGAGATGGTCATCGCCTCTCCATGGCAGCCTGTCTCCACTGGAATTTATTCCGCTGGCAGAAGAAACTGGCCTCATCCTCTCCATTGGGGAGTTCGTGTTAAGGTCTACATGCAAGCAGGCCATGCTGTGGAAAAATGCCGGTCTGCCGGCGATGAGAATGGCCGTGAATATCTCCCCCCAGCAGATTGAGCAGGACGGATTCTGCGGTTACATCTCGCAGTTATTGCAGGAATACCAACTGGACGGTTCGATGCTTGAACTGGAGGTCACTGAAGGCGCGTTGCTGAGCGATGGCGAGCAGATGATTGCAAAACTTAACATGCTGGCGAGCATGGGAATAAAGATCGCGCTGGATGACTTCGGTACCGGTTATTCTTCCTTGAGCTACCTGCAGAAATTCCCCATCGACACCATCAAGATCGACCAGTCTTTTGTGCGTGGGCTCCCCAGCGACCCGAATAATGTTTCGATCGTGACCGCGATTTGCGCCATGGCGCATGGGCTCAAGATGAATCTGATCGCAGAAGGAGTAGAGAAATCCGAACAGCTCAGATTTTTACATTCACTCAATTGCGACGAAGCGCAGGGATTCCTGTTTAGCAAGCCACTGCCCGGCAATGAAATTACCGGGCTGTTGATGAGAAATGGCCCGTTGGCGCCCCCCGCATTTTATTCGGGCCAAACTGAGTCAAACCTTCAGACTCATAAAGTCAGTTAACAGATTCCTAGGTAAAGCGCCCATGCAGATATTGGATGATATCGGCGGACTCGTACATCCACTGGCTATTGCCCTGTTCATCCGTGATTTTCAGGCAAGGTACCTTGATCTGGCCGCCGCCCTGCAATAGCGCTTCACGATTCTGCTGATCTGTTTGCGCATCACGTAGTTCGATGTTAAGCGACAGGCGATGGATCTCTTTCCGGACTTTGATGCAAAAGGGGCAGGTCCTGAATTGATAGAGGATCAGTCCCCGGCATTGCAGGTCAATTTGGCGTTGTTCTTCGGGCTGGCGCACAACGCCCTTCGGTGTAGTCACGATCTCCCAAAGCAGAATGAAAGGGCCGATAACGACTCTCAGGGTGCGGAAGAAAATTCTGAAAACCCATTTCATTGTGAATTACCTGATGTTGTGAAAGAAGATGAAGCACCCAAAAATGAAAAGGGCTAGTCATCACTGACTAACCCTTTGTATTTCTTGGTAGGCCGTGCCAGATTCGAACTGGCGACCAACGGATTAAAAGTCCGCTGCTCTACCGGCTGAGCTAACGACCCCCGAAAAACAGCGATTATGCCGTGGCATGCGCTTGCTGTCAAGAGCGAGGCCCCGTCCAGCGGGGCCTCGTGATGTTAATGTCTTGATTAAATCAGCCTTCTTGCATCATTCTCCAGTACTGATATTTCATTGTGGAGGCGCAGCCTGCAATGATGGCCAGCAGGGTGATGATGGAGCCAACCGCAAGAGTGGAAACGCCAGTCACCCCCTGGCCGATGGTGCAGCCCATCGCCAGCACGCCGCCGAAACCCATCAGGATGGCGCCAACGAAGTGATTGAAAAAATCCTTCGCTGAAACGAACCACTCGATGCGGAAACTCCTGCTAACTAGCGACCACAGTAAGGACCCGAGAATGACGCCGGCAACCGTCATGACGCCGAAAGTCAGCGCTGTGAGCTTGAAGCCGGCCATGGCGTAGCCGAGAGTCTGGCCCATGGGGTTGATGAAGGTGAAGGATTGCGCTGAGAGAGGTCGGCTGTCTGCGGGTTTCAGATCTTCCGGTTTAGCGTACATGTCCCATTGCTCGGCGACGAAGTTTTGCAGGGAAAATGGCTGTCCGTCGGCACTCATCATTACGTTGCTGGTGACGTACCAAGCCGCCAGTACGGCCAGACCCACCACCAGGCCACCCAGGATATTGTCGAAATTGCTGCGGAAATCGGCTGACATGAATGCAAATCCGATGAGGACCAGTGCAAGTATGCCGCCGATCGCCAGTCGTGGTGTTGCGGCGTTGCCGCTGCCGGCGACGATTGCGCCCAGATCCTGGTTGGTTTGCAGGGTGACAGCGAGCGGACGTATCCAGTCGTAGAACAGCACGGTAAACAGCGTCTTGTCCGAGTCCGGGAATGGATTGACCATGTAGTAGGCGATGATCGCGATGATGGCCAGGACCATGATGGATTTGAGGTTGCCGCCACCGATGCGAACCAGGGTTTTGTTGCCGCAACCAGAGGCGAGGGTCATGCCGACGCCGAACATCAGACCACCCAGCAGGTTTTCGGCCCAGACCAGTTGGTTCGCGCGGTAGGGCGGGAAGGTGGAGGCCAGTTTGACGAGGTCGCTGGCTTCGAGGATCGCCACACCCAACATCGCCACCGCAATTGCAAATAGCCAGGCACGCAGACGACCTGTGTCCCCCATGTTAACCCAATCGGAAACCGCGCCCATGGTGCAGAAATTAGTTTTGTTTACGAGCGCCCCCATGATCAGGGCGATGCCAAAGGTGGCCCAAAGAAAAGACGATTGGGCTTGCGCAAAGTTCTCAAAAACCATCTGGTTGTCCTCTATCAAGTTATTTATCGTACTTGTTTGATTTTAGAGTTAAATGCAAAATTTATACATAGTCTGTTCGTACTAAATTCAACTATTCGTTTCAGGCTGGTAGCGGGTGGGATCCGCAATTTCCGCGCTGACGAAACCTTGCCGGCGCAAACGGCAGGAATCGCAGGTTCCGCAGGCCGATCCGTCCTCACCGGCCTGGTAGCAGGAAACGGTGAGACGGTAATCCACACCCAGTTCTACGCCGCGGCGGATGATTTCCGCTTTCGAGAGGGCGACCAGCGGTGCACGAATGCGTATGGCGTTGCCTTCAACAGCGGATTTGGTGGCAAGGTTGGCCATTTTCTCGAAGGCCTCCAGATATTCAGGGCGACAGTCCGGGTAACCCGAGTAGTCCACCGCATTGGCGCCGATGAAGATGTCGCGGCTGCCCAGCACCTCCGCCCATGCCAGCGCCAGAGACAGCATGATGGTGTTGCGTGCCGGTACATAGGTAACAGGGATGCCGGTTGATGGTGCAGTTGGAACGGCAATATTTTCGTCGGTCAGGGCTGAGCCACCGAATGCCGTCAAATCAAGTTTAATCGTGCGCTGCTCGCTGGCCCCCAGCGCGATGGCAACACGCTGTGCGGCTTTCAGTTCCGAGCCGTGGCGCTGACCGTAATCCAGACTCAGACAATAGCAGGCGTATCCCTCGCTGCGGGCGATGGCGAGAGTGGTAGCGGAATCCAGTCCGCCCGACAGTAGCACAACTGCTTTGTTCAAGATGGCATTCCCCTTAAATGGCTTTCAATTCTACACTTAGCCCTTCCGGTTTTGAATCAAACTCGAAAAGCGATAAAATCGACCTTTTTTGCAGGAAAATCCCATGATTTGGAAGCCCCATGTCACCGTGGCGGCGGTGATTGAGCAAGATGGAAAGTTTCTTATGGTAGAGGAAGAAACCGGTGAGGGCATACGTTTCAATCAGCCTGCCGGCCATTGGGAAGCTGATGAGACGCTGGCGCAGGGCGCAATTCGCGAAGCGCTGGAAGAAACCGCTTATCATTTCACTCCGGAGTGGTTGCTGGGCATTTATCGCTGGCGTCACCCCCGCAAGGATATCACTTACCTGCGCTTTGCCTTTGTCGGGAGCGTGCATGGACACGAGCTGCAGCGACAGTTGGATAGCGGTATTCTGCGCGCCGTATGGTTGAGTCAGGAAGAAATTCGAGCCACGGCTGAGCGTCACCGCAGTCCACTGGTAATTCAGTGTCTTGAGGATTATCTGGCCGGCACACGTTATCCTCTGGAACTGGTTACCCACCTTTACTGATGAGGGCGTGGTTAATCGTGGTGATGTTGTGTTTCGGCCTGGCAGCGCAGGCCGACGAAGTCACAATTTGCCACAACTATGACTGCGCCGTAACCGCCAAGGTTAATCTTAGAGCGTACCAGCTGCGCGCAGCCAGAAGGTTGTTGCTGCGCGCAACGGATGCGGCCGAGGAAAGAAAGGCGATTTCCCTGATGATGGGACTGTTTGAAGTTGCTGCTGGACGGCAGACTCCGACCTGGGCCGATAAGGGACGCAATGTGAATGATGATGGTGTGGATGGACGGATGGATTGCATTGATGAAGCTGCCAATACCACTACCTATCTGCGCTTGGTGGAAGGACGGGGTTGGCTTAAGTACCACCGTGTTGTGGAATCGGTGAAGAGGGCGCCGCTTTTGGTGAACGATCACTGGGCGGCGCGCATCGTGGAACAAAAGACTGGCCAGGAGTTCGCGGTGGATTCCTGGTTTTTCGATAACGGACAACCGGCATTTGTGGTGCCGTTGAATGAATGGCTTGCTGGAGCGGAACCTGATGAAGAATAAGCGTGTGGTGGTAGGGATGTCGGGCGGCGTGGATTCTGCCGTTGCCGCGCTGTTGCTGAAGCGTCAGGGTTACGATGTGGTCGGTCTGTTCATGAAGAATTGGGAGGACGACGACACCGAAGACGGTTATTGCCCGGCCAAGCAGGATTTTATGGACGTGCTGGCGGTGGCCGACAAGATCGGCATCGAGGTCGAGGCGGTGAATTTCGCCAAGGAGTACCGCGAGCGGGTATTTGCACTTTTCCTGCGTGAATATCAGGCTGGCCGCACTCCCAACCCGGATGTGCTGTGCAATTCCGAAATCAAGTTCAAGGCTTTTCTCGATCATGCTGTCGCGCTTGGTGCCGACAAGATCGCCACCGGCCATTATGCCCGGGTACGGGAGCGGGCCGGAATGTTCGAGCTGCTCAAGGCGGAAGACGGCAGCAAGGACCAGAGCTATTTTCTGCATCGCCTCAATCAGACACAGTTGTCTCGGACGCTGTTCCCGCTCGGTGAGATCTACAAGCGCGAGGTGCGCGACATTGCTCGCGAGGCTAGTTTGCCAGTTCACGCAAAGAAGGATAGCACCGGCATCTGCTTTATCGGTGAGCGGCCGTTTCGCGAATTTCTTTCGAGCTACCTGCCGAAGCAGCCGGGCGACATGGAAACGCTGGAAGGCAAAGTGGTGGGGCGGCATGAGGGGCTGGCCTATCACACCATCGGCCAGAGGCAGGGGCTGGGCATTGGGGGCCAAGGCGAGCCGTGGTTCGTCGCTGGCAAGGATATGGCGCGCAATGTGTTGATCGTGGTACAGGGCCATGACCATCCTGCTTTGTTCAGAGGATGTTTGGTTGCCGCCGACCTGTCTTGGGTGTCAGGCCATGCGCCCCACACAGATTGGGTCTACGCCGCCAAGATTCGCTACCGCCAGGCGGATGCGCCGTGCTGCATCCATCGCGTGGATAGGGAAAGCTGTGAGATTGATTTTGCCCAGCCACAATGGGCAGTGACGCCAGGCCAGTCGGTGGTAGTGTATGAAAGCGAAGTGTGCCTGGGGGGCGGCGTGATTCAGAACCAGTCCTGAGTTGAAAGTGCTGAGTAAAATTATTGCACTCAGCACTCAGCACTCAGCACTCAGCACTCAGCACTCAGCACTCAGCACTCAGGTGGCAGGGTTTCCTTGAAAGACGGGCGCTGCGATAGCTTGTCGGCGAGACGGGCCAGCACAGGGTGAGCCTTGCGCCATTCAATTACGGGAAAGCGCAGGTCGAGGTACCCCATGGCGCAACCGGCAGCGATGTCGGACAGGTTGAAAAACTCGCCGGTGCACCAGTTCTTTTCGCCCAGATCTTCCGCCATCGCTTCGAGGCCGCGGAACACCTTCTGTTCCTGGCGCACGATCCACGCTGGACTTTGCTGCGATTCCGGACGTTTCTTCTCGATATAGATCGCGGCAGCGGCGTCGGATACGCCGTCGGCCAGCGCTTCCCAGCGGCGCACTGCCAGACGCTGGCGGCTGTCCTTGGGGATCAGCTGGGACACCGGGCTGACCGTGTCGAGATATTCAACGATCACGCGCGAATCAAACAGGGTGTGGTTATCGTCCAGTACCAGCACCGGCACCATGCCGAGCGGGTTGTAGTCGGGTACGTGAGAGCCCGCTTCCCATGGGCTGTCGATCACCTGTTCGTATTCGATGCGCTTTTCCGCCAGGACAATGCGCACTTTGCGCGCGAACGGGCTGGTAGGGGTCATGATCAGTTTCATTTTTTGCTACACCTGCGTCAGTTTAATGATCTTGTGCGGACGGTATTCCTCCATCCGGTCAAAGTTGAGGTAACGGTAAATATTCTCGGCCTCTGGAGCGATCTTGCTGTTCACCAGATCAAGATACTCCTGCACCGTCGGGATGCGGCCCAGACGCGCGCAAGCTCCCGCCAGCTCGGCAGAACCGAGGTAGACGCGGGCGCCTTTGCCCATCCGGTTGTCGAAGTTGCGGGTGCTGGTGGAGAATACCGTGGCATTGTCCGCCACCCGCGCCTGATTGCCCATGCACAGGGAACAGCCGGGCATTTCGGTGCGCGCACCGGCGCGGCCAAAAACACCGTAGGCGCCTTCTTCGCGGAGTTCTGATTCATCCATCCGGGTCGGCGGTACTACCCACAGGCGCGGCGTCACCAGCCCGGCATCCTCGATCATTTTCGAAGCGGCGCGGTAATGTCCGATATTGGTCATGCAGCTGCCGATGAATACTTCGTCGATCTTGTCGCCAGCGACGGCGGACAGCGGCTTGATGTCGTCAGGGTCGTTGGGGCAGGCGACCAGCGGTTCCTTGATAGTAGCGAGGTCGATCTCGATGATGTGTGCGTATTCGGCATCTGCATCCGGCGCAAGCAATTCGGGCTTGGCCAGCCAGGCTTTCATGGCGTCGATGCGGCGCTGCAGGGTGCGAGCATCCTGGTAGCCATTCTCGATCATATTGCCAAGCAGGGCGATGTTCGAGTTGAGATACTCGATCACCGGTTCCTTGTTGAGACGCACCGTGCAGGCAGCAGCGGATCTTTCAGCCGAAGCATCGGAAAGCTCGAACGCCTGCTCTACTTTCAGGTCAGGCAGCCCTTCAATTTCGAGAATACGGCCAGAGAACACATTTTTCTTGCCCTGTTTGGCGACGGTCATGGAGCCTTCCAAAATCGCCGCGTAGGGGATGGCATTGACCAGATCGCGCAAGGTAATGCCCGGCTGCATCTGGCCCTTGAAGCGCACCAGCACCGATTCCGGCATGTCCAGCGGCATGATGCCCATGGCCGCGCCAAAGGCGACCAGGCCGGAGCCGGCGGGGAAGGATATCCCGATCGGGAAGCGGGTATGAGAGTCACCCCCGGTACCGACAGTATCAGGCAACAGCATGCGATTCAGCCAGGAGTGGATGATCCCGTCGCCGGCTTTGAGGCTCACGCCGCTACGGCTGGCCATGAACTCCGGCAGGGCATGTTGCAGCTTGATGTCTATCGGCTTGGGGTAGGCGGCCGTGTGGCAAAAACTTTGCATCACCAGATCAGCGGAGAAGCCGAGACAGGCAATTTCTTTCAGCTCGTCGAGGGTCATGCCGCCGGTGGTGTCCTGCGAGCCAACGGTCGTCATTCTGGGTTCGCAATAAGTGCCGGGGCGTACGCCAGCCACGCCGCAGGCACGGCCAACCATTTTCTGCGCCAGGGTATAGCCCTTGCCGGAATCATTGACCGGGGTGGGCAGGGCAAACAGTGTCGAATGCGGAAGGCCAAGGGTAGAGCGCGCCAGCGTGGTGAGGCCGCGACCGATGATCAGCGGGATGCGTCCGCCTGCGCGCACTTCGTCCGCCAAGGTGACCGGCGCCAGAGTAAAGCTGGCGATGAGTTTGCCAGCTTCATCAGTGACCTGGCCCTTGTAGGGATGGATGACGATGATGTCGCCGGTGTTCAAGGTGGAGACGTCAAACTCAATTGGCAATGCACCGGAGTCTTCGGCGGTGTTGAAGAAAATCGGCGCGATCTTGCTGCCCAGCACAATACCGCCGGTACGTTTGTTGGGGATATGGGGGATATCCGCACCCATATACCACTGCACCGAATTGATTGCAGATTTACGTGAAGAGCCAGTGCCCACTACGTCGCCGACGTAGGCAACAGGCAGGCTTTTTTCCTTGAGCTTGGCGATGGTGGCAAGACCATCCGGCATCTTGGCGACCAGCATTTCTGTGGCGTGGAGTGGAATGTCGGGGCGCGACCAGGCCGCCTGGGCTGGTGACAGGTCGTCGGTGTTGGTTTCTCCCGGCACTTTGAACACCACGGTTTTGATCGCTTCTGCCAGCGCGGGCTTGGCGGTAAACCATTCGCCGTCAGCCCAGGACTGAATCAGGGTTTTGGCATGGGCGTTGCCCGCCTTCATCCGGTCGGCGACTTGATGGAAAGCGTCGAAAATCAGGATGGTGCGTTTTAGTGCTTCGGCAGCATCGGCGGCAAGAGGAGTATCCAGCAACGCGATCAAGGCGGTGACGTTATATCCGCCCAGCATGGTGCCAAGCAGTCTGACAGCATGTTGTGGACTCACCAGCGGCGAGTTTGCTCTGTTGTTGGCGATATCGGCGAGGAAAGCTGCCTTGATTTTGGCTGCATCGTCCACGCCGGCAGGAGTGCGGTTTTCCAGAAGGTCAACGAGGAAGGCTTCTTCACCCGCAGGAGGATTCTTCAGCAGTTCGACTAGTGCCGTAGTTTGCTCTGTGTCAAGAGGTAGCGGCGGCAGGCCAAGCGCGATGCGCTCGGCAGCATGGTCACGATAGGCTTTCAGCATGGGATGCGCTCGATAAATAAAGTGTTTTTACAATGCGCCATTATATCCGTTATTGGCAGGTCGCTTAACCATTCTTGATAAGCGGTTATCCGCAATAAAAAAATGGGCGGCCGAAGCCGCCCCAAAACGGAGGCACAACAATAAAACTTCAGGAAGTCGCTATTTCAACTTTTTGATACCCAGTACATTGAGGACATATTTTTCATAAATCGGATCGGTAGTGCCTTTTTTCATTTTCCGCAAAAAATACTTCTCGAAGGCAATCTTGGCCAGGTGCACCCATTTGCCTTCCTTGAACCAGTTGACGTTGCGCGGCGGGATTTGCGGCAGCGCCACGAAGGCTGCGCCGGTGTCGCCGAAATCGGCCAGGCAGATGGCGTTCCAGGTGGCTTTATGATTGGGTACGTTGCCATCGAGCATCGCGCATATGTTGTGAACTGTGGCACTGACCATGCTCTCAAGCATGTAGCCGGTCTTGGGTGCGCCGGTTGGCACCGGGGTGGATTCCACCGGTGGAATGTCGACACATACGCCCACTGCGTAGATATTGTCGTACTCGGGATTGCGCTGGTAGGGATCGATCAGGATAAACCCGCTCTGATTGGTCAGGCCATCAATGCCGGATACTGCGTCTACGCCCTTGAAAGCCGGCAGTATCATCGAATGTTTAAAGGGTAGTTCGTGCTCCTTTTTGATATTTCCCATGTCGTCCAGTTCGGTGACGAACATCTTGCCAGGCGCGACCCGGGTAACTATGGCGTTGCATATCCATTTGATATGGCGCTCGCGCATGATTGATTCCATCATCCCCCTGGAGTCGCCCACTCCACCCAGGCCGATATGGCCGACGTAGGGTTCCGGGGTGACGAAGGTCATCGGCACCTGGTCGCGGATCTTGCGTCTGCGCAGGTCGGTTTCCATGATCATGGTAAATTCGTAGGCAGGTCCGAAGCAGGAAGCGCCCTGCGCAGCACCAACGACAATCGGCCCGGGATCAATGATGAACTGGCTCCATGCCTTGCCAGCTTCGACTGCGTGATCGACGTGGCAGATGGAATGCGTATTCTTGCCCGGACCCATACCTTCCACTTCGTCGAAAGCGAGCTTCGGACCGGTAGCGATGACCAGAAAGTCGTACTCGACGATTTGGCCGTTGGTGAGTTCGATCTGGTCTTTTTTTGGGTGCACCCGTTTCGCTGGCGTGGTAATCAGGTTGATGCCGCTGCGCTCGAAATAGGGAGCGATCGGAATTTCGATGTCTTCGCGGGTGCGCCAGTTAACAGCGACCCAGGGGTTGGAGGGGACAAAGTGGAAATTGGGTGTATCCGAAATGACGGTGACTTTATCCCAGGGCCGAATCTTCTCCCGCATTTCATACGCACACGTCATACCGCCGGTGCCTGCGCCGAGAATTACGATATGTGCCATATGCACGAGTTCCCTGGAGTTAAGGTTCTTGTTTTCAAGACGATCAATTTAAGTTCGACAAGGGATTACCAGACGAAGACTCGGGTCATTGCTTCCAGCCCCTCGTCTACGATGGCCTGCAGGTCTTCCGGCGCGTCCTCGCTTTCCATCGCCAGGCGTGTGTAAATTGACAGAGATTTCAGCGCACAGGCGATCTTGGCGACATCGCAGGCGGTCGCATCATCCAGGTTTACCCCTTCCCGCAGATTCCATTGGACAGACATTCTGTTTTCCTTAAAAAAGTGGGCGGCCGAAGCCGCCCAAAACGGAGGCACAACAAAAAAATGATGCTTTATTTTTTCTTCTTGATGCCGAGTACGCCGAGCACATATTTCTCGTAAATCGGTTCGGTGGTGCCTTTTTTCATCTTGCGAATGAAGTATTTCTCGAAGGCGATCTTGGCCAGGTGCACCCATTTTCCTTCCTTGAACCAGTTGACGTTGCGCGGCGGAATTTGCGGCAACGCCACAAATGCGGCACCAGTGTCGCCGAAGTCGGCCAGGCAGATAGCATTCCAGGTAGCTTTGAAATCCGGCTCCTTGCCGTCGAGTACGGCACGGATGTTGTGTGCCGTGGCGGTGACCATGGTTTCGATCATGTAGCCGGTCTTGGGGGCGCCGGTCGGCACTGGGGTGGCTTCTACCGGCGGAATGGCGACACACACGCCGATCGCGTAAATATTGTTGTATTTCGGGTTGCGCTGGAACGGATCGATCAGGATGAATCCGCGCGGGTTGGTCAAGCCCTCGATGCCGAATACGGCATCCACGCCCTTGAAGGCCGGTAGCATCATCGAGTGTTTGAACGGCAGTTCGTGTTCCTTCTTGACGTTGCCCATGTCATCCATTTCGGTGACGAACATCTTGCCCGGCTCGACCTTGGTGACCTTGGCATTGCAAATCCACTTGATGTGGCGGTCGCGCATGGCGGATTCCATCAGTCCCTTGGAGTCTCCCACGCCACCCAGGCCGAGATGGCCGATGTAGGGTTCGGCAGTGACGAAGGTCATCGGTACCTTGTCGCGGATCTTGCGTCTGCGCAGGTCGGTGTCCATGATCATGGCGAATTCGTAGGCAGGCCCATAGCATGAAGCCATCTGTGCGGCGCCTACTACGATCGGCCCCGGATCCCGTATGAACTGGTCCCATGCCTTGCCGGCTTCCACTGCGTGATCGACGTGGCAGATGGAATGCGTGTTCTTGCCTGGCCCCATGCCTTCTACTTCGTCGAAGGCAAGTTTCGGACCGGTAGCGATGACCAGAAAGTCGTAATCGACGATTTGGCCGTCAGTCAGTTCGACCTGGTTTTTTTCGGGATGAACGCGCTTCGCCGGTGTTGCGATCACGCTGATGTTCTTGCGCTCTAAATAGGGCGCGATGGGGATGGTAATGTCTTCCTTGGTGCGCCAGTTGACCGCGACCCAGGGGTTGGAAGGGACGAATTGAAATAAAGGAGAATCCGAAATGACGGTGACCTTGTCTTCAGGGCGAACCTGCTCCCGCATTTCATATGCGCACGACATGCCGCCGATGCCTGCGCCGAGAATGATGATATGTGCCATGTACACAGTTCCTTATGGGTTAAGAGTTTTTCCCGGGTATTTTTTTATTAGGGTATTCCCCGAATTACCAGACGAAAATCCGGGTCATCGCCTCAAGTCCTTCATCTACGATGGCTTGCAGGTCTTCCGGTGCGTCTTCGCTTTCCATCGCCAGACTGGTATAGGCTGACAGGGATTTTAGTGCGCAGGCGATCTTGGCAACTTCGCTGGCAGTAGCGTCGTCCATTTTTACGCCTTCGTGCAGTGTCCAATTTGCGGCCATTTGGTTCTCCATTTATTGGGTTGAGGTAAATCTGTAAGCAATCTGCGTGCCATTACGTAACTAATTAATAATTAAGTGAATTTAATTTATATTATTTCTGTGATGACAGGCTGTCATGTCAATATGGCAGTATGGTCATTCATTAAGAAATGTTTTATCAGCCTGTTGAGCCAACAGCTTTACCATTTACATGGCAGCTTGGTCATGGTTATACTGTGTCATGACAATCTGTCATGAGGTGACGCTAAAAATGAACGATCTTTCTCTCGACCTGCAATCTCTGATCAATATCCAGGAAAATCCATTCGTCCTGATCGATAAGGATTACCGTGTGGTTTCTGCAAACAATGCTTATTGTCAGGTATATGGTTTGAATCCGGAGGAGATTGTGGGCCGCTTGTGCCACGAAATTTCCCATCATTCCTCCGTTCCCTGTCATGAGAACGGCGAGGTCTGTCCTCACCAGAAGGTATTTGCAACCGGTGAGGCTTGCCAGGTACTGCATATTCATTACGACAATAACAATCGCGCCGAGCGGGTGCGCCTCAAGGGGTATCCGATTCGCGGGCGGGACGGTTGCCTTTACTTGGGCGAGGCTATCGTACCGTTGGCATCTTCGGAAGAACTGGATTGCGATGAAATGCGCATGATCGGCCATTCGCCCGCCTTTCTGCAGTGTGCAGACAAGCTGGGCCGAGTGGCCGAGTCGGATGCGCCGATACTGCTGTATGGGGAAAGCGGCGTCGGTAAGGAACTGGCAGCGGAATTCGTGCACAAGCTTTCAACACGGGGCGGCCGCCCGTATGTCTCAGTCAATTGCGCGGCTATCGCCGAATCGGTGTTCGAGAGTGAATTCTTTGGCCACGAGCGAGGTGCTTTCACGGGCTGTGTCGGACGCAAACAAGGATTGTTTGAACTGGCGGGGGGCGGAACGCTGTTTCTCGACGAAATCGGGGAAATCCCACTTTCAATGCAACCCAAGCTCCTGCGCGTGCTGGAGACCGGAGAATTCCGCCGGGTTGGTGGTACGGTAACCCTGACAGCAGATGTGCGGATTATTTCCGCCACCAACCGGAATTTGCTGGAGCGGGTGGACCAGGGGTTGTTTCGCGAGGATTTGTATTACCGAATCGCCGGTATCGACGTGATGCTTCCCTCTCTGCGCGAGCGCCGTCCGGATATTCCTGCGCTGGCTGATGCGTTGCTTGCCCGCATCAGCGGGGCAGGGAAGAATATTCCAAGACTTGCTGCAGACGCCATTTCACGGTTGATGAACTATGATTATCCCGGCAACGTGCGCGAACTGCGTAATGTTTTGCAGAAGGCGGTTGCTTTGTCCAGCAACGGGATCATTCATGCCAAACATATTCAATTCGACAGTATGAACGAGGAAAAGGTACAGACGGCAATGCGAACAGGGGTTTTAGTGGGCAGTCCGGTGCCTCCCCCAATGGTGGGCGTTCCTTCTGCCCTATCCATTGAAGAAATGGAGATCCGCCATATTTGCGAATTGCTGGAACATCATGGCGGGCATCGGCGCACGGTGGCGGATATCCTCGGCATCAGCGAGCGAACGTTGTACCGTAAACTGAACCGCTACGGGCTGCACCCCGCGAAAGATTGATAAGTAGGTTATTATTACAGGGCGGTGTTTTGTCAGTAATGTCTTGAAATATCAACTGGGAGAGAATATGAAAGCAAACGTGGGCGGTATTGACAGGGGGTTTCGCATTGTGGCTGGGATCGTGTTGCTGGCCTTGGTGTTCATTCTTCAGAGCGAAGATGGCCTGTGGTTGTGGGGGCTGATCGGCATTGTGCCACTGGCCACCGGGGTGATGAACTGGTGCCCGGCCTATAGCATTTTCGGCATGAACACTTGCAAGGTGGAAGAAAAGAAGTAAATCGGCTGACCAGGCTTTGATTAAAAATAAGGCGCAGGACTTCTTGAGTCCTGCGCCTTATTTTATTGTGGTTCGATTTAAACGCTGACGGCTTTTTCGCTGTTCTCGGCAAATTCGAGGCGGACATGGTCCTGCTCGTCGATATCTACTACTACCTTGCCACCGTGGGCCAGTCGGCCAAACAGCAATTCGTCCGCCAACGCCTTGCGGATGGTGTCCTGAATAAGCCGCGCCATCGGTCGTGCGCCCATTGCCGGGTCGAAGCCATGCTTGGCCAAATGATCCTTCAGGGCATCGGTAAACACGGCATCTACTTTTTTCTCGTGGAGTTGTTCATCCAGCTGCATCAGGAATTTGTCCACCACGCGCAGGATGACCTCGCGACTGAGCGGCGCAAAGGAAATGGTGCCATCCAGGCGGTTCCTGAATTCCGGGCTGAATAGCCGTTTGATTTCCGCCATTTCATCGCCTTGCTGCCGTGCAGTGGTGAAGCCGATGTTGCTCTTGGTCAGCGATTCGGCGCCGGCGTTGGTGGTCATGATGATGATCACGTTGCGGAAGTCCGCCTTGCGGCCATTGTTGTCGGTGAGCGTGCCGTGATCCATCACTTGCAACAGGATGTTGAAGATGTCGGGGTGGGCTTTTTCGATTTCATCGAGCAGCAGCACCGCATAAGGGTGTTTGGTGATCTGTTCGGTCAGTAGTCCACCCTGTTCGAAGCCGACATAGCCGGGCGGGGCGCCGATCAGGCGAGATACCGCGTGCCGCTCCATGTATTCGGACATGTCGAAGCGGATCAGCTCGATGCCCAGAGTGTAGGCCAGCTGCCGTGCCACTTCGGTCTTGCCGACGCCGGTTGGACCGGAAAACAGGAAGGAGCCGATCGGTTTGTGCGGATTGCCGAGGCCGGAACGAGCCATCTTGATTGCAGAGGCGAGCATATCGATCGACTTGTCCTGGCCGAACACCACGGACTTGAGGTCACGATCAAGGGTCTTGAGGGCACTGCGATCATCGCTGGAGATATTCTTTGGCGGAATGCGCGCGATCTTGGCGATGATTTCCTCAATTTCCTTGTTGGTGATGGTCTTCTTCTGCTTTGATTTCGGCAGGATGCGCTGCGCGGCCCCGGCTTCATCGATCACGTCGATGGCCTTGTCGGGAAGGTGGCGATCGTTGATGTAACGCGCCGACAGTTCAGCCGCCGTGGTCAGCGCCGTCGCCGTGTACTTGACGCCGTGGTGGGCCTCGAAGCGCGATTTCAGGCCACGCAGGATGGCTACGGTTTCCTCCACGCTGGGCTCGGGTACGTCGATCTTCTGGAAGCGCCGCGACAGAGCGTGATCTTTCTCGAAAATGCCGCGATACTCGTTGTAAGTGGTGGCGCCGATACAGCGCAGCTGCCCGGAACTCAGGGCAGGCTTCAACAGGTTGGAAGCGTCGAGCGTGCCGCCGGAAGCGGCGCCAGCACCGATCAGGGTGTGAATCTCGTCAATGAACAGGATGGCGTGCGGATCCTCGTTGAGCTGCTTGAGTACCGCCTTGAGGCGCTGTTCGAAATCGCCGCGGTACTTGGTGCCAGCCAGCAGCGCGCCCATGTCGAGCGAGTAGACCGTGCTCTCGGCCAGTACTTCGGGTACCTCGCCCTCGACGATGCGGCGAGCCAGTCCTTCTGCAATGGCAGTCTTGCCGACACCCGCTTCGCCGACCAGCAGCGGGTTGTTCTTGCGGCGGCGGCACAGGGTTTGAATGGTCCGTTCCAGTTCCAGTTCGCGCCCGATGAGCGGATCGATCTTGCCAGCCAGAGCCTGAACGTTGAGGTTCAGGGTAAAATTTTCCAGCGCACCGGCGGGAACTGCTTCCTGCTCGGACTCCTGCTCCAGATCCTGGCGAGGCGCATTGCCTTCCGGTACTTTGCTGATGCCGTGCGAGATGTAGTTAACTATATCGAAGCGGGAAATGCCTTGCTGGCTGAGGAAATACACCGCATGGGAATCTTTCTCGCCAAAAATTGCTACCAGCACGTTGGCGCCGGTGACTTCTTTTTTGCCGGAAGATTGGACGTGCAGGATGGCGCGCTGGATCACGCGCTGAAAGCCCAGGGTGGGTTGCGTGTCCACTTCGCCCGAGCCGGCTATGGTGGGAGTCTGGGTGGTGACGAAGTCAGCAAGGGTTTTGCGCAGCTCGTCGATGTTGGCGGCACAGGCGCGCAGCACCTTGGCCGCGCTGGGGTTGTCCAGCATGGCCAGCAGCAGATGCTCCACGGTAATGAACTCATGGCGCTTCTGGCGCGCTTCCATGAAAGCCATATGCAATGAGACTTCAAGTTCCTGTGCGATCATTTTACTTTTCCTCCATCACGCATTGCAGCGGATGTTGATGCTGCCGGGCGAATGCCACGACCTGTTCCACCTTGGTTGCGGCGATGTCCTTGGGGTACACCCCACATAGGCCAACGCCTTCAGTATGTACTTTGAGCATAATTTCCGTCGCTTGTTCGTAGGTCTTGGAAAAATATTGTTGCAGTACCTCGACGACAAACTCCATCGGAGTGAAGTCATCGTTCAGCAATACCACATTGAACAGTGGCGGGGTCTTCAGCTTGCTTTTTACTGTTTCCAGTACCGGAGTTTCTTGACGCTTGTTACCCATTCGATTCCCTTAAGCATACTAGAGTTATTTTGACGCTGCCTATGGATTTTTCAAGTACCCCCAGGGGGGAATGAGGAAAAATAACACCCCTCTGAACGCTAGGGTTTCTTGGTGAGCTCGGCATGTTCGACGCGCAATGCCTTGAGTCGCGCCTCAGCAATGGAAAGCTGGTAGAAATCGCTGTCGCCTGCTTTCAAGCCAAGCTGCAGCTGCTCGATGGCGGCGACCAAATTGCCCTGTCGGGTGTAGGCTTCGGCCTGCGCCTGGTGAGAGAGCAGCATCTTGCCCTGCATGGCGTAGCCTTGCGCCTGCAATTCGTAGAGCCGGGCGTCGTTGGGAAAACGGCGCAGCCGGTCGCCGACCAGCTTCAGTGCATCGCTGATGTGGCGGCTCTGCAGCAGGGCTCCAGCGTAGCCGTACACCAGCGCCCGGTGATTGGGAAAGCTTTTCAGTGCAGTCTGGTATTGGGCGAGGGCGGCACCTGGCGGGCCGGAGGCAGTCTTGATCAGTGCGTCCAGGTTTTCGATAATTGCGTTAGGCGCAGTGATTTTGCGCAATTGTGCCAACTCCTGCTCGGCGCGCGCGGTCTCCTTGGCGCGCAGCAGGGCAGCTGCCAAGCCATAACGACTAGCAGCTTCGCTGCTGTATTTCTTTTCGCGCAGCGCTTCTTCGAAGTGCGCGATTGCTTGCTGCGGCGTTCCTTCCTCGGCGCGCAGCTTGGCGCGCACCAGCTGGAATTCCAGGCTGTCAGGAATCTGGCGATAGGGTTTGTCTTCCAGGCGGTTCTGCAGGTCGGCAATGCGATCGCTGGTGATCGGGTGAGTGCGCAGGTATTCGGGCGCGTTGTTTTCGTACAAACGGCTGGATTTTTGCAGTCGTTCGAAGAATAAAGCGGCTCCGCGAGGATCGAATCCGGCCTGGGTCAGCGTCTGCAGGCCAATGCGGTCGGCTTCGCGCTCGTGTTCGCGGGTGAAGTCGAGCTGAGTCTGGATGGAAGTCGCTTGCGCCGTCGCCATGGCGGCATTGGCAATCTGCGGATTGGAACGCGCAGCCAGGATCGCCACCGCCAGTGCGGCGAGCGAGGCAATCGCGCTTTGCTCCTGCTTGGCGATGATGCGAGCCAGGTGGCGCTGCGTGACGTGGGCGATTTCGTGGCCGAGCACGGCGGCGAGCTCGGATTCGCTCTGTGCCGCGAGTATCAGTCCGGTATGCACGCCGATAAACCCGCCTGGCAGGGCGAAGGCGTTCAAAGTGTTGTCACGCAGCACGAAAAATTCAAAATCCTGGCGATTTTCCGTACTGGAGGCCACTAGTCGGTAGCCCAGGTTGTTGAGGTAGTCGGTCAGTTCGGTGTCATCCACCAGGCTACGGTCATGGCGGACGTCAACCATGATGGCCTCGCCGATGCGGCGCTCGGTTTGTGAGGAAAACCCGCTTTGCGATACCTCCCCCAAGTCGGGCAGGCCATCGGCCAACACGCCCGGCAGGGTCAGCAGGGGGATGAGCAGGGCGAGTAGCCCGTTCCGCCAAACCGCAGACATGAAACGGCATCTTTTTCCGCCATGCGTCGTTGCATCCCCTTGCCGTATACCCCATACGGCGGCGAGTCTGCGTCTAGCCTGTCGAAAAAATCCATCCGTTTCATTTGTCCCCATTTTGGTGGAACGGACTACTAGGTGGCGTAAATTCATGGTGCTATGATAATCGCTTTAAAATATAAGTTCAGTATTCAGGTGCCAAAAATGAGCGGATTCACCCATTTTGACGAGGCTGGGCAGGCGCATATGGTGGGCGTGGCGGAAAAGTCGGAAACTCGCCGCATCGCCCGCGCTGCGGGCAAAATTATCATGCAGCCTGCCACGCTGAAGCTGATTCTGGAGGGCGGGGCCAAAAAGGGCGATGTACTCGGCGTTGCCCGCATCGCTGCGATCCAGGCTTCGAAGCGCACTTCCGAATTGATTCCCTTGTGCCACCCGCTCGCGCTCACCAAGGTTGGCGTGGAGTTCAACGTGGACGAGTCCAATGCGGCGATCGAATGTATCGTCACGGCGGAAACATTGGGCCGCACCGGCGTCGAGATGGAGGCGTTGACTGCTGCGAGCGTCGGTTTGCTGACGATCTACGATATGTGCAAGGCGGTGGATCGTGGTATGAGGATGGATGGCATACGTCTGCTGGAGAAACAGGGCGGCAAATCGGGCCACTGGGTGGCGGCCGAATAGTGGATAGGGGAGGATGGGTGACGGATCTCGCGCTCCGGAACTTGTGGGGCGGTTGCGTGGTCTTTTAAAAAGCAGAAGTAACAGGAATTGAGTAGAATAATATTATGCATGCATAAATAAAAGCAATTGTAGATTCTCTGCTTTTTGGTATATTAGCGAACTCTGATTTTGTTGATGAAGGAAAATATCGTCATGTTTGGAACCAATATGTTCGGCATCAAGGAAATTGATGTTGCTGGGTTGCACTCCCTGTTGAGCGAGAAAAAGAATCTTGCCCTGGTGGATGTGCGCAGTGATAACGAAGTCGCTTACGGTGTAATCGAAGGTGCGCTACATCTGCCCTTGCACCTGTTGCCGATCAAGGCGGACGAGCTCGATAAGGACGTTCATACCATCTTCTATTGCCGTTCAGGCGCGCGTTCGGCGCAGGCCTGCGCCTTTATGGCTGCCAAGGGGCACGACAACGTGTATAACTTGCAGGGTGGCATTATGGCTTGGGCGCAGTCCGGTCTTGCAGTTGCCAAGGCGGCTTGATTTTTGTCAGGGAATAGTCGCGGCTGTTGCAATTTGCCCTTATCTATATTATAAAATCCTTTTTTACATCTAAACCCACCACTTTAGGAGACTAAGAAAAATGAACTTCGATAAAGAATTGGACGCTAGCGGTCTGAACTGCCCCCTGCCCATCCTGCGTACCAAGAAAGCTCTCGCCGAATTGACTGCCGGCCAAGTGCTGAAAGTGATTGCCACCGACCCGGGTTCCGTCAAGGATATGCAAGCTTTTGCCAAGCAGACCGGCAACGAGTTGCTGTCTTCTGCCGAAGAAGGTGGCAAATATCAGTTCTTCATGAAGAAGAAATAATAAAAATAGTTTGAAAAAATAATAATTATCTACAATCTGGAGGCAACAAAACATGTCGAAGAAACTTGCAATCATCGCGACCAAGGGCACGCTGGACTGGGCATATCCACCTCTCATTCTGGCATCCACGGCCGCAGCTCTGGGTTATGATGTACAGGTGTTTTGTACTTTCTACGGATTGCAACTTCTTCGCAAGGATACCAGCGGACTGAAAGTCAGCCCGTTGGGTAACCCTGGCATGCCGATGAAGATGCCCTTTGGGCCGAAGTGGTTCAAAGATATCAACTGGAATATTCCCAATATCGTTCAGGCCAGCATTCCCGGTTATGAATCACTGGCGACCACATTGATGAAGATGACCATCAAAAACTGTGGGGTTGCCACAATCGACGAATTGCGTGATCTTTGCGTCGAGGCGGAGGTGAAATTCCTTGCCTGCCAGATGACGGTGGAACTGTTCGGATTTGAGCATAACCAATTTATCGACAATGTTGAGTTTGTTGGCGCAGCGTCGTTCTTCGAGTTTGCTGGAGAGACCGATATCTGCCTGTACATCTAATGTATGGCAGCAGGTTGAACTGATGCAGTCAAAAAAGGGCAGGCGATATCGCCTGCCCTTTTTTGCTTTTGGAAGGGTGAGATGAGAATGGCTTTAGTACGCGGCTGCAATTTCCCCGATGACCTGTATTACAACGTGGACGATAATGTGTGGGCTCGACACGAGTCGGACGGGACCATTGTCGTCGGTATGACCACTTACAGCTGCGCTCTGTCGGGGGAGATCGTTGCCTGGACGGCAAAGAAAGTGGGTCGGGTGGTTGACCAGAACAAATCCACCGGCACCGTTGAGTCGGGCAAATGGGTCGGCCCGGTCAAGGCGCCCGTCAGTGGCGAAATTGCTGCCATCAACGAGGCGGCAGTCGCCGTGCCCAGCACGATCAACGCCGATCCTTACGGTGCTGGCTGGCTGGTCAGGATGAAACCTTACGACTGGGCAGGGGAGTCCAGCTCGCTCCTGACTGGGCTGGCTGCGGCCGAGGCGTTCGAGGCCAAGATGCAGACAGAAGGTTTTCCGGGTTGCGCATAATTGTTGCCGGTCGACTGCATTTTTTATCGCGAAGGACGCCAAGGAACGCGAGGTAACCCATGTTGTTGTGTTTCCTTTGCGTACCTTGGCGTCCTTCGCGGTTAAATGTTTTGTTGAACTGCATTATGGAGCCCGTCATGTTTAACGACTGCGGCGGTGCTTAAATGGATTGGCTGAACATTGCGGCAAAGATCGAGCCCCTGGGCATCTCACTGGATGCCGCCCTGGTAGGGGAAATGCAGTGCGCCGCCGATACAATGGACGACAGCATCGATTTCTATACGCCAAGCTTCAAATCCTACGCCACATCCGAAATCGCCTCCTGCAGCAAGAGTGCCTGGCCAGCAGTTTCTATTACCGGACCGGACTGCAAATTGCAGTGTGATCATTGCAAGGGCAAAATTCTCTCCAGCATGATTCCGGCCCGTACCCCGGATGAATTGTGGCGCGTAGCCAACCAGCAGATCGAGCGCGGCGCTCGCGGCATGCTGCTGACCGGAGGCTCCAACCACCACAACGAAGTCGAGTACGATCCTTACTACGCGACTATTCGTCATATCAAAGAGGCATTCCCGGAGTTCAGGATCGCACTGCATACAGCTCTGGTGGACAACAGGGATATGGCGCAACGGATGGAAGACAGCGGCATCGATGCCGCCATGATGGATGTAATTGGCGCGCAGGAGACCATTACCCAAGTCTACCATCTGAAGCGCAGCGTGGACGACTTCGAGCGCTCGCTGGAGAATCTGGTGGCGACGCGCCTTAAGGTGGTGCCGCACATCGTGTTGGGGCTTCATTACGGTCACTTTCTGGGCGAACGGGTCGCGCTGGAAATGCTGCGCCGCCACCAGCCGTCAGCCGTTGTACTGGTGGTAGTGATGCCGTTCTACGCACCGGCCCACCAGCCTTTCAGCGTGCCTGACAGCCTTGAAGTCGGCCGTTTTTTTTTCGACGCGCGACAGGCCTTGCCGAATATCCCGTTGCTGCTTGGTTGTGCGCGACCGGCAGGTCAGGTCAAGGCCGAGATCGATGCCTATGCGCTAATGGCCGGTTTGAATGGGATCGCGCATCCTGCCGACGGCATGGTCGAACTGGCGGCTCGGCTCGGCCGGAAGGCGCGTATTGCCTCTGTTTGCTGCTCAATGGCAGTGGGTGGTGAGATGGTGATGGGGGGCGGAGTATGGACAAAACCTGGCGCGTCATCGATACCGGCCTGAGGCCGGCGGCGGAGAATATCGCCCTCAACCGCGCCCTGCTTGAAGCGCGTCAGGCTGGTGAAATCCCCAATACCCTGCGTTTTTTGCGCTTTCGGCCAAGCGCGCTGCTCGGCTATCACCAGAGCGCGGAGCAGGAGCTCGATCTCGATTACTGTCGTGCCAATAATATTGCCGTGCAGCGCCGCATTACTGGCGGCGGGGCGATCTACTTCGATGAAACCCAGGTCGGCTGGGAACTCTACTTGACCAAAGAGATTCTCGGCTGCGCCGACATGGAGCAGATTGCTCGCCGCATCTGTGTAGCGGCGGCGCGGGGAATTTCTGCCTTGGGCGTCGAGGCGAGATACCGTCCGCGCAATGACATCGAGGTGGAGGGAAAAAAGATTTCCGGCACCGGCGGCGCTTTCGAGGGCAATGCCCTGATGTATCAGGGCACGTTGCTGCTTCGGTTCGATGTGGAAAAAATGCTGCGCGTGCTGCGCATCCCGGCCGAAAAACTTTCTGACAAGGCAATTTCTTCGGCGCGGGAGCGGGTGACAAATTTGGCCGATCTGCTTGATCAGGTGCCCGACCTTGAGGTGGTCAAGGCGGCACTGACCGAGGCATTCGCCAGGGAGTTCGGTGTTTCTTTCGTCCCGGGCAATCTGGCTGCGGCAGAGTTGGCGCGTTATCAAGATGCGCTGGCCGAGATCGACCATCCGGATTGGGTCAATCTGATCGACCTCCCTGCGGCGGATATGCCGATTCTGCAGGCATCACGCAAATTTCCCGGTGGCTTGCTGCGGGTAAGTCTCGCGTTCGATGCGCGCGCCGGTCGTATCAGGCAAGTGTGGTTCAGCGGCGATTTTTTCGTCAGCCCGAAGCGCGCGGTGGTTGATCTGGAGGCGGTGTTACGCAATGTGCAGCTGGATGGGCTTGAAGAAATAATCCGGTCGTTTTTCGCTCGGCAGCAGGCGGATTTGCTGATGCTTACACCGGATGATTTTGCAGCAGTGATTCGGCAAGCTCTCGGATGAGAGTGGAAGTGGATGTGCTGGTGGTTGGACTCGGGCCGGCTGGCGGCGCGGCGGCATTGGCCGCAGCGCAAGCCGGGTTGCGCGTGGCTGCGGTGGAGTGTCGTAAGGAAATCGGCGTGCCGGTACAGTGTGCCGAATTCATTCCCTTGCCGTTGGCTCGTTACGCTGTGCCCGAGGGGGTGTTGCAGCAGCGCATTCTGGGCATGACCAGTCACCTGCCTTCGGGGTGGGCAGAAAAAAGTGATGCGCCCGGCCTGATGATAGACCGCGCCGCATTTGATCAGGCATTGGCTCAGCAGGCTGGACAAAACGGCGCCAGGCTGTATTTGAATAGCCGCCTGACCAGTCTGGATAGCGCGGGTTCGTCGGCTATAGTGCTTACGCCGCAGGGAGAGATATATTTTGATTATCGGCTGCTAATCGCAGCCGACGGGCCGCACTCCTTCGTGGCAAGGTCGCTGGGCTTGCCGCAGCAGGAAATGGTATATGCCTTGCAATACTCTGTGCCGCTGCTGGAGTTCGCAGAGAATACCGAAATCTGGCTGTCTCCAGACTATCCTGGCGGCTACGCCTGGCTGTTTCCCAAGGGCGGGGTAGCCAACCTTGGCCTCGGTGTGGACAAGCGCTTTGCGGCTGACCCCAAGGCAGTGCTGGATGCGCTTCATTGCAAGCTCGTTGTGGAGGGCAGAGTGGGAGCGGATATTTTACATCGCACCGGCGGGGCGATCCCGGTCAGCGGCCTGCGCCAGAATTTGGTGGAGGGTAACATTCTGTTCGTCGGAGATGCGGCTGGGTTGACGCATCCCATTACCGGTGCCGGCATCGCCTCCGCCGTGGTGTCCGGCGAGTTGGCAGGGCAGGCCGCAGCGGCCTGGTTGATGGGGTGCGAGGATAATGCATTGATGAATTATGACAACATTATCCGAGATCAATTCAGTGCCAGCCTGAAGCGAGCAGTGGTGCGTCGAGCTGAGTTAGGGAAGTATTGGGGTACACCAGTAGCGAGTGAGGACAAGGTGCAGCGGCGCGGATGGGTCGCTTTTCAGGAATATTACGAGGAGCCATAGCGTGAGTGAGATTCCCCCCGATTTTTACCATCCCGATTACCGCATCAAAACGCCAGCGATGCATTCTCCCGAATACGTCCAGATGAGCACGGCAGCCGCCATCACTCTCGGCTTGGTGCCGGGCCGCATGTACCGTACCGACTGCACTCATTGCCTTAACCTGCTGCTGAGTTATCCTGAGGGCTGCCGCGCCAATTGCGCCTATTGCGGCCTGGCGCGGCATCGCGATGAGACGCGCGATTATGCCGACCGAAACTTCATCCGCGTGGATTGGCCGGCGCTACGCTACCGGGAAGTGATCGCACGCGTTCGGGCTGGCGGGGATAAGGGACGGTTCCAGCGTATGTGCATTTCCATGATCAGCCATCCCGATTCAAACCGCGATACGCTGGAGTTGCTGACGCATTGGGTCAGGGATTTGCCGCATATCCCGGTTTCCATCCTATCCAATCCCTCCACCATGGAACGCGACGATCTGGTGCGCCTCAAGCAGGCTGGCGCGGATATCTTTACCGTGGCGCTGGACGCCGCAACGCCGGAAATCTTCGAACGCACCCGAGGCAAGGCCGTGGACAGCCCGCACCGCTGGGAAAAATATTGGCAGGCGATAACCTGGGCGGCGGATATTTTCGGGCCGGAAAAATTTGGGGCACACCTGATTTGCGGCATGGGGGAAACGGAGCGCGAATTGCTCGAAGTGGTGCAAAACATCAAGGAGATGGGCGGTCATAGCCATCTGTTTGCCTTCTTCCCCGAGAAAGGTTCCCTGATGGAAGACAGCCCAGCCTGCGAGCCAGCACAATGGCGGCGGGTGCAACTAGCACGCTACCTCATCGACTATGCCGGTGGTGAATTCCGCCGCATGGTGTTCGATGAGGCTGGGCAGGTGGTTGATTTTGGCATGGAGGAAAGCAAATTGGCGAATATCATCAACGCCGGCAAGCCATTCCGTACTTCCGGTTGCCCGGGCAAGGACGATGCTGAAATATCGGCCTGCAACCGACCTTATGGTGATAGCAATCCGGTCAATATTTTGTCATACCCATTTAAGTTAGGTCCGGAAGATATTGAAATCGTTCATCTTCAGATGAAGGGTGAAATAGTTAAATCACTTCAGGAATAAACCGGATTGTTGCGAAAAAGCAACAAAGCAGTTTGTTGCTAATATATTGTTTGTAATTGATTTTTTATAAATTAGATAGAGCTAATATACTAAAATCATTAGAAAGTGTTTGAGACATGTAACAGTTTGTGACATATTCAGACCATGGCTAGCGAAAGGTCTGGATTGGGTTATCAATCAGGAACGAATTCATTCCGGCCGGGCATAGAGAATTTACGAATTGATCAACGGAGGGCACACAAGATGAAATTAAAAGCACTGGTAGGCGTATTGGCTGTTGCAGGTCTGGCAATGCCAGGGATCTCTTCTGCAACCAACGGTTATTTTTCCCATGGCTACGGTATGACCGCTAAAGGTATGGGCGGCGCGGCGACTGCGATGTCTAAGGACACCTTCGGCGGCGCAAACAATCCGGCCAGTATGGTGTTTGTCGGCGATCGAATGGATGTCGGTGTGGATTGGTTCCGTCCGATTCGCAGTGCAGAGCGCGCTGGTGGAACGGCCTTCGGCGGTAGCATGAATGGTACCCATGATAGCGGCAGTGAAGATTTTGCGGTTCCAGAATTCGGCTTCAATATGATGATGGGCGACAAAATGTCGTTTGGCGTAACGGTTTACGGCAATGGCGGCATGAATTCTGATTATGAAGGCCTTAAGTTTGGTGGGGGTACCGCAAATATGTTGGGTGGAACCACAAGAATGGGTGTTGATCTGTTGCAACTGGTGATTGCCCCGACTTTTGCCTACAAGTTGACTGAGCAGCACTCCGTGGGGGTTTCGCCCTTGATTGGCTACCAGCGCTTCAAAGCCGAAGGTTTGCAGGGGTTTAACTTGTTGTCCCACGATGCCAGCTACCTGACAAACCAGGGTTACGACAATGCGCTGGGTTACGGTGTTCGTCTGGGTTACATGGGCAAACTGAACGACATGGTGACAGTGGGTGCAGCATACTCAAGCAAAATCAAGATGAGCTCGTTTGACAAATATCGCGGGTTATTTGCCGAGCAGGGCGATTTTGACATGCCGGAGAACTGGAACGTGGGTATCGCAATCAAGCCTATTCCATCAACCACGATTGCTCTTGATTACCAACGCATTAATTACTCTGATGTGAAAGCGATAGCCAATCCAAGCACAAATGCTTTGCTTGGTGCTAAGCTTGGAAACGCCGATGGGCCTGGTTTTGGCTGGGGTGATGTTGAAGTGCTGAAACTGGGCGTCGAATATGCCTACAGCCCGAAACTGACCTTGCGTGCAGGCGTTAGCAAAAGCGACAACCCTATCCAGTCTCGTGATGTGACCTTCAATATCCTCGCCCCGGGTGTGGTGACGGATCATTACACACTGGGCTTCACCTACGGTCTGGGACGCGATTCCGAAATTACCATGTCCTACATGCATGCTAAGGAGAATTCGGTCACTGGTGATAGCTTGCTTACCGCGATGAGTGGTGGTGTAAATAACTATGGCACTGAAAAAATCAAGATGTACCAGGATTCTCTGGGCATCGCTTACGGCATGAAGTTCTAATCTGGCCGTAAGCCAGCATCGTGAAGTAAGCAAAAAAAGGGCTGGAGGTGAGAAATCACTTCCGGCCCTTTTTATTTAAAAATTATAAAATGATATTGGAGACAGCATGAATCGCATAATAAAGAATCTGTTGCTAACCACTCTGACCTTGGGTCTGAGCATGGGATCTGCCTTGGCAAGCGAGAAGCTCAAGCCCTTCACGTTGGGATCCAAGGGGCCCGGCACCGTAGCAGAAAAGGCGGCAGCGGCAAAAACCGCATTGCAGGCTAATGGTTTTACCATCGCAGGCTCTTATTCCCCTTATCCTGAAACCACGATCATCGTGGTGACCAATGATGAGATGAAGACCACGGCGGCTAAAACCGAGAATGGCGGTTTTGGCGCGGCTCAGCGGGTCGCGGTGACCAAGGTTGGAAATGAAGTGCAGGTTTCCTACACCACCCCGGCTTACATGGCCAATGGCTATCGCATGGCCAGTGAACTGCCGCAGACTTCCGAGAAACTGAAGGCGGCGCTGGGCAGTGTGGAAGAGTTCGGAGCCAAGGGGCTGACCGCTTCGAAGCTGCGCAAGTACCACTATATGTTCGGCATGGAGTATTTCGACGAGCCTGTTCCCCTAGCTGAATATGGCAGCTACGAAGAAGCTGTGAAGGCAGTCGAGGCCAATCTGGCGGCCGGGAAGGGTGGCTGCACCAAGGTTTACCGTGTTGATGTCACCGGCAAGAAGGAGTCCGTGTTCGGTGTGGCCATGAAGGGTGGCGACAAGTTCATGGACGACAAGTACATCATGGAGATGATTGATTCCAGCGATCTCAAGGGCTCTGCGCATCTGCCCCATGAAATACTGGTCACCGGCAACAAGGTGATTACTTTGTACGGCCGCTTCCGCATCGCACTGAGTTTCCCAGACCTGAAAATGTCGGGTTCGAACAGCTTCATGAAGATCATGGAATCTCCAGAAGCGCTCAAGAAGGCCATGATACAGGCGGCTGGCGGCAAGGAATAAAATCAATAATAAGCCGGAAACGGCTTAATAAGAAGAATTGACCCCGCTTCGGCGGGGTTTTTTGTTTCGTGCGACTCGTGAGGGTAAAGGTAGAAAAGGCACTAACCGCAAAGGACGCTAAGGACGCTAAGGAGTTCAAGAACTTGAACAGCTTAGACTGCTTATCAGATTGGTGATGTGGGAAGCGCCATCAAAGCTTTGTGTTTACCTTGCGAACCTTGGCGTCCTTTGCGGTGAAATGCTTTTTTAGATTACGTTACCCGAGTTTGGCGAGTTGAGCCTTGAGTTTTTCCAGGGTAGCGCCAAAACTCTCCATCCGCTCTTTTTCCTGCGCAACAACGGCAGTCGGGGCTCGGGCGACGAAGCTCTCGTTGCCGAGCTTGGCCTGCGCCTTGGTGATTTCCCCTTCCAGCCGGGCGATTTCCTTGGCTAGCCGTGCCTGCTCGGCTTCCTTGTCCACTTCGATCTTGAGCATCAGGCGGATGTCGCCGACCACAGCCACGGGGGCATCAGCGACCGGCAACTCACCCTGTACGATGGCGACATCGGAAATCCTCGCCAGTGCCTGGATGTAGGGTGCCAGCTCGGAGACGTCGCCTAGTGCGATTAGCGGAACTTTGAGTGCCGGGGAGAGGTTCATCTCGCCACGCAGCGTACGGCAGGCGTTGACGATTTCCTTGAGCAGGACAACGCGTCCGGTTGCGGCGGCATCCACCCGGCCCAAGTCAGCGTCCGGGTAGGGCTGCAGCATGATGCTTTCGCCACCCTTGCCTGCCAGCGGGGCAACTTTTTGCCACAGCTCTTCGGTGATGAATGGGATGATCGGGTGAGCCAGTCGCAGGGTGGCTTCCAGCACCCGCACCAGGGTGCGGCGCGTGGCGCGCTGCTGGGCATCGCTGCCCCCGGCGATCTGAACCTTGGCCAGTTCCACGTACCAGTCGCAGTATTCGTCCCAGACGAATTCGTAGATGGCCCGCGCGGCCATGTCGAAGCGATAGGTGTCGAAACCCTCAGCCACTTCCTTTTCGGCCTGTTGCAGACGGCTGATGATCCATTTGTCCACGTCTGAAAAATCCAGGGGTAGCGACTCATCCTGACCGCAGTCCTTGCCTTCGGTGTTCATCAGCACGAAGCGGGTGGCGTTCCACAGTTTGTTGCAGAAGTTGCGGTAGCCATCACAGCGCTGCAGGTCGAACTTGATGTCGCGGCCATGGCTGGCAAGGCTGGCGAAGGTGAAGCGGATTGCATCGGTGCCGAAGGCGGGGAAGCCATCTGGGTAGTCCTTGCGTGTCAGTTTGGCGATGGATTCCGCCTGCTTCGGGTTCATCAGGCCGGTCTGGCGTTTGGCAACCATTGCTTCGAGGCTTATGCCGTCGATCAGGTCGATCGGGTCGATCACGTTACCCTTGGACTTGCTCATTTTGTTGCCGTGGATGTCGCGCACCAGTCCATGCACGTAGACTTCCTTGAACGGTACCTGGCCGGTGAAATGTTCAGACATCATGACCATTCGGGCAACCCAGAAGAAGATGATGTCGAAGCCGGTTACCAGTACGCTGGTAGGTAGGAAGGTGGAAAGCTCCGGTGTTTTGTCCGGCCAGCCCAAGGTCGAGAATGGCCATAGTGCGGAAGAGAACCAGGTGTCGAGTACGTCTTCATCCTGGCGGAGCTGCTTGTCCGGGCCGGCCTGTTTCTGTGCTTCATCCAGGTTGCGCGCGACATGGATATTGCCATCCTCGTCGTACCACGCCGGGATGCGGTGGCCCCACCAGAGTTGGCGGGAGATGCACCAGTCCTGGATGTTCTCAAGCCACTGGTTGTAGACGTGGGTCCAGTTTTCCGGCACGAATTTTACATCGCCGTCGGCGACCACTTCAAGACCGCGCTTGGCGATGTCTTCCATCGCTACATACCATTGGTCGGTGAGCATGGGTTCGATCACGCTATGGGTTCGGTCGCCGCGCGGTACCATCAGCTTGTGCGGTTTGGTTTCAACTAGCAGTCCCTGGGCTTCGAGGTCGGCGATGATCTTTTTGCGCGCCTCGTAACGGTCCATGCCCTGGTATTCGGAAGGCGCCAGATCGTTGATTTTGGCATCGAGGGTGAGGATGCTGAGCGGCTCCAGATGGTGGCGCAGGCCCACCTGATAGTCGTTGAAGTCGTGGGCCGGAGTGATTTTGACACAGCCGGTGCCGAAGGCCGGATCAACATAGTCGTCGGCGATGATCGCTATGGTTCTTTCGCACAGTGGCAGACGCACCTGCTTGCCGACCAGGCGCTGGTAGCGTTCGTCGTCGGGGTGGACAGCCACTGCCATGTCGCCGAGCATGGTTTCGGGGCGGGTGGTGGCGACGACCAGCGCTTCGTCACTGCCTTCGACCGGGTAGCGGATATGCCACATGAAACCGTCTTCTTCTTCAGAAACCACTTCCAGATCGGACACTGCGGTCAGCAGTACAGGATCCCAGTTGACCAGGCGTTTTCCGCGATAGATCAGTCCCTGGCTATGGAGAGAAACGAAGACCTCGGTCACGGCCTTCGACAAGCCTTCGTCCATGGTGAAGCGCTCGCGCGACCAGTCGCAGGAGGCGCCGAGGCGGCGCATCTGGCGGGTGATGGTGGAGCCGGACTCTTCCTTCCAGGCCCAGACTCGCTTGAGGAATTCCTCGCGGCCGAGATCATGGCGCGATACGCCTTGTGCATCCAGTTGGCGCTCCACCACAATCTGGGTAGCGATACCGGCGTGATCGGTACCCGGCTGCCACAGGGTGTTATCGCCCTTCATCCGATGGTAGCGTACCAGGGTGTCCATCAGGGTGTCCTGGAAGGCGTGGCCCATGTGTAGCGTGCCGGTGACGTTGGGCGGCGGCAACATGATGCAGTAGGCAGGTTTGTCGGCTTCGGTGGTGGCCTTGAAATAGCCACGGGATTCCCACAGCGGGTACCAGTGCGCCTCGATGGCGGCGGGTTCAAAACTTTTGGCGAGTTCCATGGTTTGGAATTTCTTGGAGTAACGGGAAGGCGGCAATTATACCCGTTTTCCCGATCGAAGCGGACCGGCGGTCAGGGCTGATCGGGGTCTTCGCCTGCACCGTGGGGCGGGGTGTCGAGCCGTTGCCTGAGTGCTACTCGCACGGCAAGCCGGATATGTTCGCGTGAATGTTCGAGTAATTCATTCAGGGCGCGATCCAGAGTGGCAGTGAATTCGAGCGCAATGCGATTTTCCAGTTCCTGCACCATGAATTCCTCAATTTGATGCAGGGCTGCTTCGTCATGAGAAATGTCTGCAACCAGTTCGTTTGTGATGGCTTGCTCGCTTGCAGCGGCCTCGATGTCGAGCGGAGGCTTCCCGTGACTGGTTGTTGCGGCTTCGTTTGTCCTGGAAGAGGGTACGGCTTCAGTCAGAACCGGGATGGTGCTGTCATCAGTGATGATTTCTGTCAGTACGGGAATCGCCGCCCGGGCAGCTTGTGCCTCGGCCGATGCGAGATCTTGCCGTGTTGGCGCACCGGTGCGATGCCGGGTAAGCAGAGCGTCTATTTTCCCGAGTACGTCGGGCTCGCCGTTGGCGGGATCCATTTATCTGCCCTTGTTTCCAATGTCATGCGAATGAATTTCATAGCCGCGGTCTCGATAGAAGCGGAAGCGCTCGCGCGCTGCGGTGCGGTCATTTTCTTCCGTGCTGACGATTTCGATCAGCCGGTGGAAGCGGCTGAAAAACAGGGGTTGTTCGGTGTGCAGATTGAGCAGGATGTCGTCGTGTACCAGCGTGTCGGTATCATGGTCAATGATGACCGGGGTAACCGGCGCAAGACTATCCAAGGCGCGGCAATGCGGGATGAAACCGACAGCGGGCGTGCTCCACAGCAGTTTGTCCATTCTTTCCGTGGTTGCAGCGTCGGGAGTGTAAACCATGACCCGTAATCCGCGCTCCACAGCCTTGGCGCAGAGCACGCAAGCGGTGTGGTATTTGTCGGCAGCGTGAGTGTAAAAATCAATTTGGGTCATATCAAAACAAGTGCCTTTTACCATTGCTCCTTCTCCCAGAGGGAGAAGGTTGGGATGAGGATGGGCTTGGCTAATCTCCCTTACATTTATTGATCAGGAAATGTACCAGCAGCGCCACCGGCCGTCCGGTCGAACCTTTGTCCTTGCCGGATTTCCAGGCTGTACCGGCAATGTCCAGGTGCGCCCAGTCGTATTTCTTGGCGAAGCGCGATAAGAAGCAGGCGGCAGTGATAGCACCACCGGCACGGCCGCCGATGTTGGCCATGTCGGCGAAGTTGCTCTTCAGTTGCTCCTGGTAATCGTCCCACAACGGCATGTGCCAGGCACGATCGACCGCGTATTCGCCGGCATGAAGCAGTTCGCGGGCAAGGGCGTCGTGGCTGCTGAACAGACCGGAGGCATGGTTGCCTAGTGCGATGAGACAGGCGCCAGTGAGGGTGGCGATATCCACTACCGCTTCCGGCTCGAAGCGTTCGGCGTAGGTGAGGGCGTCGCACAGGATCAAACGTCCTTCTGCATCGGTATTGAGCACTTCGATGGTCTGTCCGGACATGCTGGTGACAACGTCGCCGGGCTTGTTGGCATCGCCGTCTGGCAGGTTCTCCGTGGCCGGTATGATGCCCACCAGATTGATCGGTAGCTTGAGCTGGGCCACCGCCTTGAACACACCGAGCACGCTGGCTGCGCCGGACATGTCGTACTTCATTTCGTCCATTTCGGCGGCGGGTTTGAGGGAGATGCCGCCGGCATCGAAGGTGACGCCCTTGCCGACCAGCACCACCGGTTTTTGTTTTTTATTGCCCTGGTAGTGCAAAACGATCAGCTTGGGCGGCTGGCGGCTACCGCGCGCCACGGAAAGCAGCGAACCCATTTTCAGGGCTTCCATGTCTTTCTGTTCCAGTACTTCAATTTTAAGTTTATAGGTTTTTGCCAGTTCCTGCGCCTGCTGGGCCAGGTAGGCGGGGGTGCAGATGTTGCCGGGCAAGTTGCCGAGGTCCTTGGCCATGTTCATGCCGTCGGCGATCGCCTGGCCTTGTTTGGCGGCTTCTTCGCCGATGCTCAGCTCGGTGCGGCGCGACACGTTCAGGACGATACGGCGCAATGGGCGGCGCATTTCTTCCTGTTTGCTTTTCAGCTGATCGAAGCGGTAAACCCCTTCCATGGCCATCAATACGGCCTGCTCGACTTTCCATGCGGTGTCGCGGCGCTTGACCGGGAGTTCGGTGAGGAAAACCGAGGCTTCCAGAGCTCCGGTTTCATTCAGGGTTTTGATGGCTGTGCGGACAGCATTGCGATATTCCTGGTCTTTGAATTCACGCTCCTTGCCCAAACCGATTAGCAACACCCGGTCGCACAGGGTATTGGGAACGTTGTGGAGCATGAGTGTGGTGCCGGACTTTCCTTCCATGTCGCCGCGGCGGATAATATCGCTCAGGTAATGGTTGGAAATCTGGTCGATTATCTCGCCGGCTAGTGCCAGCTTGCGTGGCTCGAATACGCCGATCACGACGCAGGCGCTGCGCTGTTTTTCCGGGCTACCGCTTTTTATGCTAAATTCCACTTTTTGCTCCTTACTTGATCCTGTCCGCATATCCGCGTATTTCAGGCAGGTTTTATACATGATATTTAGTAATCGGCAATTATCCGCAGACTGCAGTCTAAAAGTCAAAGAAAACCTAAAACGATGATTTTCCGCCGCGCCCTGCTGCGCGAGATGGCCGGCAATGCCTTGCTGGTTTTTTCGGTGCTGCTGATGATTACCCTCACCACGATGCTGATCCGCTATCTCGGGCAGGCGGCCGGTGGTGCTGTGGCTAACGAGGCGGTGGCGGCCTTCCTCGGCTTCAGTATTATTAATTACTTGCCGGTTTTACTGTCCTTGACGGTGTTTATTGCTGTTTTAATGACATTGACTCGTTGCTATCGTGATAGTGAAATGGTGGTCTGGTTCACCGCCGGCTTGAGCGTCAGGGCATGGGTGCGTCCGGTGGTGAGCTTCGCCGCTCCGGCGGTATTTGCCATCGCGTTTTTAAGTCTGGTGGTTTCCCCTTGGGCGTTGAGAAAAAGCGATGAATTCCGGCAGCAAATGGACAGTCGCGACGATGTATCCTCGGTGGCGCCGGGCGTGTTCAAGGAATCCAAATTTGCCGAGCGGGTGTATTTCGTGGAAAGCTTTGCTGGCGCGAATAACACGGTCAGCAACATTTTCATGCGCTCTGTCCAGCATCAGAAGTTGGGCATACTGGTGGCTCAGCATGGCTATACGACGGTATCTGAAAATGGTGATCGATTCATGGTGCTGCTCAACGGCAGGCGCTATGAGGGCGCCGGCGGTTCGCCGGATTACAAGATCATGGACTTCGAACGCTATTCCATCCGGATTCATGCTTATGAGGCGAGCCTGATTCCGCCGACGCAGAAATCCCTTTCCACGCTAATGTTGCTGAGCGACCGTTCACCGGTCAATATGGGGGAACTGCTGTGGCGGCTGGGCTTGCCGCTCAGCGCTTTCATTCTGGCGTTGCTGGCGATCCCGCTGAGTTTCGTCAATCCGCGTGCAGGACGCTCACTTAATTTAATCCTGGCATTGCTTCTCTACATGGTTTACAGCAATTTCCTGAGTATTACCCAGGCCTGGGTGGCGCAAAGCAAACTGTCTCCGTATATCGGGCTGTGGCTGGTGCATGGCGTGATGCTGCTGGTGCTGTTGTTCCTGTTTTACCGCCGGCTTGTACTGGCGCCATTCTGGATTATCTGGCTGAAAAAATTTATTCTTCGGCTCGGTGGCGAGCGCACATGAGAATCATCAGCCGCTATCTGGCACGTGAAATTTATTCGGCCACGTTGTTGGTGTTTGCAGCCCTGCTCATGCTGTTCGCTTTTTTTGATCTGATTCACGAGTTGGGCGACCTGGGCAAGGGCGATTACCGGCTGGTCAAAATCTTTGGTTATGTCCTGCTTTCCCTGCCCGGTCATGTTTACGAACTATTCCCGATTGCGACCTTGATCGGCTCTCTGTTCGCCCTGGCGCAACTGACAGCCCATTCCGAGCTTACCGTGATGCGCGTGTCGGGGCTGTCCGTGCAGCGCATTGCCTTGTCGCTGGCAAAAGCCGGATTGCTGTTCGTGGCTCTGACCTTTGTTTTCGGTGAGTTTATCGCGCCACTTAGCGGGCGAGCTGCCCAAGAGTTGCGTTTAAAGGCCACCAGTTCGGTAGTGGCGCAGGAATTTCGTTCCGGCCTGTGGGTGAAAGATGCGGGGAGCTTCGTCAATGTCGAGGAGGTGCTGCCGGATACCTCCATGAAGGGAGTGAAAATCTATGAGTTCGACCCGGATTTTAGTTTGCGCGCGATTAGTTACGCAAAGCGCGGCGAGCACGTATCCGAGAATCGCTGGCGCTTGACGGATGTGGCGCAGACCCGGTTCGAGTCGGGCAGGACGATAGTCAGTACGCTTCCCGAGGCTTATTGGCATTCGGTGCTGACTCCTGACATTCTTAATGTGCTGCTGGTGGTGCCGGAGCAGATGTCAGCCTGGAACCTGTATTTTTATGTCCAGCACCTGAGTGAAAACAAGCAGAAAACGACGCGCTACGAAATTGCACTGTGGTCGAAGCTGGTCTACCCTTTTGCGGTTTTGGTAATGATTATGCTGGCATTGCCGTTTGCTTATTACCAGGGACGTTCAGGTGGGGTGAGCGCAAAAATATTTGCCGGCATCATGCTGGGATTGGGTTTTCATTTATTGAACCGGCTATTCGCTCATCTCGGGCTATTGAACGACTGGTCGCCCATGTTCAGTGCCGTTTTTCCTACGCTGGTGTTTTTTTGTGCGGCGATGACGATGATGTGGTGGGTGGAGAGAAGATAGGCAAAAACAGTGCTGAGTCCTGAGTGCGTGGTATCGCTATGCAATGATTCTTTGGACTCAGGACTCAGGACTCAGGACTCAGGACTCAGGACTCAGGACTCAGGATTACTTTAGTTCCCGCCATGCGATCGTGCCAGAACAGACGCTCGCGGTCGAACAGCGCCCACAGGATGCCGAAGCCCAGCCCTACGCCAAACACGGCGAGAAGAAAACGCAGGCATGCCTGTTTCAGGCTAAGGGCTTGGCCATCCGTGCGTACTATCCGCAGGTGCCAGGTTTTCATGGGCAGGGTTTGTCCACCGTGCATCCAGTACCCGATGAAATAGAATGCCATTACCAGAAGTAGATAAATCTGGAAAACGAATCGGAGAATGGGGGATAGAGGTGAGTGGAAAATAGTGGTAAAAATGAAGCCGGCGATAAACAGCACTGCTGTCAGCAGCAATGATTCGTAAAGCATGCTTGCAAGGCGGCGAGTAATTCCCGGGGTGTTTGTGGGTGGCGTCATGGAACTGCTGGAGTTAGTTTGCAACGGGCTTGGTCATGTCCGCTGTTGGGTTCTGGGTGGCGGGCGCGGGGGCATCGCTCGTCGCGGTCTCCGGGTTGGCCTTGGGGGTTTGGATGGCGAGCGGAGCAGCCATTGGGGTAGGGGCTTTCTTTCCGTGCCTAAGTTGGGCTTTCTTCTCTTCAGGAAGCTGCTGGTACTCCTGCCATTTTTTTTGTATTTCCAAACGCTTTTCAGGCGGCAGTTGCTTCAGTTTTTCATATTTATCGCGTGCCTGGGTACGTTCGTCCGGGGTGAGTGAAATCCAGGTTTTTAGCCGCCTCTGGACACGCTGCTGTTCGTCCGGCTTCATTTTCGGGTAACTTTTGGCCACACCTAGCAAACGCTTGCGCTGGATTGCGGGCATGCTGTCCCATTGCTCTCCTACCGGGGACAGAATCTGTTTCTGCTCAAGTGAAAGTTCGGCCCAGTTGGGTTGCCGAGGTTCTGGGGGTTGAGCCGCAAGTGCAATCCCTTGTGCCAGCAGGCAGAAGGTGAGGGTTATTCCTGCGAGGAGCCTTCTAGCCATGTATCGAATCCATTATCAATGAAGGCGTGGAGCGGCAAATCACTAGCCAGCAGATGCGCGTCGATTTCCGCAATGTCGCTCGGCTGTTGATTGGTTTGCCAGTAAGTGACGAACATCAGGCCCAATACCAAGACTACCAGAGGTAGCCAGGTACGGAAAGGCGAGTGGCTGCCATGGTGGTGATTGCCGCCGTTTCCGCTATGGCCCCATGCCAGGCTAAAGCTATGCTGGGGTTTTGCATAGGCTTCCAGGGCGTGCCGGCGCGCTGCCTGAAGGCGATAGTGTATGCGATCTTCCAGGTTGGCCGTGCCGCAATCGAGATGTTGCGTAATTTTTTTTGCCAGGCCGTATTCATTCATGGGTTCGTTCATGGCTCTATCCCCTTCGATTTCAAGAAGGCCGCCACTGCGTGGGTGGCCCGGGAACAATGCGTCTTGACGCTGCCTTCGGAACAACCCATCGCGGCAGCGGTTTGAGAAACATCCAGTTCCTCCCAATAACGCAGCAGGAATGCTTCCCGTTGACGAGCAGGCAAACTTTCTAATGCTTGTTCAATCAATTTAACGACTTGCGAGCGCGCCAGCGATTCTTCCGGCCGATAAGCCTTATTCGAGTCATCCTCCACCTCTAAAGTTTCCAGAGGATCGTATTCTTCTTCCTGATGCGGAGAGAAAGACGACAGCAGGGTGGTCCATAACGAGCGCACTTTCTGTCGTCGGTAATAGTCGCGGATGGTATTTTGCAAAATCCGCTGGAACAGCATCGGGAATTCCTCGACGGGCTTGCCGGAGTATTTTTCCGTCAGTTTCATCATGGAGTCCTGCACGATGTCCAGAGCGCCATGTTCATCGCGAACGGCAAACAGCGCCTGTTTGTAGGCGCGTCGTTCGACTTCGGCAAGAAACTTGGAAAGTTCCTGAAAAGTGGCCAGTTGGAGGGTTCCTGAGTAACGTTATTTCGCTGTATGTTATCAAATAAAGAAAAATAAAGCAGAGTCTTTCGCAACTTTGGTAAAATGCTGCACTTGACCAAGTTGACGGCAACCATTAGTGTTTAAGGTTTCCTCGGAATGATTATTTAAGGCTGTATATATGGAATTGACGGGCGCAGAGATCGTTGTGCGCTGTCTGGCGGAAGAAGGGACCGAATTTGTTTTTGGTTACCCCGGCGGTGCAGTGTTGAATATTTACGACGAAGTTTTCAAGCAGAACAAGTTCAAGCATGTGCTGGTCAGGCACGAGCAGGCCGCGGTGCATGCTGCTGATGGCTATGCGCGCGCCACCGGTCGGACCGGCGTTGCACTGGTGACTTCCGGGCCAGGCGCGACCAATGCCGTTACCGGCATCGCTACCGCCTACATGGATTCGATCCCGCTGGTGGTGATTTCCGGTCAGGTGCCGACTGCTGCGATCGGCATGGATGCCTTCCAGGAAGTGGATATGGTGGGCATCACTCGCCCCTGCGTGAAGCACAATTTCCTGGTGAAGGATGTCAGGGATCTGGCCGAGACCATCAAAAAGGCGTTTTATCTCGCTTCGACTGGCCGGCCTGGACCGGTGGTGGTGGATATTCCCAAGGATGTGACCCAGCACAAGACTGAGTTCACCTATCCGAAAAAGGTGACAATGCGCTCCTACAACCCAGTGATCAAGGGTCATCCGGGGCAGATCAAGCGCGCTGTGCAGATGATCCTCGAGGCCAAGCGACCGATGTTCTATACCGGCGGCGGCGTGGTGCTGAGTAATGCGGCGGAGGAACTGACCCAGCTTACGCGCCAGCTCGGTTTCCCGATTACCAGCACTCTGATGGGGCTGGGCGGCTACCCTGCCTCAGATCCGCTGTTTACCGGCATGCTTGGCATGCACGGCACCTATGAAGCCAACATGGCGATGCAGCATTGCGATGTGCTGATCGCCATCGGCGCGCGTTTCGACGATCGTGTGATCGGCAATCCGGAGCATTTCTTTCAGGAAGGCCGCCGTATTATCCACATCGACATTGATCCCACTTCCATTGCAAAGCGGGTCAAGGTGGACGTGCCTATCGTCGGCAATGTTAAGGACGTGCTTGCAGAGATGAATAAATTGATTCAGGCCAGCAAAGAGAAGCGCGACCAGGCGGCACTCAAAACTTGGTGGACGCAGATCGAACTATGGCGTTCGCAGGACTGCATGAAATACGATCGCGATAGCAGCCTGATCAAGCCCCAGTACGTGATCGAAAAACTGCACCAGGTTACCCGGGGTGACGCTTATGTGACCTCCGATGTCGGGCAGCACCAGATGTGGGCTGCGCAGTATTACAAGTTCGACCAGCCGCGTCGCTGGATCAACTCTGGTGGTTTGGGCACCATGGGCTTCGGCATGCCGGCAGCGATGGGTGTGCAGTTTGCCCACCCCGAGGCGATGGTGGCCTGCGTGACCGGCGAGGGCAGCATCCAGATGAATATCCAGGAACTGTCTACCTGCAAGCAGTTCAATCTGCCGCTCAAGATCATTTTGCTCAACAACCGCTACCTCGGTATGGTGAGGCAGTGGCAGGAATTTTTTTATGGCAACCGTTATGCCGAATCCTATATGGATGCGCTGCCGGATTTTTCCAAGCTGGCAGAGAGTTACGGCCATGTCGGCATGAAGATCGAGAAGCCGGAAGATGTCGAAGGTGCACTGAAAGAGGCGTTCGATATGAAGGATAGGCTGGTGTTCATGAACTTCATTACCGACCAGAAGGAAAATGTTTTCCCGATGATTCCCGCTGGTAAGGGCTTGAGTGAAATGATTCTGGTATAACCATTATGAGACACATAATTTCATTGTTGATGGAAAATGAAGCGGGTGCACTGTCTCGTGTCGCCGGATTGTTTTCGGCGCGCGGCTACAATATCGAGTCGCTGACGGTGGCTCCGACCGAGGATGCTACCTTGTCGCGCATGACTATTGTGACTCGCGGCTCTGACGACGTGATCGAGCAGATCACCAAGCAGTTGAACAAGCTGATCGACGTGGTCAAGGTGGTGGATTTGTCTGAAGCCGGCCACATCGAGCGCGAGTTGATGCTGGTGAAAGTGCGCGCCGAAGGCGATTCGCGCGAGGAAATGAAGCGCATGTCGGATATCTTCCGCGGCCGTATTGTGGATGTCACCGACAAGACCTACACCATCGAGCTGACTGGTGCAGGCTACAAGCTGGATGCCTTTCTCGAAGCGCTGGACAAGGATGCGATTCTGGAAACGGTGCGCACTGGTGCATCTGGCATCGGGCGGGGTGATAGAATGCTGAAAATTTGAGTTTTAGTTTAAGCCACGGTTATTAATATTTATTAAGGAAATGAAAGCATGAAAGTTTATTACGACAAGGACGCCGATCTCTCCATCATCAAGGGCAAGAAAGTGACCATCGTCGGTTACGGCTCTCAAGGCCATGCTCATGCCGCCAACCTGAAGGATTCCGGCGTCAAGGTGACGGTCGGCCTGCGCAAGGGTGGCGCATCCTGGGACAAAGCCAAGAAGTCCGGCTTTACGGTGAAAGAAGTGGCTGATGCCGTGAAAGGCGCTGATATTGTGATGATTCTGGTGCCTGACGAGACTCAGCCTGATGTCTATCGCAATGACATCGAGCCTAACCTGAAGAAAGGTGCAACCCTGGCTTTTGCTCACGGTTTCAACATCCATTACAATCAGATTCAGCCGCGTGCCGATCTCGACATTATCATGATCGCGCCTAAGGGCCCCGGCCACACCGTGCGTTCCGAGTACCTCAAGGGCGGTGGTGTGCCTTCCCTGATCGCCATCTACCAGGACGTATCCAAGAAGGCCAAGAACATCGCCTTGTCCTACGCGGCAGCCAACGGCGGTACCAAGGGCGGCGTAATCGAGACCAATTTCCGCGAAGAAACCGAGACTGATCTGTTCGGCGAGCAGGCCGTGCTGTGCGGCGGCTGTGTCGAACTGGTCAAGGCCGGCTTCGAAACCCTGACCAATGCCGGCTATGCGCCGGAAATGGCCTATTTCGAGTGCCTGCACGAGCTCAAGTTGATCGTCGATTTGATGTATGAAGGCGGCATTGCCAACATGAATTACTCGATTTCCAACAATGCCGAGTATGGCGAATACGTCACCGGTCCGAAGGTGATCAACGACGAATCTCGCTGGGCGATGCAGGAAGCGCTGAAGAACATTCAGAACGGCGAGTATGCCAAGCGCTTCATCATGGAAGGCAAAACCAACTATCCGGAAATGACTGCGCGTCGTCGTTTGAATGCCGAGCACCAGATCGAGGTAGTGGGCGAGAAGCTGCGTTCCATGATGCCATGGATCGCCAAGAACAAGCTGGTCGATCAGTCCAAAAACTAGTAATGGAAATGGTAATGGGTGATGGGTTGACCCCATTACCCATTTCTCATGCCCCATGACTCATTAACCCTATGTGCATCGGTATCGCCCCACCTGTGAAAAATTATCCCCACCCTATTATTGCCCGCGAGGGCTGGCTATTTCTGGCTAGCATCGTGGTGATTTCGCTGCTGGTTACGTTCCTTGCTGGCTGGCTGTGGGCGCTGCCACTGTGGATCATCAGCCTGTTTGTGCTGCAGTTTTTCCGCGATCCAGGTCGCAATGTGCCGACGGCGCGCAATCTGGTGACCGCCCCTGCCGACGGTCGTATCGTTGCCGTCGAGCGGGTTCAGGACCCTTACCTCAAGCGTGATGCCCAGAAGGTCAGCGTGTTCATGAACGTTTTCAATGTTCATTCTAACCGCAGTCCGGTAGATGGCGTGGTCGAGGAAATCTGGTACAACCCGGGGAAATTCATCAATGCTGACCTGAACAAGGCCTCCACGGAAAATGAACGTAATGCCATTTGGCTGCGTTCCGATTGCGGCTACGACATTACCTGCGTCCAGGTGGCCGGACTGATTGCGCGGCGCATCCTGTGCTATGCCAAGCCGGGCGAGTGGCTTGGGCGCGGCCAGCGTTACGGTTTTATCCGTTTTGGCTCGCGCGTGGACGTGTACTTGCCTTTAACCGCCCAAGTGCGCGTCAGCATCGGCGACAAGGTCCGTGCCGGGGAAACCGTACTGTCCGAATTGCCGATGAATGTTGGCTGATCGGGGAACGAACTGCGCTATGAGGCCCTCTCCAAATTTTCTTCCGCATGCAGGCTTTCCTCACCCCAACCCTCTCCCGCAAGCGGGCGAGGGGGCGAACGTGAAAGGCGCTTGCTATGACTGAAGACTATAACCTCGACGAACACAAACCCCCGCTGGATGGCCGTTTGCGCCGGCGCGGCATCTACCTTTTGCCCAACATGTTTACTACGGCGGCGCTGTTTTCCGGTTTCTACGCCATCGTCCAGGCCATGAACGGGAATTTCGAGCAGTCAGCAGTGGCGATTTTTATCGCCATGGTGATGGATGGCCTGGACGGGCGGGTTGCGCGCCTTACCCATACCGAGAGCGCGTTCGGGGCGGAATATGATTCGCTTTCCGATATGGTGTCGTTCGGCGTGGCGCCCGCCTTGATCGTGTACGTCTGGGCGCTGAAGGACATGGGTAAGTTGGGCTGGATCGCTGCTTTTGTCTATTGCGCCGGTGCGGCGCTGCGGTTGGCACGCTTCAACACCCAGCATGAAGTAGCCGACAAGGGTTTTTTCCAGGGTTTGCCCAGCCCCGCTGCTGCGGCTTTGCTGGCCGGGCTGGTGTGGGTGATGAACGTGAACCATATCCGTGGCGCGGATATCCACTGGCTGGTGTGGGGCGTGACTTTGTTTGCCGGGTTGACCATGGTCAGTAACCTGCGTTATTACAGCGGCAAGGACATCAACCTGCGCAAGAGCATACCCTTTGTAGGTATCCTGCTGATCGTGCTGACTTTTATTCTGATTTCTTCCGACCCGCCACATGTCCTGTTTAGTGTTTTTTTGCTGTATGCATTGTCTGCTTACGCGGACTGGTTGTGGGGCGTGGTGAGGCGGAGAAAGCGGAAAGACTGACCGCTTGCACTCATAAATAAAACCGTTTATATTTCAGCCATGAACTCCGCTATTCAAGTCTCCTTCGTTTTATCTCGGGCCAACCTGCTGGTCGGCCTGCTGCTGCGCCGCAGGCGCTAACCATACTCCCCCTCACTTGTTTTGAATTGCGAAAATCGATAAACCGATTTTCGTGTTATGAATTATGACTTCTGCGACGGAGCCTGCCATGAAAAATAAATTAATCATATTCGATACTACCTTGCGTGATGGAGAACAAAGCCCCGGCGCTTCCATGACCAAAGAGGAGAAGGTGCGCATCGCGCGGCAACTCGAGCGGATGCGCGTGGACGTCATCGAGGCCGGCTTCCCCGCCGCCAGCAACGGTGATTTCGAGTCGGTCAAGGCAGTCGCCGCCAGCATCAAGGACAGTACGGTGTGTGGACTTGCGCGCGCTCTGGAGCGTGATATCGAGCGTGCCGGCGAGGCGATCAAGCCGGCTGTTTCAGGCCGTATTCACACCTTCATCGCCACCAGTCCGATCCACATGGAGAAGAAACTGCGCATGAGCCCGGACCAAGTGGTCGAGCAGGCGGTGAAGGCGGTGAAATGGGCGCGCAAGTGGACCGATAATGTCGAGTTTTCGCCCGAGGATGCCGGCCGCTCCGAGACCGATTTCCTGTGCCGGATACTGGAAGCGGTGATCGAGGCCGGCGCCACGACCCTGAATATTCCCGACACCGTCGGCTACAATCTGCCGCAGCAGTTCGGCAGCCTGATCGCAACCTTGCGCGAGCGCATTCCCAATTCCGACAAGGCAATCTTCTCGGTGCACTGCCACAATGATCTCGGTCTGGCGGTGGCGAACTCCCTCTCCGCGGTACTGGCCGGGGCGCGTCAGGTGGAATGCACCATCAACGGCCTGGGTGAGCGTGCCGGCAATGCGTCTCTCGAGGAGATCGTGATGGCCGTGCGTACTCGCCAGGACATCTTTACCTGCGACACCGGTATCGACACCACCCAGATCGTGCCAGCCAGCCGTCTGGTGTCGGGCATTACCGGCTTCGCAGTGCAGCCCAACAAGGCCATCGTCGGCGCCAATGCTTTCGCTCACGAGTCCGGCATCCATCAGGACGGCGTGCTTAAGCACCGCGAAACCTACGAGATCATGCGCGCCGAGGATGTTGGCTGGAGCGCGAACAAGATGGTGATGGGCAAGCATTCCGGCCGCAACGCCTTCCGCAGTCGCCTGGTTGAACTGGGTATCGAGCTGGATTCGGAAGAAGCGCTCAACGCCGCCTTCGCCCGTTTCAAGGATCTCGCTGACAAGAAGCATGAAATCTTCGACGAGGATATTCATGCGCTGGTCAGCGACGAGGAACAGGCGATGGTGAAGGAACAGTTCAAGCTGGTGTCCCTGCGGGTCTGCTCGGAAACCGGCGAAACGCCCCATGCCCAAGTCACCATTAGCGATGGCGGCAAGGAAAAGCCTGCAGAAGCCGATGGCGGCGGTCCGGTGGACGCCTCTTTCAAGGCGATCGAGGTTATTGTCAAGAGCGGCACGGGACTGTTGCTGTATTCGGTCAACAACATCACCAGCGGTACGGATGCGCAGGGCGAAGTCACGGTGCGACTATCGAAGGGCGGACGTATCGTCAATGGCCAGGGTGCGGATACCGACATCGTGATCGCTTCGGCCAAGGCGTACCTCAACGCACTGAACAAATTGGCAGGAAAGCTGGAGCGGATGAATCCGCAGGTCTAGGTCTGGCGTCGTCAAGTGTACCGGGCCGCTTCGAGCGGCCCGTTTTTTTGGAGAGAGCGTATGGACTTTATCCTTGCCCCCGCATCGGCGAATGATGCAGAAACCGTAGCAGAGCTAACCAAGGAGCTGCTGGAAGAAATTATGGCCATGACTGGTGCGCGGCAATTCTCGGCAGATACAAGCACATTAGCCACCTTGTGCCGGGAGTTTCTGGCTGGGGAAGACTACGCGGCCTATCTTGCTTGTCATGCCGGAAAAGCAGTGGGTTTCATCACCCTGAGCGAGACGCGCGCACTTTACGCCGGTGGCTGCTTCGGCATCATTCCAGAATGCTATGTTCATCCCGATTTTCGTGGCAAAGGTCTGGGGGCAAAACTTCTTGCGGAGGCACGGGAGCATGCCCGGTCCAGGGGCTGGAAACGACTTGAAGTTACCACGCCGCCATTGCCAGTGTTCGATCGAACACTGCATTTTTACCAAGTCAACGGTTTTGAGGTGGCGGGCGGGCGCAAACTGAAGTCGGCTATCGAGTGATGGCCCCCGCTTCCAGTTAGCCCGGACTGTGCTTTCCGGTTCGGTTGGCGTAAAAAATGGTGCTGAAAAAGAACACGACAGCCAGCGCAATTTCCACTCCCGCCAGGGTTCCCGACATCCCAGTGTCGCTCATGGCGCGCACCACGCCTTCGGTGAGGTAAAGCAGGATCAGCATCGAGGCCCACTGGTAGGTGTAGCGTTTGCCGCGCAGGATGCCGGGCAGTGGCAGTAGCAGTGGCAGCACCTTGAAGACCAGGCTGGAGCCGCCGGGGCGTAGCGGCGCTAGCCACAATTCCCAGACGAGGCACAGAACGATCAGCGCGATCAGGCTGGCGATGCTGGCATAGTGGAGGGCTGCGGTTCTGTTCATGTACTGCTTTCTCGTATCATGCGCAGGAGCGCCGCTTCGGCCTGTTCGGCATTGAGGATGGTATCCGGGAAATCGAAGCGCAGCAGCTGGCCGTCATCCAGTATGTCGAAGCCGTCGCAGTCGATTCCCACCAGGGTTGCTTCGCTGGCACTGGTGCCGTAGTAGGTGCGGCAGAAGAACTGGAGGTCGCCTGCCTGGTTGAGATTGAAGCGGGTCAGAAGCTCTTCTTCCTGTTGTGCCATTGAGTTTAGCGGTGGCAGGAGCTCGGTCGGGGAAATCCACCGCGCCACGCCGAAGCCACCGATGTAGCGCAGGGTGACGGGCTCGATGCGGTAGAAACTGAAATCCAGTGCGAAATATTGCTCCGCGCTGGGGAAGTAGCGCAGATATCGCGCTTTGAGCTGCTCTGTTGTTTCCACGCGTACCGCTTTGCCGACCAGCGTGAGCCGCTCTCCAGCCTGGATGTCGACGGATTGCTCATGCACCAGGAAGCTGGCACGCGCGTCCTGCTCAATGTTGCGGGTGTGTTCCGCCAGTCGGCTGATCAGGAACAACGGTCTGGCTTCATGATCGGTCAGGTAGGATACCGCAGAGCCGAACGGGTAGCCGCCGAGTTTGCGGGAAAGTGTGGAAAGCAGGCCGATACGCTCTGCACGCAGCAACTTGCGCGCTTGTTTCCAGAGGATTTCCGGGGTGGTCATAACGAGCCGTTAGGGTGGCAAAGACCCGATATTTGATTCATAGTGAAAGTCTCCATCTTTAATATGATAACGCAATTCATGCCCCAGAAATTTTATCGTGTCATTCCGTTTCTGCGCCTGGTGCGGCGTCGATTCAAGGAAGATCGTTGTGTCCAGTTTGCCGCAAGCCTGACCTACACCACGCTGCTGGCACTGGTGCCGATAGTCACCATCGCGCTGACGGTATTGTCCGCTTTCCCGGTATTTACTGACCTGATGACCCAGCTTAAGGTGTTCATCCTCAACAACTTCGTGCCGATCTCTGCGGGCAAGATCATCGCGGTGTACATGCAGCAATTTTCCCAGAAGGCGGCGCATCTGACCGCGCTGGGTATCGGGTTGCTGGCGGTGACTGCATTCGTGCTGATGCTGACCATCGATCACGCTTTCGATGTGATTTGGCGCGTGCGCCGGAAGCGCCCGTTGCTGCGTCGCTTAATGATTTACTTGGCGGCGTTGACGCTCGGACCATTGCTGATCGGGGCCAGTCTGTCCCTGACTTCCTATCTGGTCAGCCTCCCCCTCGGGTTGGCGAAAGGGGTACCCCTGGTCGGCGTGGTGACCCTTAAGGTTGTGACGGTGATGCTGACTATCTTCGCCTTTGCACTGCTCTACAGGATGGTTCCCAGCCGTCCAGTTTTACCGATTCATGCTTTGGTTGGCGGGGTAGTGGCGGGGATTGCTTTCGAACTGATGAAGAAGATGTTTGCACTTTACGTCACTCACTTTCCCACCTATACCCTGGTGTACGGTGCGTTCGCCAGTGTCCCACTTTTCTTGATCTGGATTTATCTGTCCTGGCTGGTGGTGCTGTCCGGGGCGGTGATCGCCGCTGCGCTTCCTTATTGGAACTCGTCCATCCGGCAGGGCGGAAAAATTGCCGGACAGGAGTTTTTCGCGGCGCTAGCTGTTCTCAAGGTGATTTACCAGGCGCATCAGACCGGTGAAACGCCCAGCCTGCTGCGCCTGCTGCATGCATCGGATTTGGGGTTGGAAGAAATCGAGGATGTTCTTGAGCGGTTGAACGAGATGAACTGGGTGGGCAGCGTGGAGGGCGGTGGCTGGACCCTGACCCAAAGTGCGGAGGAGATCAGGCTTGCCGATGTTTACCGCGTTTTCGTGTTCGATCCGGATCTGGACTGTTCGGCTCCGGGCATTGCAGATCCGCGCACAGGTGTGCTGTTGACTGGCATGGCAACCAGTCTGGACGAGGTGTTGAGCCTGTCCTTGGCGGAATTATTTAACCCCGGCTAAATTCGAATCTTTCGTAGCCCGCAGTTTGTTCCACCAGCTTGACAGCGCGGATAGCCTGGGTGGTATGGCCATCGAGCTCGAGCAGCAACTCGCGCTGCGGGCTGAAGGTTCCGCGAGGTGCGATCAGGGTTTCCGGCTGCCTGAGCATGAGGATTTCCGGCAACAGCAGGGCGGCCTGAAAAGTTTCCGCCGGGCCGGCAATGGAAGGTTTGATTCTGGCGGGCCCGGCCTTGGGTGCGACAAGCTGTGTGCCGATTTCAAGCTGGTCGGCCTTGTCGCTTTTTACCCAGCGTACGGCACCGACATTCCATTGGTTCGCTTCATCCGCTTTTAACCCGATTACATCGCCTGGGCGAATCTGGGGCAGTGACTCGAAAGTGCCACTCAATGCAAGGCCGCCGGCACCTTCATTGATGACTAGCCACCTGCTCGAGATGAAACGTTGATTATTGGCTGCCTGGATAGACGTAAGATCGGTGCTTGCGCCGGACTCGCGCCCGCCAAGGAAGTGATGGAGGGACGGCAAACCGATGCAGACCTGGGTGCTGGAAATGTTCTGGGTCCGGTTGAATTTCCGTTTCGGCGCCGCTGACCAGTTTTTGAGTAAACGTTTTAGCAGGTCCCGGTAGCTGGTTTCCTTGGCGACAAAGGGCAGTTGCATGTTTTTTGGCAATTCCCCGGCGTTCAGTCTTGCTATGTGGTCATGTAGCGCATGCGCCAATTCCAGTGTGTTGAGCAGGATGTCACTGCGGTGGTCCACTTCATTCAGCTCCTGTGGCAAGGGCTTGGGGGGCTTGTCGCTGTGGGTCTGTGCCAGAAACAGTCCAATTGAATTGCCGGTTGGTGCGAATGCCTGAAGTTGTGCGAGACCACCGAACGCCGTCAGGTAGTTCTGGATGCATGCGACTTCGCCGGGACTCAGGTGGTAAGGATTCGATAGTGCGAGCAGCAGGGTTTGCTTGTAAACCAGATTGCTACTGCTTTCGCTTTCTTCGTCGGTAATGGTGTCGTTGGCGATATCCTGCTCGATGGTGAAGCGGAAAATCTGGTGGATCTCGAACCAGATACCGGGGGGAGCGGGGGCATAAGTCTGGTAGCAGATCATCAGTATCCGGCTCAAGGCGGACATGGCGCGCTGCGCAGCAGTCACCGCAATTTTTCCCTTGCCCAGGGTAATGCGCGCGTTCTGGTAATCGAGCAGGATGATCTTGTAGCCGTTAGCGAGTTCCATCAGGAGTTGGCGCGCCTGTTCGGCCATTTGCCGGTTTTTCCCTGGTTGTGGCAGACGAGTTGCAACATACTGCTCTTCCATGGCGGGCAGTAGTTTGAAGATGACGCTACGATATAACTCGAGCAACTTCAGGCGCGTTTCCATGGCGACTTTTTGTCGATTCATTGCGCCGATTTCGTCATCCAGGGTACGGCAAACATCGGATAGGTTGGTGAGGGGGAGGTCGTCCAGCCACTCTTTAAGATGTTTCGGGCGTGTTTCCACGGTCAGGTCTTCGACCGGATCGATTGCGGGTACGGTCAGCGTTAGCGACATGGTGGGTATCCCCTAGCAAGAAGGTGTTTTATCCGGTAAATTCTAGAAACTATCCGATATTTTGTAAAATAAATCCATTATTCTGGGATCATACAGCAATGTCAGATGCTGACGTAGCGGGGGTGGCACAACCCGTGATGAGGGTAAAGGCTGTTTGAGTGCGTCCGGTGGTGCAGAGAAAGGCGCAAAGCCTTATGGAAAGGAATGTATCGATGAAGCGTGTGTGTTTTGGATTTATTTTGGTGATTTTCAGCTCGGCTGTGGCAGCGGCTGATTTTTCATTCAGGGATATCGTCGGCAAGCAGCATAATTTGGCCGACTACCGCGGCAAGTGGGTGCTGGTCAATTTCTGGGCAACCTGGTGCCCACCCTGTTTGAAAGAGATTCCAGACCTGATTGCTTTGCACAATGAGCACAAGGACAAGGACCTGGTGGTGATCGGTATCGCCACGGATTATAACAGTCCGAAGCTGGTTATCGATTTCGCTAAAGAACACCGGATTTCCTATCCGGTCGTGTTGGGTAACGATGCAATCGTGGCGCAGATCGGTCGGCTGGAAGGGCTGCCGATGACCTATATGTTTAATCCGCAGGGCAAGATGGTGGCGTACAACGTGGGTGCGTTGACGCAAAAAGCGGTTGAAGGCTATATTCGTTCAAAGAAATAATCGGGGGTGCCCATGTTGAAAAATTTTCTCGTTATATTGCTGTTGTTATTTACTACCGGACCCGGAATGGCCGAAACTCGTGACGTTCAGGGTTTCTTTGACCAAAACCTGGGGGACTTCAAGACCGAACTTGCGACCGCGCGTAAAGAGGGAAAAATTGGCATTCTGCTGATGTATGAGCTGGAGGATTGCCCCTTCTGCCACCGCATGAAGGGAACCATCCTCAACCAGTCCGAAGTTCAGGATTATTACCGCAAGCACTTCATCATCTTCAGTGTCGACATCAACGGTGATAACCCCCTGGTAGATTTTTCCGGCAAGGAAACCACCGAGAAGAAGTTTGCCGCCGAGCAGCGTGTGCGCGCCACTCCGGTGTTCGGTTTTTACGATCTTGACGGAAAACCGATGACTCGATACACAGGGGCATCCAAGGACGAGAAGGAGTTCATGCTGCTGGGGCGCTATGTGGCCGAGGGGTTATGGAAAACCATGCCGTTTGCCAAGTACAAGCAGCAAGCCGCGAAATGATTTTTCCCCGCATCGGGATCGCGCTGGTCTTGATGATCTGGCTGGTGCCGCATGGCTGGTCCGCACCTGCTGGCAAGCGGCTCACGCTCAGCGAAGCGATGGCGGCGGCGGAAGCCGCCCATCCCGACCTGCGGCTGGCTGAAGCCGACCGGGCCGCCGCACTGGCCGAGCAGGAAGCGGCAGCCTCGCGCAGCGACCTTTCCGTCAGCGTCGAGGCCGGTTTGCGTCAGGCACGTCCTTCTTCTGGTCCGGACGCCAGCCTTTCCGACAATTCCATGCGGCTGAACGCACGCAAGAGCCTGTACGATTTTGGCCGTACCGCCTTGTACGAACAGGCTGCCAGGTCGACGGTGGATGCGCGTGAAGCCGGTCTGTTAGAGGCGCGCGAACGGCGTCGGATCGAAGTGATGGCCCGTTTTTTCAGCGTCCTGGCGGTGGACATGCAGTTTGTTGCCGATAATGAAACCATGGCGGTGGCCTACGTCAATGTCGATAATGCCAGGGATCGCCTCAAGGTCGGCCAGATATCCACTACGGAATTGGCGGAACTGGAGTCCCGCTACCAGGACATTCTGGTCAGGCGCAACGCCAGTCAGGCTCGCGCCCGCTTCGCCAGGGCACAGCTGGCAAATGCCATGAACCAGCCCGGACAGCTTGCAGCCGAGTTGGAAGACCCGAAATTGACCGCCAATGACAGCACCCTGCCGGATTACGAGGCCCTGCTGCCCATCATGCAGGAAAACAACCCCCGGCTACGCACCCAATTAGCCCTGCTCGAAGCCTCGAGTCAGCGCATGGAAGCCTTGCGCGCTGAAAGCTCCCCAACGCTGGATGCCGAGATCGAGGCAGCTGGCTACAGCCGGGAAACGGCTACTCGCGACAATCTGCGCGCCGGCGTGGTGCTGACCTGGCCGGTGTACCAGGGGCGGCGTGTGTCGGCGCAATTGGCGCGGGAACAGGCGCAGTTTCACAAGCTCCAGGCCGAGACCGACAAGCTCAGGATGGATCTGGCCGAGGCTCTGCTGGAAGTGTGGGCTGAGGTCGGCCAGTTGCAGCGCAGTGTGCGCGCGGCAGCCCGGAAGCAGGTCGAATACCGTGATCTGGCGCTGGAAAAGGCGCGCGGCCAATATGAAGTGGAACTGAAAACCAACCTGGGGGATGCCATGGCGGCGACGATGGAGGCCAAGCTGCGCGAGCGTCGCACCGAGTACCAGCTGGCGCTGGCAATCGCGCGGGTCAAGGCGCTGCTGGGCCAGCCGCTGGAAAGTATGGCCAAAGAAGAAGGGCGAACGAAATGACAAAATGGATTTTTGCGGGCGTGCTGTTGGCGGTGGCTAGCACCGCCTGGGCGGAGAGTTTTCATGCGACCTTGCAGTGGTCGCAACGGGTGGAGCTGTCTCCGCGAGTGTCTGGCATTGTGCGCGAGGTTGGGGTGAATGCCGGCGATCGGGTGCAAAAAGGGCGCTCGCTCCTGACCCTGGACGCAGCGCCTTATCAGGCACGGGTGGCCGAGAGTCGAGCCGCAGTCACCAGTTTTAAGGAGGAAACGGCGGAGGCTCAGCGCGATCTGGCACGGACTCAGGAGCTCTACGACCGGACCGTGATTGCCACCACCGAACTGGATCAGGCCAGGTTGCGTCAAGCCCGCGCCAAAGCCCAGCTGGATGGTGCTCAGGCACGGCTAGCGCGGGAACGCCAGGATCTGACGGATAGCGCATTGCGCGCCCCTTTCGACGCGGTCGTGGTGGCACGTCTGGCGGAGCCGGGGCAGCACGTGGCGGTCGGTCTTCAGCCCCAGCCGTTGCTGGTGCTGGCGAAGGCGGGCGAGATGGTGGCGCGATTTAAGGTGTCCGCCGACCGGATCGGCAGTCTCAAGGCCGGGCAGGCGGTGAGTGTATTGGTGGGTCAGCAGGAATACCCCGCCATCCTTAAGTATCCTGGCTTGGAGCCGGTTGCAGACAAGAGCGGTTCGGCCTATGAGGTGGAGGCCGTGTTCGCGGCAAAAGAGTTGATGCGCGCTGGAATGGCGGCGACAGTCAGGCTGCCTTGAGAGCCCGGATGAGTTATTTAAACCCGAGCGCTATCAAATTTCGCCTGCTTTTTCCGCTCGCCTTGATGCTGGTGGGCTCCCTGTTTGTTTTCGTTTATGGGACTTCCCGCGAGGAAGCGTCGCATATTGCGGCTGATTTTCAGCGTAGCGCCCTGGCTGCGCAGCGCAATTACGATACTGCCCTGCGGGCCGAGGTGGAGACTCTGTCCGCCGCCCTCGAATTCCTCCAGAACGATGAAATCCTGCGGCGCAGACTGGTGGTCGGGGACAGGGAAGGCGCAATGAAGCATGCATCCCCTATCTTTGAGCGCTTGCGTTCGCAGTTCCGAATTACTCACTTCTACATTCTTACACCGGAGCGGCGGGTATTGCTTCGCGCGCATGAACCCGGTCGTCACGGCGATATCATCGGGCGTTACACGGTCATGCAGGCGGAAAGAACCGGGACGCCGGCATCCGGAGTCGAGTTGGGCCCTTTAGGCACGTTTACCTTGCGCGTGGTGTATCCCCTCCACGATGCCAAGGGCCTGATCGGTTATCTCGAGTTGGGGGAGGAGATCGAACATGTGGTCAGCAATGTGCGCACCGCTGTTGGTGTCGATCTTTCCATCGCTATCGACAAGCGTTTTCTCGCGCGCAAGGATTGGGATCAAGGCATGCATATGCTTGGGCGTCCTGCCGACTGGAATCGGTTGGCATCTTCTGTGGAAACATACTCGTCGTTGAAGATGCCGGCAGAAACGATGGCGCATATGCTGCGCAGCTCATTCGGCCAGAATGGAAAGGAGGAGTATGCCATCGGCGATAGACATTACTATGCGATGGCGCATCCGCTCACCGATGCCGGCAAGCGTGAAGTGGGGTCGTTGCTGATATTGCGGGACATGACCGAGCGTCTCGAAAACAACCGGAATGCGATACTTGAAATTAGCGGGTTCTCCATCGCGATGGGCGGTTTCGTGCTGGTGTTCTTTTATTTTTTGGCAGGAAGGATCGAGCGCAGACTTGAGGCCGCGCGACTTCAGCTCGTTGAGGAGACGAATGCACGGGAGGTCATGCAGAAGAAGCATATAGATGCATTGGAAGTCAATCAGATGCGATTGCTTGAGGTGCAGGAGGCGCTGATACAGTCCAAGGAGGCGGCGGAACTGGCCAGTCAGGTGAAATCCGAATTTCTGGCCCGCATGAGTCACGAATTACGAACGCCGATGAATAGCATTCTCGGTTTTGCGCAACTGATGAAAATCGATCCGGCCACCCCGCTCAGTGCGGAACAGGGCGAGTTTGTTCAGCACATTATCAGGGCTGGCGGGCATTTGCTGGAACTGATCAATGAGACGCTGGATCTCTCCAGCATCGAAGCGGGCCGGCTGGATGTTCATATGAATAAAGTCGACCTCAATCCGATGGTGGATGAGTGTGTCGAGCTGATTCAGCCGCTGGCGGACGTTCGGAACATTCGGATCCTGAGTTCTATCAGCGGTGAGCCGAACTGGGTTCTGGGCGACCGATTCCGTTTGAAGCAGGTCATGCTGAATTTGCTGTCGAATGCGGTGAAATTCAACCGGGATGAAGGGTCGGTAACACTGGTTTGTGGCTACGGGCCATCGGGCGAGGGGAGGTTGCGCGTGAGCGTGACCGATACCGGCGAGGGGATTCCTCCCGCTTCGCTGGATCAATTGTTCCTGCCATTTTCCCGGCTCAATGCCGAAGAGAGAGAAATCGGGGGAACCGGCATCGGTCTTGCCATCAGCAAGCGCATGGTCGAACTGATGGGCGGAAAGGTTGGAGTGAACAGTGTGCCGGGCCAGGGGAGCACGTTCTGGATCGAGTTGGATCGGCCTGCGCTGCCGGACAATCAGTAATCCCACCCGGAGGGAGCGGGGGATTTGATCCACCCGCGTAAGGCGCAGGGCTTCAATAAGCGAAGCGCATCGCGCCCCCTTCGACGCGGTCGTGGTGGAGGTGGTGAAGCTGCCCGAGTAATTTTCTACTACACTTGCTAACGCATTCCCTTGTCCGCAAGGAACTCGCCGATTTCTCTGTCGGACTGCAGGATGTGCAGTTCCGCCCAATCGGTGAGGAAGGCCAGAACCAGTGCTGCCTTAGCCGGGTTGGGGGTGCGCAGAGCGTTTCTGAGATTGTCCATTTTCTGAAGCAGGTCGAGATGTTCCGCGATGTGCTCTTCCATGCCGGGGAAGCCATATTCCGTCATGAGTCTTTCCTCGAGGGCGAAATGCTCGTAGGCGAAAAGGACCAGGTCATCCATCATTTCTTGCACTACATCGTGTCGGCTGCCCTGGTCGACCGTGTCGGCGATCAGGTTGACCCGCTCGACGATCTCGCGGTGCTGGTTGTCAATGACCGTGATGCCGACTTGGTGGAGGCTTTCGTTCCAGATCAGATGGTGTTTGTTCATGGTGGTTTGTCAGCCTCGACTATCCCTATGATGCTTTGGTCCGGATGGCGGACTTGGGGCGGAAGGCCTTGATCGCTTCTTCCCGGGTTTCCAGGTAAGGCCCACCAATCAGGTCGATGCAGTAAGGCACGGCGGCAAATACGCCGTCGAGAGTTTCCTTGATCGCCTTGGGTTGTCCGGGCAGGTTGATGATCAGGCATTGCTTGCGGATAACGCCGACCTGGCGGGAGAGGATGGCGGTGGGTACGTACTTCAGGCTGACGGCGCGCATTTGCTCGCCGAAACCGGGCAGTACCTTGTCCGCCACAGCCAATGTGGCTTCCGGGGTGACATCGCGTGGCGCCGGGCCGGTGCCGCCGGTGGTGAGCACCAGACAGCAACCTTCATCATCTGCCAGTTGGCGCAGTGTGGCTTCAATCCCAGCCTGTTCGTCCGGGATCATGCGGGTAATGGCACGCCACGGCGTGGTCAGCGCGTTGGCTAGCCAGTCGTTGAGCGCCGGGATGCCCTGGTCTGCGTAAACGCCCTGTGAGGCGCGGTCGCTGATAGTGACCAGGCCGATCAGCGCTGGCGGTTCGTTATTCATCTTGCTCCGGTTCGGTGCCTTTTTCTTCGAGGATCATTTCGCGCAGCAACTTGAACAGGGCGCGACTGCTCTTGGGCGGCTTGCCGGCCGCAGCCTCTTTCTGTGCGTTGCGGATCAGGGTGCGAATCTGCTGGATGTCGGCCCGCGCATACTCCACCACCAGCTCGCTCAAGGCGTGCTCCTCGGTCAGCAGGCGCTCACGCCAGCGTTCCAGCAGGTGAAATTTGGCTGCCTGGACGCGCGTGACATTGTTCCACTCGTCCAACTGGGCCTGGATCGGTTCCGCATCCACTGTGCGCATCAATTTGCCGAGGTATTGCATCTGGCGGCGGCGCGGTTCGTGGCGGGTCAGGCGTTTGGCTTCGATGATGGCACCCAGCAGGTTATCGGGCAGATTCAACTGTGCCAGCCGGTCCTTGTTCAGACTTACCAGTTCCTCGCCAATATCCTGCAATGCATGCATTTCCTGCTTGCGTTTGGTTTTGCTCGGGGGTTCCGGCAGGTCGTCAGGTGCGTCGAGTTCTAAATCAGCCATGGTTTCGCAAATGGAATCAAAGTTGCTATGATAACCTTTTTAATGAGGTATTCAGCAAGATAGAGCCGGCTCGTGATTGTTTCCGGGTCTTGCCGTTGCTGAAATTTTCGAGGTGCACGTGCCAGATTCCCGTTTTTCCCACTCAATTGAAACCCTGAGCCAGATCACCCGCGATATTTTGAACCAGTCTAAGCTGGCCGGCGCAACGGCCTGCGAGGCGGAAGTGTCGCAAGGATTCGGCCAGAACGTCTCGGTGCGTCGCGGCGAGGTTGAAACTATTGAATATAACCGCGACAAGGGCTTGGGGGTAACGGTTTACTTCGGAGATAAACGTGGCCATGCCAGCACTTCCGACCTGTCTCCTCAGGCGATCAAGGATACCGTCGCTGCGGCGGTGAGCATCGCCCGATACACCGCCAGCGACGAATTCGCCGGGCTCGCCGACGAGAACCTGCTGGCCAGGGAGATCCCCGATCTCAGTCTTTATCACCCGTGGGATTTGTCGGTGGAACAGGCTATCGAGCAGGCAAAAACCTGTGAGGCTGCTGCGTTCGCGGTAGACAAGCGCATTGATAATTCCGAGGGAGCCTCGGTCTCCACTCAGGAGTCGCTGTTCATGTACGGAAACAGCCTGGGTTTCCTCGCCGGCTACCCTTCCTCGCGCCATGACATCAGTTGCGCGGTGATCGCCGAAGATGATGGAGGAATGCAACGGGATTACTGGTACAGCTCGCGTCGCGTCGCGGCCGACCTGGAAAGCGCCGCAGCCGTTGGCCGCAAGGCCGGCGAGCGTACCGTGCGCCGGCTCGCTGCGCGCAAGATCAAGACCACCGAGTGCCCGGTGCTGTTCGAAGCGCCGATTGCTTCCGGTTTGATCGGTCACCTGGTCGGTGCTGTCAGCGGCGGCAGCCTGTACCGCAAATCCTCTTTCCTGCTCGACAGCCTGGGGCAGCAAATTTTTGCCCCGTTCGTCCAGATCCGCGAGCTGCCGCATATCCTCAAAGGGCTGGCGAGCAGCCCCTTCGACAATGAAGGCGTCGCCACTCGCGAGCGCGACCTGATCAAGGATGGCGTGCTGCAAGGATATTTTCTCGGCAGCTACTCGGCACGCAAATTGGGCATGACTTCCACCGGCAATGCCGGTGGCAACCACAACCTGATTATCGAGAGCAGCGGGCAGGACTTCGACGGCCTGCTAAAAATGATGGGTAGGGGCCTAGTGGTGACGGAACTGCTTGGCCACGGCATCAACCCGGTGACCGGGGATTATTCCCGCGGGGCCGCCGGCTATTGGGTGGAAAACGGCGAAATTCAGTACCCGGTGGAGGAGATCACCATTGCGGGCAATCTCAAGGATATGTTCAAACAGATTACGGCGGTCGGCAGCGACATCCTGGTTCAGGGCTCGAAGCAGTGTGGTTCGGTGCTGATCGAGCGGATGACGGTGGCGGGGGATTAGGTTAACAGTCCTGAGTGCTGAGTCCTGAGTCCAGGGAGGGGTGCTCAGGACTCAGGACTTTTAACTCAGGACTCTAATGATCGTGGTAAAATCGCCGTTTTGCTTTTTGGAAAGAGCCCGTTATGTTTAGCGCAGAACAGACCATCGCCAAGTTCGATCCCGAGTTGTGGAAGGCGATGCAGGATGAAAACCGCCGTCAGGAAGACCACATTGAGCTGATCGCCTCGGAAAACTATACCAGCCCGGCGGTGATGGAAGCGCAGGGTTCGCAACTGACCAATAAATACGCCGAAGGCTATCCTGGCAAGCGCTATTATGGTGGCTGCGAGTACGTGGACGTGGCCGAACAGCTGGCGATCGACCGGGTCAAGGCCCTGTTCGGCGCGGAATATGCCAACGTCCAGCCGCACTCCGGTTCCCAGGCCAACCAGGCGGTATACATGGCGGTGCTGAAGCCTGGCGACACCATTTTGGGCATGTCGCTGGCTCATGGCGGTCACCTCACCCACGGTGCTTCGGTGAATCTTTCCGGCAAGCTATTCAATGCAATCACCTACGGCCTGGACCCCAAAACCGAAGCGATCGATTACGATGAAGTAGAGCGCCTGGCTCTGGAGCACAAGCCAAAAATGATCGTAGCCGGTGCTTCAGCTTATTCTCTGATCATCGATTGGAAACGCTTCCGCAAGATCGCCGACATGGTTGGTGCCTATCTGTTTGTCGATATGGCGCATTACGCCGGTCTGGTCGCTGCAGGTCTGTACCCTAGCCCGGTCGGAATTGCTGATTTCGTCACCAGCACCACCCACAAGACCCTGCGCGGCCCGCGTGGTGGCATCATCCTGTCCTCCGCACAGCACGAGAAGGCGCTTAACTCGGCGATTTTCCCCAGCATCCAGGGCGGCCCGCTGATGCACGTTATTGCCGCCAAGGCGGTCGCGTTCAAGGAAGCGGCGACGAAAGAATTCAAGCACTACCAGGAGCAGGTGATCGAAAACGCCATCGTGATGGCCAAGGTGCTGCAGGAGCGTGGTTTGCGCATCGTTTCCGGGCGCACCGAATCGCATGTGTTCCTGGTTGATCTGCGCGCCAAGAACCTGACCGGCAAGGAAGCCGAAGCGGCGCTGGGCCTCGCTCACATCACGGTGAACAAAAATGCCATCCCGAACGACCCGCAGAAACCCTTCGTCACCAGCGGCATCCGCATCGGCACGCCGGCGATGACCACGCGCGGCTTCAAGGAAATCGAAGCGGAACACCTCGCCAACCTGATCGCCGACGTGCTTGATGCACCCACCGACGAGGCTGTCATCAGCCGCGTGGCGAATGAGGCCAAGGCGATGTGCGCGAAATTCCCTGTGTACGGCAAGTGAGGAGTCGGGAGTGAGGCGTGGGGAATAAGGGTTTGACCCCTCACCCCTCACCCCTCACCCCTCACCAATAAAATGAAATGCCCTTTTTGTGGTGCCATCGACACCCAGGTAATTGATTCCCGCGTCAATGAGGAAGGGGACAGCATACGTCGCCGCCGCCGCTGCCCGTCCTGCGACAAGCGTTTCACCACTTATGAAACGGCCGAGCTGCGCATGCCGCAGGTGGTCAAGCAAAACGGTACCCGCGAGGAATTTGACCGCGCCAAGGTGCGCACCAGCTTCATGCGCGCGCTGCACAAGCGCCCGGTGCCGACCGAATTCGTGGATCAGGCCATCGAGCGCATCGCGCAAAAGGTGTTGGGTCTGGGTGACCGTGAGGTGCCGTCCCGTCAGATGGGCGAAATGGTGATGCACGAGTTGTACAAACTCGACAAGGTAGCCTATATCCGCTTCGCCTCGGTCTATCGCAGCTTCCAGGATGTGGATGATTTCCGCGACGTGATCCGGGATCTGGATAAGTAAGCGTCCCATGTTTTCATCTATCGATTATGAGTACATGGCTCAGGCGCTACGTCTGGCCGAGAAGGGGTTATACACGACTACGCCGAATCCGCGTGTCGGCTGTGTGATCGTACGCGACGGCAAGGTGGTCGGTTCTGGCTGGCATGCGCGTGCCGGTGAGCCCCATGCCGAGATCAATGCGCTTATGCAGGCAGGTGATCTGGCGCTGGGTGCAACGGTCTATGTCACACTCGAACCATGCAGCCACCATGGCCGCACGCCGCCGTGTGCCGGAGCCCTGATTCAGGCTGGTGTGGGCCGCGTAGTGGTGGCGATGGTCGATCCGAATCCACAGGTGGAGGGAGAGGGGATTACTCAACTGCAACAGGCGGGTATCCGGACTGACATTGGCCTGCTGGAGAAGGAGGCGCACGACCTCAATATTGGTTTTGTTTCCCGTATGACCAGCGGCCGGCCATGGCTACGGCTGAAAATCGCATCCAGTCTGGATGGCAAGACCGCGCTTAACAATGGGGTCAGCCAGTGGATCACCGGCGCGGATGCACGACGCGATGCGCACCGGTTGCGTGCCCGTTCCTGTGCGGTTCTGACCGGCATCGGCACGGTGCTGGCGGACGACCCGATGCTCAATGTGCGCGAGGTGGAAACACCGCGTCAGCCGCTCAGAGTGGTGGTGGACAGTGCATTGAGGATGCCTCCCTCGGCGAAAATGCTGCTGGAGGAGGAAATATTGGTGGTGACAGCGAGCGGCGACCACGGCAAGGCCGAAAACTTGCGCAAAGCCGGTGCCGAAGTGCTGGTGCTGCCGCCGCTGGATGGCCGGGTTGATCTGGCGAGGATGCTGGATGAACTGGGCAAGCGCGGCATCAATGAAATTACGGTGGAAGCCGGGCGTGGCCTGAACGGTGCGCTGGTGCGGCTGGGCCTGGTGGACGAATTCGTGATTTATTTCGCGCCGCTGTTGTTGGGCGACCGGGCTCGTGGCATGTTCGACCTGCCTGAATTGGTTGAGATGGGAGAGCGGCGCGAACTGCGCATTGCCGACGTGGGAATGGTGGGCAGGGATGTGCGCATCCGTGCTCTGCCAGTGGAATAATAAATTAAGGATTAAGTGACAATGTTTACCGGGATTATCGAAGCGGTGGGTCAGATCAAGCAGGTCGAACAGCGCGACCAAGGTGTGCGCCTGACCATCAAATCTGACCGGCTGGATTTCAGCGATGTCGCCGTCGGCGACAGCATCGCCGCCAACGGCGTGTGCCTCACCGTGATTTCTCTGGCCGGCAGCGCCTACACCGTAGACGTATCGCAGGAAAGCCTGAATTGCACCGTGGGCCTGGGCGAGCCCGGCGAGGTTAACCTGGAAAAGGCGATGCGCCTGTCAGACCGGCTTGGCGGACACCTCGTCAGCGGTCACGTGGATGGCGTCGGCGAGGTGGTGAAATTCGAGCCGGTGGGGGAGAGCCATTTGCTGCGAATTCGCGCCCCCAGGGAGCTTGCGCGCTTTATCGCGACTAAGGGTTCCATCACCATCAATGGCGTCAGTCTGACCGTTAACGAAGTGAGTGATGTCGAGTTCACCATTAACCTCATTCCGCATACCGTGGAAGTAACCACGCTCAAGTATCTAAAACCCGGTACCAGGGTCAATTTGGAAGTGGACATGCTGGCGCGTTATGTGGATCGCCTGCTGCACCCGGAACCGTACTAATCAACCATGATTTTCACCGCAAAGGACGCAAAGGAACGCAAGGTACCCCATACCCCATTTGTTTGTTTTCCTTTGCGTACCTTAGCGTCCTTTGCGGTAAATAGATAAAATTAGGAAATGGATATGACAATCAGTTCAACCCAGGAAATCATCGCCGAATTCAAGGCCGGAAAAATGGTCGTCCTGGTGGATGAAGAAGACCGCGAGAACGAGGGAGACCTGGTGCTGGCGGCGGAATTCGTCACGCCCGAAGCGATCAACTTCATGGCCAAGCATGGCCGTGGGCTAGTCTGCCTGACACTGACTGAGGAGCGCTGCCGGCTGCTTAATCTGCCGTTGATGGTGTCGGCAAACCAGCTGGCGCTGGGCACCAATTTCACCGTTTCGATCGAGGCGGCGGAAGGGGTGACCACCGGTATTTCTGCGGCCGACCGCGCCAAGACTATCCTCGCGGCGGTGAAGAAGGACGCCAAAGCGACCGACATCGTTCAGCCCGGCCATATCTTTCCGCTCAAGGCGCAGAAGGGCGGCGTACTGGTGCGCGCTGGCCATACCGAGGCGGGTTGCGACCTGGCCCAGCTGGCAGGACTGGAGCCAGCGGCGGTGATCTGCGAAATCCTCAAGGAAGACGGCGAGATGGCGCGTTTGCCGGACTTGCTCGAATACGCCAAACATCATGACCTCAAGATCGGCACCATCGCGGACCTGATCCACTACCGCAGCCAGACCGAGAGTTTGGTGGAGCGGGTTTCCGAGCGCGTCGTTGCAACCTGCTACGGTGAATTCAAATTGATCGCCTATCTGGACAAGACCGCCAACGAGGCGCACCTTGCCCTGGTGAAGGGTGAGATCAAGGCTGGCGAGGAGGTGCTGGTGCGGGTGCACGAGCCGTTGTCGACGCTGGATTTTCTCGATGTGACCAGCCTCGAACACACCTTTAGTGTGCATGAGGCTATGAAGGCCGTTGCTGAGGCAGGCAGCGGCGTGATCGTTCTGCTGCGCCGCCCGGAAACTTCCGTGGATCTGCTTGAGCGGATTCAGCGCACCCAGCCGAAGGCACCCGCCAAGGTTGATTTGCGCAATTACGGCATCGGCGCGCAAATTTTGCGCGACCTGAACGTCACCAAGATGCGCCTGTTGGCTACGCCGCGCAAGATGCCGAGCATGACCGGCTTCGATCTGGAAGTGACAGGCTACGTCGCGCCGAAGAAATAAACCTAGAGGAATGAACATGGAAAAGTGTGACAACTACGTGGAAATAGAGAAAAATTTGTCGGGTGAAGGGTTGCATATCGGTATCGTAATGAGCCGCTTCAACATCGACGTGTGCGAGGGATTGCTGTCCGCCTGTGCCTGCACCCTGCGGAAACATGGCGTGGCTGATGGGGACATTACGCTGGCGAGCGTGCCGGGCGCGCTGGAGATTCCGCTGGTGCTGCAAAAAATGGCCAAGAGCGGCAAGTTCGACGCGCTGATCGCGCTCGGCGCGGTCATCCGAGGGGAGACTTACCATTTCGAACTGGTCGCCAATGAGTCCGGCAACGGCGTGACCCGCGTTGCCCTGGATAGCGGCATGCCGATCGCCAACGCCATCCTCACCACCGAGGACGACGACCAGGCACTGGTCCGGATGTCCGAAAAAGGATCGGAAGCGGCCCTGGCCGCAATCGAGATGGCCAACCTGCTGAAGCAGCTATGAACAGCGAAAAAAGAGCCAGCAAGGCACCGAAAAAAAGCCGGCGCAAGGCGCGGGAATTTGGGGTGCAGGGCCTGTACCAGTGGAAACTGACGGGTGGTGATGCCAATACCATCCTGAGCCAGCTGCGTGAGGAAAAGGAATACCCGAATATTGATGAAGAGCACCTTGCAGTCCTGGTGCGCGGGGTGATTGCTCAGGCGCAGGAGCTGGATGTGCTGATCACGCCCTACCTCGATCGTCCTGCCGGAGATCTGAGCCCGGTGGAACATGCCATCCTGCTTCTGGCAGCCTACGAAATGAAGCATCACCCGGAAATTCCCTACCGCGTCGTGATCAACGAGGCCGTCGAACTGGCCAAGACCTACGGCGGCACGGATGGCCACAAATTCGTCAACGGCGTGCTGGATAAACTCGCCGCGCAGGTGCGGGCGGTGGAGGTCAAGGGCGGACGGTGAGTCGTAAGGCGAGGGAAGGGATGTAAATGAATACAGCTAGTACCGCAATCGAGCAACGGCGATGGTTTTCCCCCCTCACGCCTCACCCCTTACTCCTCACCACATAGAAATGCCTTCCGAATTCGACCTGATCCGCCGTTTTTTTACCCGCGAAACACCCGGTGCCGTACTCGGAGTGGGGGATGATGCGGCGCTGTTGGCGCCCACTCCCGGCATGCAGCTGGCTGTGTCCACCGACATGCTGGTGGAAGGACAACATTTCGCCCCTCAGGATGGGCCCGGATCAGTCGGCTACAAATCCCTGGCGGTGAATTTGTCCGACATGGCGGCTATGGGGGCCACGCCGCGCTGGGCGACGCTGGCGATTTCCCTGCCGGGGGCTGACGAAGTCTGGCTGCGCGGTTTTGCCGGTGGTTTTTTCAGTCTGGCGCAAAAATTTGGCGTAGAGTTGGTGGGTGGTGATACCACGCGTGGACCGTTGACCATCTGTGTGCAGATTATCGGTGAAGTGCCGCCGGGCCAGGCATTGCGCCGGGATGGTGCGCGCGGGGGCGATGAAATCTGGGTGTCCGGTGTGCTGGGTGACGCTGCGCTGGCGCTGGCCAACCTGCAGCGCCGGGTCGAGCTGATGCCGCTTGAAGCTGCATCCTGCCTGCCCAGGCTGCGCGTGCCACTGCCGCGGGTCGAACTGGGCTTGGCACTGCGCGGCGTGGCCAGTGCCGCTATCGATATCTCCGATGGCTTGCTGGCTGACTTGGGACATATCCTGGAAAGCTCCAGAGTGGGGGCGGAGATTTATTTCGAAGCTTTGCCGCTGTCCGAAGTGGCCAGCCGTTATATCGAGCAGGAAGTGGTTCAAAACTGCGTACTGGCCGGGGGCGACGATTACGAATTGTGTTTTACCGCGCCGTCGGAAAAACATGCGGAAATTCTGTCCATCGCGCAGCAAATCGGATTGCCGCTTGCCTGCATCGGTGGCATCAAGGATACAACCGGCTTGATCGTCCTCCGGGCCGGCCAGGCCATGATCATCAAGGCGACCGGATTTGATCATTTCTCCTAAATTCGTATTCAGTCATCCGGCCCATTTCTTCGCATTCGGCTTTGGCTCCGGATTGAGCCCCTACGCGCCAGGCACGGTTGGGACGCTGGTCGCATTTCCCTTGTTTTTCTTGCTGAGCACCCTGGACCCGGTAATTTATTTCTCCTTGGTTGCCGTGCTGTACGCGGCGGGAATCTGGTTTTGTGAAGTCGCCGGAAAGTCGCTGGGCGTGTCGGATCATGGCGGCATAGTCTGGGACGAAATCGTCGCCTTCCTGTTAGTGCTACATTTTTCTCCGCCGACACTGCTGGGGTACGCATCAGCCTTTTGCCTGTTCCGCCTGTTCGATATCTGGAAGCCGTTCCCGATACGATACGTAGATCAGCGCATCCATGGCGGTTTCGGCGTGATGTTCGATGACTTGCTGGCGGCAATATACGCGGTCGTCGGTTTGCTGGTTCTGGTCCGGTGGGGAGTAATTTGATGGACGATAAGCTATATCGATTGGCTGAGGACGTGGGCAATGCATTGAAGCGGCACGCCATGATGCTGGTGACGGCGGAATCCTGCACCGGTGGATGGGCCGGGCAGGCCGTGACGGCGGTGCCGGGCAGCTCGCACTGGTTCGATCGGGGTTTTGTTACGTACACTAACGATGCGAAGCAGGAAATGCTGGGTGTCTCTGCAGCAACGCTGGCGGAGCATGGCGCGGTTAGCGAGTCGACAGTGCGGGAGATGGTGTCCGGCGCACTGAAAAACAGCCGTGGCCAGGCGGCGCTGGCGATCAGCGGTATTGCAGGCCCGGGCGGCGGTACCCCGGAAAAGCCAGTGGGAACGGTGTGTTTTGCCTGGGGTTTGGCGAACGGTGGTGTTACCAGCGAACAACGATATTTTTCCGGTGACCGCCGCGAGGTGCGACAACAGGCAGTGGAAAGAGCGTTACAGGGATTGCTGGAGCGCCTGGAGTGAAAGAATGTTTGTTGGGGTGAGCTGGCGAACCCCAACAAACCCGACTTGTGACATAATTGAGCGATTGATTTAAAGGGAAAACCCATGGACGAAAATAAGAACAAGGCGCTGGCTGCTGCACTATCCCAGATCGAAAAGCAGTTCGGCAAGGGCTCCATCATGCGCCTGGGCGACGGCGAAGTGGTCAAGGATATCCAGGTCGTGTCGACCGGTTCTCTCGGGCTGGATATCGCCTTGGGCGTCGGCGGCTTGCCGCGCGGGCGGGTGGTGGAGATCTACGGACCGGAATCCTCCGGCAAGACTACGCTGACCCTGCAAGTGATCGCGGAAATGCAGAAACTCGGCGGCACCGCCGCTTTCATCGACGCGGAGCATGCGCTTGATCCGCAGTACGCGCAGAAGCTCGGCGTGAATGTTTCCGACCTGCTGATTTCCCAGCCCGACACGGGGGAGCAGGCGCTGGAAATCGCCGACATGCTGGTGCGTTCCGGCTCGGTGGATATCGTGGTGATCGACTCGGTAGCGGCACTGACCCCCAAGGCCGAGATCGAAGGCGAAATGGGCGACTCCCACATGGGCCTGCAGGCCCGGCTGATGTCGCAGGCGCTGCGTAAGCTGACCGGCAACATCAAGCGCACCAATACCCTGGTAATCTTTATCAACCAGATCCGGATGAAAATCGGCGTCATGTTCGGCAACCCGGAAACCACGACCGGCGGCAATGCGCTCAAGTTTTACGCCTCGGTGCGCCTGGATATCCGCCGTACCGGCGCGATCAAGAAAGGCGATGAAGTGATCGGCTCGGAAACCCGCGTCAAGGTGGTCAAGAACAAGGTGGCGCCCCCTTTCAAGCAGGCCGAATTCGATATTCTCTACGGCGAAGGTATTTCGCGCGAAGGCGAAATCATCGAGCTGGGCGTGGTGCACAAGCTGGTCGAGAAATCCGGCGCCTGGTACAGCTACAAGGGCGAGAAAATCGGCCAGGGCAAGGACAACTCGCGCGAGTACCTGAAGGAGCACAAGGATATCGCCGCCGAGATCGAAGCCAAGGTGCGCGCAGCCGTCGGCGTGAGCGGCCTGCCGGCGACGGTCGATCCCGATACGGTGGATGCCTGATCTCAGCCTGCGTCAGCGGGCGTTGAACTACCTCGCGCGGCGTGAATATACCCGCGACGAGTTGTATCGCAAGCTGCTGCCTTATGCCGAGGAATCGGACTCTCTCGAAGATCTGCTGGCTGATTTCAAGGCACGCGACTGGCTATCCGAGCAGCGCTTTGTCGAGCAGGTGGTTCATGCCCGTAGCGGCCGCTACGGTAGTCGGTATATTGCCCACGAACTGCGGGAAAAAGGGGTCGCTGAAGAACTGATCGCGCAGGCTCTGCCCCAGTTAAAGGAAAACGATCTGGAAACCGCCCGCACGATCTGGGCGAAAAAGTTCGGCAAGCTGCCCGAGGATGCGAAAGAACGTGCGAAACAGATACGTTTTTTGCAAAGCAGGGGATTCGGCCTGGATGTGATCGGCAAGCTGTTGAGTGGCAGCGACAGGTGATATCTGTGCATTTGGGAATTGAAGAGGATATGCAATGAAGAAAATGATGTCGGGTGTGGTCTTGGCGTTTCTTCTGGCATTGTCCGGCTGCGACTATTTGCCGTTTGGATTCACTCCGGTGAAAGAAATCATGACCTCTCCTGCGCAGTTCGAAGGCAAGGAAGTCAGAGTCAAAGGCAAGGTCAAAGACATTGTCAAAGTTCCTCTGGTCGACCTTAAGCTCTATGTGCTGGATGACGGCAGTGGCGAGGTAACGGTTGTGGCTGGCGAGAGTTTGCCGGCAGTGAACGAAACCGTTACGGTCAAGGGGGTCGTCGAAAGCATGGTCATCATGGGCGGTGAGTCGATAGGCCTGCGGATCAAGGAAATCAAGCGGTTCTAGCGTAATTGGCGCGTCATGCGCACATTTAAGGATATGGTGTTTTGGGGAAGCAAGAATGAAAAGTAGCGAAATCCGCCAGAAATTTCTCGATTATTTTGCTTCCAAGGGGCATGCCGTGGTGGCGTCCAGCTCCCTGGTGCCGCATGAAGACCCGACCCTGCTGTTCACTAATGCCGGGATGAACCAGTTCAAGGATGTATTCCTCGGTTTTGACAAGCGTTCCTACACCCGTGCGGCCAGCTCGCAGAAGTGCGTGCGCGCCGGCGGCAAGCACAACGACCTGGAGAACGTCGGCTATACGGCCCGTCACCACACTTTCTTCGAGATGCTGG
>JAHJJI010000012.1 GCA_018823025.1 Gammaproteobacteria bacterium | reverse complement strand
GAACCGTTGTCGCCAACGATAGGCTTGGGCATGAAGGTCGCCGTCTTGCCATAGGCGTGGGCGACGTTGAATACCACGTATTTCAGGATCTGGGTCCAGTCGGCGCGTTTTACCAGGGTGCTGAACCGGGTGCCGATTTCGCACTGACCGGCGGTCGCCACTTCATGATGATGCACTTCGACCGGCACGCCCATTTCTTCCAGCGCCAGACACATGGCGGAGCGGATGTCCTGGAAAGAATCGACCGGAGGAACGGGGAAGTAGCCGCCCTTGATACCGGGACGGTGGCCGACGTTGCCGCCTTCGAATTTCTCGCTGGAAGACCAGGCGGCCTCTTCAGAATCGATTTTTACCGAAGCGCCGGACATGTCGGCGTGCCAGGTAACGGAATCAAAAATGAAGAATTCGGGTTCTGGGCCGAAGTAGGCGGTATCGCCGATGCCGGTGGATTTCAGGTAGGCTTCAGCGCGCTTGGCGATGGAGCGTGGGCAACGATCGTAGCCCTTGCCATCGGAAGGCTCCACCACGTCGCAGGACAGGATCAGGGTGGATTCGTCGAAGAACGGATCCATGTTGGCAGTATCCGGGTCGGCCATCAGCTGCATATCGGAAGCCTGAATACCTTTCCAGCCGGCGATGGATGATCCGTCGAAAGCGTGTCCGCCTTCGAACCAGGCTTCGTCCACTACGTGGGAGGGAATGGTAACGTGCTGTTCCTTGCCGCGGGTATCGGTAAAGCGCAGGTCAACGAATTTAACGTCGTTGTCCTTGATCGTTTTCAAAACGTCGGCGACCGCCATGTTTATCTCCTAAAGGTATCTAAAAAGTTAGCCATAAAATGATTTCGAATTCTGGATTTTTGCTACTGGGAGGCAAATTAGCATGAAACATGCCAGGCAAAAACGTAAAAAAAGCAATTGTGCCATAACTGCCAATCAAAACAAATGCCCTTTACGTTTACTCCCTCTCCCGCTTGCGGGAGAGGGTTGGGGTGAGGGAAGCCCACCGGAGAAAAGTGCCACCCTCATCCCACCCTTCTCCCAAAGGGAGAAGGGGCAAACGTGAAAGGCGCCTGCTTTGATTTGCACCGGAGTTGTGCAAAAAGCCCGCAGCATGCACCATTATGGTGCATGCTGTTGATGCAGATGAATGGCGATAAAAAATGGGTCGTCCCGGAACAGGTCGGCGATTACGGTTTTGAGTGCGGCGAGCTGTTCGCGGCTGACATCGCTGGCAAGGAAAATCTCGGCTTCCGCTTTTCCATCCAGATAATGCAATACCACTTTTTCATGACTAGGCAGCGCCTGCCCCAACAGTTGTTCCAGATGGGCAATCAAGGCGTCTCGATTAGGCAGGTGCTGGTTGAGCTTGGCAGAAGAATCATCCTCCGGGTCGATGTGCACCATCACATCGAGCGCATGGTGCTGTTTGAGTACACGGGCACGGGCACTTTCGGCAATATAGTGCCCCTCCGAGACACTGATACGCGGGTTTACCAGTACATGTGCGTCCACCAGTGCGCGGTCACCCATGCGGCGGGTACGCAATTCATGCACGCCCTGAACGCCGGGAGTGGTGAGCAGGGTTGCCCGTATTGCTTCCACTTCGTTCTTGTCCAGACTGGTGTCGATCAACTCGGAAATCGCCTGGGATGCCTGTTTCCAGCCCATGCGCATGATCATGACCGCAACCAGCACCGCAGCCAGGATGTCCATCGAAGTGAAGCCAAGCAGGTTGCCACCGATACCTGCCACCACCACCAGCGACGAGGCGGCGTCGGAGCGGGCGTGCCAGGCATTGGCTTCGAGCATCTGCGAGCGCAGCTTGCGCGCTACATGCAGCATGTAGCGGAACAGCGCTTCCTTGCCGATCAAAGTCAGTATGGCGATCCACAGCGTGGCGACGTGAACTTTTTGCAGCGAGGAAGGGTCTTGCAGACGCACCACTGCACCCCAGAACAGGGCGCCACCGACGCCGAGCAAAATCAGCCCTAGCGCCAGTGTGGTAGCGGTTTCGATGCGGGCATGGCCGTAGGGATGCTCCTCATCCGCGTCGCGAGCGCCATGGCGGTTGGCGAACAGCACCAGAAAATCACACAGCAGGTCAGACAGGGAATGCAAACCATCGGCGACCAGGGCCTGGGATTTCCCGAACAGGCCGACCACGATCTGCAGTACGGTCAGCACCACGTTGACCGCAACGCTGATCCAGGTCACTTTTTGCGCGGCTTTTAAGCGCCCGGCCCGGTCAGGGTGGATTTCAGCGTGTAGTTTGGTATCGGGGTGAGGCATCGGGTATATTCAGATTAAGAAGCAATGGGTTCGGGACGTTATGATACGCAAACCAGAGGGCTTTTGCCTTATAATTCGACGTCCATAAAATGCGAAATATTCATGACCGATCGTTACGCCGTTATCGGCAACCCCATCGCCCATAGCAAGTCCCCGCTGATTCACGCCGAGTTTGCACGCCAGACCGACCAGGATATGGCGTACGTTGCCATGCTTGCGCCGCTGGAAGATTTTGCCGGCACGGTGAAGAGGTTTCAGGCGGAAGGCGGCAAGGGGCTGAATGTAACAGTGCCGTTCAAGCAGGAAGCCTGGAAACTGGCAACCCTCCTGACCGATCGCGCGCGTCTGGCGGAAGCGGTCAATACCCTGAAGTTCGAGCCGGACGGCACGATACTCGGTGACAACACCGATGGCGCCGGACTGACCCGGGATATTCAGGAAAACCTGGGCATTTCCTTCGCGGGCAAGCGCGTGCTGCTGATGGGCGCCGGCGGCGCGGCCCGCGGCGTGTTGCTTCCCCTGTTGCTGCAGAAGCCGGAGCGGCTGATCATCGCCAACCGCACACCGGAAAAGGCCATCGAGCTCGAGCGACACTTCGCTGCCTATGGCCGGGTCGAGGGTGGCGATTATGCGCGGCTAGCGGGGAGTCTGTTCGATATCGTGATCAATGCGACTTCCAGCAGTCTGAGCAATGCCCTGCCTCCCTTGCCGCAGGGGGTATTCGCGCCGGGGGCGCTGGCCTACGACATGATGTACGGCAAGGGGTTGACCCCCTTTCTGCTGTTTGCAAGGGATAACGGCGCGGCACAGATGGCTGATGGCCTAGGCATGCTGGTCGAGCAGGCGGCGGAATCGTTTTTCCTGTGGCGCGGCGTGCGGCCACAAACACAATCCGTCATGAGCCTTTTGAAATCATGCTGAAAACCCTGTGGCGCTGGCTGTGGCGCAGCATCGCCCTGTTCGTTGCCGTAGTGCTGATCTACCAGCTGTGGATATTCGCCCACATCTGGTGGTGGGTGGACCACAACCCCTCCACCAGCGCCTTCATGGAGCAGCGACTGGAAGTCCTGCAAAGCAAGAAGCCGGATGCCGAATTGCGCCACCAGTGGGTGCCCTACAACCGCATCTCCAACAATCTCAAGCGCGCCCTGATCGCCGCCGAAGACTCCAAATTCCTCGACCATGAAGGCTTTGACTGGGAGGGCATCCAGAAGGCCTACGAAAAAAACCTGAGAAAGGGCAAGATCGTCGCCGGCGGCTCCACCATCAGCCAGCAGTTGGCCAAGAATCTGTTTCTCTCTTCCCGGAAGGTATTCTGGCGCAAGGCCGAGGAGGCAGTCATCACCGTGATGTTGGAAAAGATGATGAGCAAGCGCCGCATTTTAGAGGTCTACCTCAATGTCATCGAATGGGGCAACGGCGTGTTCGGCGCCGAAGCGGCGGCTCGCCATTACTACAAGACCAGTGCGTCCAACCTGTCCGCGGAGCAGGCCGCCCGACTCGCTTCGATGGTACCGAATCCGCGCTATTTCGATACGCACCGCAATTCACGTGGCCTCGAAAGAAAAACCGGCATTATCCTGGCGCGGATGAACCAGGTGCAGGCGCCCTAACGGACACGGCGTGAAGCACCATTAATAATTCGGAGCGGCACTTCTCGCCGTGTCCGTCCCCTCTCCCCTACCTCTCCCCCCGAGGGGGAGAGTGATGAAGGATCGCTTCGCGATGCTCACGTTAAGCAGCCAAACAAAATTGACAGCAAATGCCCGCGCCGATTACAATCCGGGCGTTTACATCAGCAAAGGTTTTTACCTTGGACAGTCATAGTTGTAGCAGTTTCGCACCAAACTTTTTGTTCTAGCGGTTATCCCTTCAGCGCTGCTTCGGCCTTGACGGTTTTTCCGCTGGAAAACAGCGGAAAAACGGGCTAAAGCGTAATCTTGCCAGTCCAGGCAGGATTGTTCGATCTCCCCCATTTTTCCTTGCCCCACAAGATATAGCTGTCAGCAATCAGCGGTCGGCATTTGGCATGCGCGCGGAATCCGCGCGCGGTTTTGCCGAAGGCTGAAAGGGGACACCATAAGGGACAGGCGGCATGTCGAAAATTGAAAAAATCAGGATCCAGGAAAGTCTGCAGGAGACACTGCAGCAAGTAGTCGAACTACTGAGCAAGCATCAGCTGGTGGAAGGGCTCGTCCATAAACAGGACATGCCGCGCCACGATCTGGTCGAGACGCTGGTGCACAGGCAGCATCTGGTCGAATTGCAGAAAAAACTCGACGAGTTGCACTCCGCCGATATTGCTTACATCCTCGAAGCCCTGCCGCTGGAACAGCGCCTGCAGGTCTGGGACCTGGTCAAGGTCGAGCGGGATGGCGACATCCTGCTGGAAGTTTCCGATGCGGTACGGGAATCCCTGATTGCCAGCATGGACAGCGAGGAACTCCTCGCCGCCGCCGAACAGCTCGATACCGACGAGATCGCCGACCTGGCGCCCGACTTGCCGCACGATGTGCTGCAGGAGCTGATGGTATCGATGGATGCCCAGAATCGCGCCCATCTGCAGTCGGCTATGTCCTATCCGGAAGACACGGTCGGCGCATTGATGGATTTCGACATGGTTTCCATCCGCGACGATATCAGCCTGGAAGTGGTGTTGCGTTACCTGCGCCGCCTGGGTGAGTTGCCGGGCCATACCGACAAACTGTTCGTGGTGGATCGCGACGACAACTTCAAGGGGGTGCTATCCCTCAAGCGGCTGCTGGTTCATGACCCCGAGGCGAGCGTGGCGGCAGTAATGGCCGAAGATGCGGTGATCTTTCATCCAGACGACGAAGCCGACGAAGCTGCCTCGGCATTCGAGCGCTATGACCTGGTTTCCGCCCCGGTGGTGGATCGGAATAACAGGCTGGTGGGGCGTCTGACGGTAGATGTGGTGATGGACTTTATCCGCGAAGAGAGCGACAGCGAAATGCTCTCAATGGCCGGTTTGCGCGAAGAGGAAGATTTGTTCGCCACGGTGTGGAAAAGTATCCAGAACCGCTGGACCTGGTTGGCCCTCAACCTGGTGACGGCGTTTATCGCCTCGCGCGTGATCGGTGTATTCGAAGGATCGATCGAGAAAATCGTGGCACTGGCGGCACTGATGCCGATCGTTGCCGGGATCGGCGGCAATTCCGGCAACCAGACCACGACCATGATCGTCCGCGCCCTGGCGCTGGGGCAGATTCGCGGCAGCAGCATCCGCAAGCTGTTCCTCAAGGAACTCGGGGTCAGCCTGGTTAACGGACTGATCTGGGGAGGAATCATCGGCCTGGTCTCCTGGCTCCTCTACAACAATGCGGCACTGGGCGTGGTGATGACCGGAGCGATGATCCTCAACCTCCTGCTGGCGGCGCTGATGGGCGTGCTGATCCCGATGCTCATGCACAAGCTCGGACGCGATCCGGCGGTGGGTTCCAGTGTGATGATCACCGCCGTGACCGACAGCGGCGGATTTTTCATTTTTCTCGGCCTGGCCACGATTTTCCTGCTTTAATAAAAGGGCGTTTTCGAGTTTGACCGGTAAATGGAACCATGCCGTTTTCGCCTTTCTATTTCGCACTGCTTCTGGTCGCGCTTGGCCTGCTGGCGGTTTTTGTCCAGATCGGCGCACTGACCCTGGCTTTCGACAAGCTCGGCCTGTCACCCCATTCCGCCACGTTGTTGCTGTTCACCTCGCTGCTCGGCAGCCTGATCAACCTGCCGCTGTTCAGCGTCAAGGCAGAGGGACCGTCGCCCCCTCTGCCGCAACCATTCCGCAGCCTGCTCAGGCTGCCGCCGATGGAATTTACCGGCAAGACCGTGGTTGCAATCAACGTCGGCGGCTGTCTGGTGCCGCTGGCTTTTTCGGTTTTCCTGTTACGGCATAACCCTCTCAACCTGCTGATGGTGATAAGTGCCGTCGCCCTGGTAGCCATGGTATGCCGGCTGGCAAGCCGCCCGGTGCCAGGCGTGGGTATCGGCATTCCCATTTTTGTCGCACCGCTGGTTGCAGCGATGACCTCTCTCATCATTGACCCGGAGAACAGCGCACCGCTCGCCTACATCAGCGGCACCTTGGGGGTGCTGATTGGCGCTGATCTGTCGCGCCTTGGCGACATCCGAAAAATGGGAGCGCCGTTTGCCTCAATCGGCGGGGCAGGCACTTTTGATGGGATTTTCCTCAGCGGCATTGTGGCCGTGCTGCTGACTTGAAAAATATTTTTCCAGGCCTGGAATAAATTGTTGGGCCCGGGTGTTTACCCAAGCGTAATCCCCCTAAATTTATTCAACAGGAGCAAACCATGAACAAGAAAATCCATTCATTCACCGCCGCCATACTGTTTTCCCTTTCCACTGCAGCTTTCGCCGGCCCGGCAGACGATGCCAGCGCGCACTTCAAGGCAATCGCCGCCGGCAATGTCGAGCAGATCATGCAGAGTTATTCCGGCAACGCCGCCCTGCAATGGGTGGGCGGACCGCTCGATGGCGCCTATGCCGGCAGCGACAAGATCCGTGAAACCTGGGAAAAATTCGCCAAGGCCAATGCGCCGCTTGAAGTGACCGTGGCAAAGCTGGAAGAAAGCGCCAACCCCAAGGGCAGCACCGTCACCGCCAACGTCGAATTCAAGGGCAAGACCGCAATCAAGGTACGCTACGTACTGGTTTACCGCGAAGGCAAACTGGTGAACGAAGTGTGGCAGATTGACCCGAAACTCTCGCTGGGTTATTAAGTCTTTGTGGAAAAAACAGACCACCTGATCGAGGAGCACATCCCCCGCCTGCGCCGCTATGCCCGGGCGCTGGCGGGGGATCGCGCGCGTGCCGACGACCTGGTGCAGGACACGCTCGAACGCGCCTGGGGCAAGTTTCATTTGTGGCGGAGCGACAGCGACCTGCGTGCCTGGCTGTTCTCTATCATGCACAATGTGTATGTGAACGGCGTCAGGAAAAGCAGCTCTTCGCCCATGCTGTTGCCGCTGGAGGATGATGCGCTGGATGTGCCGGTGCGCGCCGCCCAGGAAGACGGGCTCCAGGTCCGGGATGTGCATGCGGCGCTCGGCTGTCTGTCCCAAGAGCAGCGCGAAATCTTGCTGCTGGTCGGGCTGGAGGAAATGAGTTACGAAGAAGTGGCAAAAGTGCTGAATGTGCCGCTGGGAACGGTGATGTCGCGCCTGTCACGCGGACGCGAGCGTCTGCGCCAGATCATGGCGGGCGGTGCCGTGCCGGCATTGAGGGTGGTGAAATGAGCGAGCCGATGCAGATTGTGAACGAGAACGAATTGCAGGCCTATGCTGATGGCCGGCTGGATGAAAAGCGCCGCGCAGAGGTGGCTGCGTGGCTGGCTAACCATCCTGCCGAGGCCGGCCGGGTGGAAGATTACCGGCGCCAGAACGAGGCCTTGCATGCCCTGTTTGATCCGGTGCTGGACGAGCCGGTACCGCCAAGCCTGCAAAGACCGGCGCCGGCTTCCTGGCATGGCATGCCCTTGCTGCGCCATGCAGCGGTAGTGGCGTGGCTGGCCATCGGCGGCACACTTGGCTGGTTCATGCATGGTGCGCAGGAGGTACGTTCCGGCACCACCATGGCCTTTGTCCGTCAAGCGGCTGTGGCCCATGTGGTATACACCCCGGAAGTGCTCCACCCAGTCGAAGTGGGCGCTGAGCAGGAAGCTCACCTGGCGGCCTGGCTGTCGAAGCGGCTGGGCGTTTCGGTCAAAGTGCCGCACCTGGGCAAGGCTGGCTATGACCTGGTCGGCGGTCGGCTGCTGCCCGGCAGCAACGGCCCGGCAGCACAGTTCATGTACCAGGACGGTTTCGGTCAGCGCCTCACCCTGTACGTGCGGACGGATGACGGTGGCAGCCGGGAAACCGCGTTCCGCTATGCCCGTGAAAACAACATCGGGGTGTTTTACTGGATCGATGGGCCGCTCGGCTATGCGCTATCCGGCGATCTGGACAAGCCCCAACTGCTCAAGGTGGCACAAGCCGTTTACCACCAGCTTAATCCCTAACAAATCTTCACTACGATGTCGTGCAGGGTGTTGGCGCAGTGCGCCATGTTGTGGGCGGCATTGGAGAGGTGGCGATAGATTTCGCGGCGCTTGAACATGTTGATGTAGTCGTCGCCCTTGAACAACTCGGCCAAAGCGATGCGATACAGTCTTTCAACCCGGCGCTGCGCCTTGCGTGCCGTATCGGCATCGTCCGCTGCCATCAGGGGGATGCTACCCAGCTTGCCGAATCCCGCGACCAGGGCGTCTACGCCTTCCTGCAGCAGCTTGGATTTTTCCACCAGGAAGGTGTCCGGCGTCACGCCCAGCACGTCCATTTCGCTGACCGTAGTTTTACAGTAGGTCACGATCCGGTCGAGATCGGCGATCGCCCGGTAAATATCCTCGCGGTCGATCGGGGTGGAAAATGCTTCGTTCAGGGTATGGAGGTTGCGTATCTTGATGAGATCGGCTTCATGCTCGTCCTGCTTGATTTTTTTCCCCAGGGTTTCATCACCGGTTTTCATGAATTCAACCAGATCATCCACCGAAAGGCTGACCATCTCGCATTGTTCAGTCAGCAACTTGAAGAAGTTGGGCGTTTTCGGAAACACGCGATTGTAGAGCGCAGAGAGGAGGGGTCTGGATGTTTCGCTCATGGCTTATCCTATCGAGTTCATGGTCAGCTGCACGATGAAATAACATGCGATCGCCACTATAGCCGCGCCGGGAATGGTGATCAGCCAGGTTATGGAAATCTCTTTCGCTTTCGCCCAGCGCACCGCCTTGGGGCGCTCCGAGGCGCCGATCCCCATGATCGAAGTGGCGACGACATGGGTAGTGGAAGCCGGCGCGCCGACCAGAGAGGCGGCGAAAATCAATCCCGCTGAGGTGAGTTGGGAATCCAGCGCATGCAACGGGCGCACCTTGTAGATGGCGAAACCCAGGGTGCGCACGATGCGCCAGCCGCCGGACATGATGCCCAGCGTAATCGCCGTGGCGCAGGCCAGCATCACCCAGAACGGTACGGCGAATTCATGGATGAAGCCGCCCAGCAGCAACACCAGAGTGAGGATGCCCATGCTTTTTTGCGCATCGTTGGCGCCATGAGAAAAGGCCAGCCCGGCGGCAGTGAAGAACTGGGCGCGACGTAAATTACGGTTGATGGTCGGTTTTGCGCCTCGCAGCAGAAACAGCATCACGCGGTGCAAGGCAAAGCCGGCCCAGAAGCCGATCAGCGGCGACAGCACCAGCGCCAGCAGTACCTTGGTCACGCCAGTGAAGTGACCATGCAGAAAAAGTTCGTCGAATCCCCAGGCCACATGCTCTGCGCCTGCAGCCACCACCACTACGCCTGCCAGCCCGCCCACCAGCGCGTGCGATGAGGAGGATGGAATGCCTCGCCACCAGGTCAGCAGGTTCCAGACAATAGCGCCAAGCAGGCCGCACACGATAATGGTGAGCGACACCGAGGCCTGCAAATCCGAAAGGTCGATAAATTTACCGATGGTATTGGCGACCGCCGTACCACCCAGGAGCGGGCCGAGGAATTCAAAAAACCCGACGATCAGCACCGCCTGGATCGGGGTCATGGCGCGCGAGGCAATCACCGTGGCGACGATGTTGGCTGCGTCATGAAAGCCGTTGGTGTAATCGAACACCAGCACGATCAGCACCGCCGCAATCGCCATAATCAGGATGGCATCCATGGTTGGCGCGAGAATAAATTGGTGAGTCTTCAGGCTAGCATCGTTTGGCGTTATCGTGTGCGCTTTTTCGGGCCAGAAAACTTTCCGTCTTCAAGGGTGTCAGGAATCAACCGAACCGCATCCCATGAGGGCAGGAAAAGAGGTTCCTGGGCTGATGGCGCCACGGCCCTAAGCATGGGCGCGATTCAGCGCAGACAGCAGCGCTTTCAGCGATGCGCTTACCGTGTCGTGATCCTGCGCGGCGCCCGAGATGCGCTGGCCGTCGATGTTGATTTGCACGTAGGCTATCGCTTCGGCACCGGTGCCTGAACCAATGGCGTGCTCGCAGTAATCCACCACGGTTAACTGCTGTCCGCTGTGGCGCCTCCAGCTATCGACGAAAGCGGAGAGCGCACCTTCCCCTTCGCCGTGCAGCGCGTGTTCCACGCCATTCTCGACGATGTGCGCGGCGATGACGTCCTGGCTGCCGCTACGCTCCAGCCGGTAGCCTTTCAGCGCCACCGGTTCCTGATCGGCGACGAAATGTTGCATGAATAGCGCATGGATGGTGGCGCTGTTGATCTCGCCGCTACGCGCCTCGCTCGCCCGTTGCACCACCTGGGCCAATTCCACCTGCATCCAGCGCGGCAGGTTCAGGCCGTAATCTCGCGCCAGCACGAACGCCACGCCGCCCTTGCCGGACTGGCTGTTGATGCGGATGACGGCCTGGTAATCGCGCCCCAGGTCCTTGGGGTCGATGGGCAGGTAGGCCACCTGCCATGGTTCGTCCGGCTGCTGCTGGTGCAGGCACTTGTTGATCGCATCCTGATGGCTGCCGGAGAAGGCGGTATACACTAGTTCGCCGAGCCATGGGTGGCGCGGATGCAAGGGTATACCGGTGCACTCGCTCGCCACCTGGATGATCTCGTCCGGGTTGGAAAGATCGAGTTGCGGATCGACACCCTGGCTGTAGAGGTTCATCGCCATGGTGACGATGTCCACGTTGCCGGTGCGTTCGCCGTTGCCGAGCAGGGTGCCCTCCACACGCTCTGCGCCCGCCAGCAGCGCCAGTTCCGCCGCCGCCACGGCGCAACCCCGGTCGTTGTGGGTATGTACCGAGAGCACGATGCTGTCGCGGCGGCTGATGTGGGTGGCGAAATATTCCACCTGGTCGGCGAAGAAGTTCGGCGAGGCGACTTCCACGGTGGTCGGCAAGTTGATGATGCAGGGGTGCTGCGGCGTCGGCTGCCAGACGTCCAGCACCGCTTCGCACACCGTCACGGCGTAGTCGGATTCGGTACTGGTGAAGCTCTCGGGGGTGTATTCGAACACCCACTCTGTCTCCGGGTGTTTCGCGGCCTCGCGCTTTACCCACTCGGCGCCTTGCCGGGCGATGGCGGTAATGCCGTCGCGATCCAGGCCGAACACCCGTTCGCGCTGCACCGTGGAGGTCGAATTGTAGACATGCATGACGGCGCGCCGCGCCCCGCGCAACGCCTCGAATGAACGCACGATCAGATCCTCGCGCGCCTGCACCAGCACCTGCACGGTCACGTCGCCGGGGATCTGGTCGTTCTCTATCAGCCAGCGCACGAAGTCGTAATCCGGCTTGCTGGCCGAGGGGAAGCCCACCTCGATTTCCTTGAAACCGAGCTTGACCAGCAGCGCCCACAACCGCCGCTTTTGTCCGACGCTCATGGGCTCGAGCAGCGCCTGGTTGCCGTCGCGCAAATCGACGCTGACCCAGCGCGGGGCCTGCGTGATGGTGCGGCTCGGCCACTGGCGATGGCGCATGGGCGCCGCCGGGGTGGGGCGATACTTGCTGTGGTCAAAGGCTTTCATGATTCATCTCCTGGGTTGCCGTGGCAACGGCTTGTGTCGCGCTTCGGGTAGGAGGAAGATTACGGCAAATGCCGAAGCAGGTGCTTGCTAAATGCGCCATGCATTGAATTATTACGGCAATAATATTGCCGTTAAATATGTAATTTCGGCATAATATGCCTTTGGTGTCATTTGTAGGCAAGTATGGAACTCGATCGTTACGACCGGCGGATTCTCGAAGTTTTGCAGAAGGAGGGGCGCATCAGCAATCAGGAGCTGGCCGACCGCATCGGCTTGTCGCCTTCACCTTGTTTGCGCCGGGTGCGCACCCTGGAGGAGTCGGGTTTGATTCTTGGCTACCGGGCATTGCTGGACGCGAAGAAACTGGGCTACTCGCTGATGGCGCTGATCCATATTTCCATGGACCGCCATACCCCGGAGCGATTCGCCAATTTCGAGGCCAGTGTCGGCGAATTGCCGGAAGTATTGGAGTGCCTGTTGATTACCGGGCAGGATGCCGACTATCAGCTCAAAGTCATCGCGCATGACATGGAAGCTTACCAGGAGCTGCTGCTCAACCGGATCACCCGCATCGAAGGCGTTTCCGGCGTGCGTTCCAGCTTCGTTTTGCGCCGCGTGGTAAACAAGTCGGCACTGCCGGTGAGCCACGCTTGAAGGCTTGGCGCATTCCTGGCAGGCAAACTCCCTAATCCAGCGTCTTGCGGAAGCGTTTCAGGCCGATCGCCACCACCGTCAGCAGGAACATTCCGCTCTCTAGGCGATGATGCCGGATTTACGCATTTTCATTCTTCCACCATCCGTGGATGGCGGAGCTGCCAGCGCAGCAGGCCGCCCTCCACCAGAGAATACACCGCCGGCACCACCACCAGAGTGAGCAGGGTCGAGGTGATCATGCCGCCGATCACGGCCACCGCCAGCGGGCCATTGGTTTCCGCGCCGGCACCCAGACCCAGCGCTGCCGGCAGCAGGGCCAGGATCACCGTCATCGAGGTCATCAGCACCGGTCTCATCCGGATCGGGCAAGCCTCGGAGAGCGCCTCGTCGATGCCTTTTCCTTCTTTGCGCCGCTGGTTGGTGAGATCCACCAGCAGAATGGAGTTCTTCGCCACCAGGCCGATCAGCAGCACCAGCCCGATCATCGAGTAGATGTTGAGCGTGTGGTTGAACAGCCACAAGGCCATCACCCCGCCGATGATCGCCAGCGGCTGTGCCACCATGATGATGAAGGGCTGGATGAAGGAGTTGAACTGGCTTGCCAGCACCATGTAGAGCAGGACCATCGCCAGGGAGAAGGCGAAGATCATGTTCTGCACGGTCTTTCCAAACTCCTCCGCCTGGCCGATCATTTTCACGCTATAGCCTATCGGCAAAGTCTCCGCAGTGGCGGCTTTCACTTTGTTCACTGCGTCGCCGAGCGGGATCGTGGGGGTGCCGTAGAAGGTGGCGGCATATTGCAGATCGAAGCGTCCGATCACTGCGGGCCCCAGGGTCTGCTTCACGCTCGCCACGGTGTCCAGGCGCACCAGCGCCCCATCGCGGGAACGCAGGTAAATCTTGTTCAGATCGGAAGGTTGCCTGAATTCGCCGTCCTTGGCTTTGACCCGGATATCGTAGCGCTGACCATCGCCCGGCACGTCGTTGAATTTAGCGATATCCACGCCGCCGGAAAGCATGTTGAGCGCCAGCGCCACGTCCTGGCTCGTCAGCCCCGCAGAGGCAATCCGGGTGCGATCAGGGTCGAGAACGAGTTGCGGCAGGTCAAGCTGCAAATCGAGGTCCATGCGTCCCAGGCCGGGATCCGCTGAAAGGGTTTGCTGCAGCGTCTTGGCCAGGCGCCCCACTTCGTCGAGATTGGGGCCGTTGATCACAAACTGCAGGGGTTCGCCGCGCTGGCCGCCGACGATCGGGTAGGGTGCGGCGAAAGCGCGCGCACCGGGGATTTGCGCCAGCTCCTTGCGGATCACGGGGATCACGTCCTGCTGCCTGATCTTGCGTTCGCCGCGCGGCGCCATGCGCACCACCACCATTGCCTGGTTGACCTGTCCCGCATTGCCGAGACCGATCAGGGCAAATTCGGTGACGATTTCCTTGTGGCGGAACAGCAGCTCCTCGACCATGCGCAAACGGGTGTCGGTGTATTCGATGCTGGAACCGAGCGGGGTACGCAGGTTAATCAGGAAGCGGCCTTCGTCTTCTTCGGGAACGAAAGTTTTGCCCACGTTGATGAAGAAATAGCTGCTCGCCACCACGATCGCCAGGGTCAGGGCCACCACCTTCCAGCGGTGACGCAGCGCCTTGTCGAGCAGGTAGCGGTACAGGTTGTCCATGCCGCGAAAGAAACGATCCAGGATGTAATACAGGCGTCCATGCTGCTTTTGCACCTTGAGGTAGCGCGAGCACAGCATCGGCGTCAGCGTCAGCGACACGAACAGGGACACCAGCACACCGAAAGTCACCACCACCGCAAAGGACTTGAAGAATTGGCCGATGATGCCACCGAGAAACATCACCGGCGCGAAAATCGACACCAGGGACAGCGTTGCGGCTATCACTGCAAACATCACTTCACGGCTGCCGTTAACCGCAGCGGTGACCGGGTCAGCGTCGATTTCCTCGCGGTGGCGGAAAATATTCTCTAAAACCACGATAGCATCGTCCACCACCACACCAATCAGCAACAGCAGGGCAAGCATGGTGAGCGAATTGAGGGTGTAGCCGAAAAAATAAATCACCGCGACCGCCCCCATCAGCGACACCGGAATCGCAGTGGCGATGATCAGGGTGGAGCGCAAGCTGCGCAAAAACAGCCAGACGATCAGGGACGCCAGCAAGGTGCCTTCGATCAGGTGCTCCTTCAGGGAATCGACGATTTCCTGGATGAAGATCGCATCGTTGGAAACGACACTTAACGTCATGCCCGGCGGCAGCTGCGGGATGATCTCGGTTTCCAGTCGGTTCTTGATCGCATCGACAATTGCCACGGTGTTGGTATTAGTGACCTTGACGATGCCCAGGCCAACGGTGGTCTTGCCCATGAAGCGCGCGAGCTGCCGGTAATCGGCCAGGGCATCCTCGACTTCGGCGATATCTTTGAGGCGCACCGGCGCACCGTCGCGGTAGGCAACGATCATTTTTTCCAGATCACCAAGGCGATGGAATTCCAGGTCGAGCTTGATCAGGTTTTCAGTCTTCTGCCCCACCAGGAAACCGCCGGCGAGCTGGACATGTTCATTGGCAAAAGCGATATTGATATCCTGCGCGGTAATCTTGAATGCGGTCATTCTCGCCGGCAGCAGGTTGACCCGGATGGTGCGGTCGCGGCGTCCGCCCAGGCGTACTTCGCCTACGCCGTTGATGGTTTCCAGGCGCTTCTTGATGGTGTTGAGAGCGTACTGGTTGAGCTGCTGCTGGGTGCGGTCACCGCGCAACGCCAGCCACATGATCGGCATGGCGTTGGTCTCGACTTTGGCGACGACGGGTGGATCGGCATCCTTGGGCAAACGGCGCAAGACCTGGTTGACCTTGGCTTGCACCTCATTGAAGGCGACATCGACTTTCTTGTCCAGGCCGAAGGTGATGTTGATCACCGATACGCCGGGCGAGGAGGAGGACTGGATGTGTTCAATGCCGGGCACGCTGTTGATCGACGTTTCGAGTACGTTGGTGACACTGGCGTCAACGATGTCGGGGTTGGCGCCCTTCAGCGTGGTGGAGATCGAGACGATAGGGAATTCGATATGGGGGAAACGGTCCATGCCGATGCGCTGGTAACTGATGTAGCCGAACAGCACCAACACCGCCGACAGCATGAAAGCCAGCACATGGCGTTTGATGGAAAATTCGGGCAAGGTCATTTCTGCTCGCCTTTTTTTCCATTCATTTCTTTCACGCTGATTGCCGCCTTGTCAGTGAGGAAGCCCGCGCCGTCCACCGCTACCGTTTCGCCCGCCTTAAGCCCTTGCAGAATTTCCACCTGGCCGTTCTGGGTGACGCCGGTGGTGACGATGTGCTGAACCGCCTTGCCATCCTCGATCACGTAGACCACCTTGCCGGCGGGCCTCAGCACCACACTGACCTCAGGCACGCTGACCGCCTCCGCATGTTCCTCGACGATGACCGCACCGTTGACCGAAGCGCCGGGTTTCCAGCCACCCGGGTTCTTGACTTCCACCACCGCATCGAAGGCGCGGTTGGTGCTGCCCACCATCGGCCGCACCTGTTCGATCTTGCCAGTTACGGTGGCATCTGGTGCGGTCGGCGTGGAAAGCTTGACCACCTGCCCCACCTTGATGCGCTGTGCAGCGGTTTCAGGAAATGGCAGGCGAACACGCAAATTTTCGCTGGTGGAAAGCTGGAACGCCGGCTTGCCAAGATCGATCCAGTCGCCCACCGAAACCATGCGGTTGTCGACCCGCCCATTCACCGGCGACACAATCCGGGCACGGGAAAGATTCTTGGCGGCACGAGTGTGTTGCTCACGCGCGGCGACATTCTGGGCTTCGTACCCTTCCAGCAGGGAGGGCGAAACAAACCCCTTCCCGGCCAATTCACGATACCGCTCTGTCAGCTTGCGCTGACTGGTTGCCTGAGCTGCCAGACGTGTCTCATCGGCGGAAAAATCGGCGGCATCGATTTCAGCCAGCAGTTGCCCTTTCTTTACCGGGTCACCGATTTCAACATGTACCTTGATAATGCGCCCCGCCACTTCGGCACCCACCTTGGGCGCAGTGGAGCTGTCCGCCTCGCCGACCGACTGCTCCAGCACTTGCATGGTGCGCGATTGCGCTTGAGTGACGGTGATGATCGCTGCCGACGGACCTTTCTTCTGCTCTTCGGGCTTTTTTGCGCACCCAGTTAGCAGCAGCGCCGCACCGAGCAGGCAGGGGATCAGGATCGAATGGGTCGTTCGCATGGTATTAGTCCAGGGCTCATCAGGGTTTGGGCAGAATGCCGCACAACAGAATATCCACCAGCATCGTGCTGTAACTTTCCGGCTGATCGGTAAAGTGGACGTCGGGAAAATGGCGCAGCACCTCGCGCGACTGGAAAAAGAAGACGTCGGCGCCGATCAGCAACGTAGCCAGCATGGCGGGGTCGAGGCCTTTGCGCAGCTCGCCTTTTTTCTGGCCGGTGCGCAGGATCGCCACCAGGCTCGCGAAATTCTGACCGAATACCTGCTCGGCGAATTCCTTGCCGCGTTGCGGCCCGTTTTCCAGCAAGTCGCGCTGGATCAGCCGGGAAATTTTTTCATCCTGCAGGATGTTGGTCAGATGCAATTTCGAGAAGGCGCGCAAACGCTCGACCAGGGTACCGGAGCCGCTGCCGAGTTGATCGATCTGACTGCCGGATTCATTGCAGGCGGTTTTCAATACGTCGAGATAAAGCGCGTTCTTCGATTTGAAGTGATGAAAGACATTGGCCTTGCTGACACCGGCACGCTCCGCGATGGCATTCATCGATACCGCGTTGAAGCCGGATTCGGCAAACAGATCCTTGGCCGCAGCGAGAATACGCTCGACCGCATCCGGGGCAGATGCAGACAAGTTGGGGGTGGGTTCTACCAGAGGCACAGCCGATCTCGCCAAGTCAGGAAAAAAGAAAACAAATTAGCACTGGCTGACCGATCGGTCAACATTGCGAGGAGTGTTTTTTTAGCGCAGGGAAAATCTTGATAGGGGAAATAAAATATAACGGCGGAGTTAATACTCCGCCGTTATATTTGGACTAGCGTTGACTACTTTTTCGCTGCAGCGACAGCGACAGGTGCTGCTGCAGGTTTGGCTGCAACCGTTTTTTTAGCCGGCGCTTTTTTGGCGACGGTTTTTTTCGCTGCAGATTTGGCTGCAGGTTTGGTGGCAGCTGCCTTGGCTACTGTTTTCTTGGCGGCGGGTTTTGCAGCGGCCGCTTTTTTAGCCGGCGCTTTCTTGGCTGCAGTCGCTTTAGCTGGAGCTGCCTTTTTGACTGCCGCTGCAGGTTTCTTGGCGGCGGCAACGGGTTTTTTCGCTGCGGGTTTTTTAGCTGCTGCTTTGGCTACGGTCTTGGTGGCAGCTGCCTTGGTTACTGTTTTCTTGGCGGCGGGTTTTGCAGCGACCGCTTTTTTAGCCGGCGCTTTTTTGGCTGCGGTCGCCTTGGTTGCGGCGGGTTTTTTAACTGCAGGTTTTGCGGCTGGTTTTGCGGCAACTTTTTTCGCTGCGGGTTTGGCTACCGTTTTCTTGGCAGCGGGTTTTGCAGCGACCATTTTTTTAGCTGGCGCTTTTTTTGCTGGTGCGGCCTTGGCTGCTGTTACAGGCTTGGCGGCAGTTTTTGCTGCGGCCACTGGTGCTGCCTTGGCTGCAGGTTTGGTTGCGGTCGCTTTGGCAGGTGCCTTCGCGGGAGACTTGGTCGCTTTCTTTATTGCCATTTGCTGACTCCTTATTGTAGAAAGTTATCTCGAGTACATTTTTATTTTGGCGCTGTCGGCAAATCCAAAATAAAGCGGCCGCACTGAACAACTGATTGCATAACCTTGTTGTTCCTCCCGTTAGGACTGCATGACCGAGAGCATGTTTCCGCCTTGCGCACAAATTCTATTCCAATTATTTGGAATTACACAACATATAAAACGGCATCACAAAAAGAAAATCATTGGAAATAGACGGGGTTACGAGAGGTTGTCCGGAATTATTTTTGTTCTCGGCGCAGCGGAAATACAAATGACAAAGGCCTATAACGGCCATGGGCACCGTTTTGGTGGCATATTATTTATGGCGAATAGTTTTTTTGAAGCGTGAAAATAATCAGGGGAGCAGCCGTTCCAGCGCAAATAATTGCGAAATTTTTTCTCGCTCGCGAATCAAATGCGTGTTGTTTTTCTGCACAATAATTTCTGCCACGCGCGGTCGAGTATTGTAATTTGAACTCATGCTCATACCATATGCCCCCGCCGACATCACTGCCAGCAGGTCGCCTTCGGCGAGATGCAGATGACGGTCATGGCCAAGAAAATCTCCACTCTCGCATACTGGACCGACGATTTCATAGCGTTGCGCAACGCCCGTATTTTCCATGACGGGAAGAATCGCATGATAGGCATCGTAAAGTGCAGGGCGCATCAAGTCGTTCATCGCCGCATCCACGAGGGCGAAATTTTTGGTATCGCCATGCTTGAGATATTCCACTTTGGTGAGCAGCAAACCCGCGTTGCCAACCAATGCGCGGCCCGGTTCTAGCAGAATCTTGAAGTTGCGATCGGCGAGCTTTTCCAGCAGCGTATCTGCATAGTCGGTCACTGGCGGCGGTGTTTCATCGCTGTAGCAAATGCCCAGACCGCCGCCGAGATCGAGATGATGAATTTCGATGTTTTCATTTTTCAATGCATCGATCAGCAACAGAATTTTATCCAGCGCATCGGCGAAGGGCGTCACCTCGGTAATCTGCGAGCCGATATGGCAATCGATGCCAGCCACATCCAGGTGCGGGAGATCGCGCGCCTTGCAATAAAGCCTGACGGCATCGGTATACGCGATACCAAATTTGTTGCCCTTGAGACCGGTGGAAATATAGGGATGAGTTTTCGGGTCGACATCGGGGTTCACGCGCAAACTCACCGGTGCTCGCTTACCCATTTCTCCGGCCACTTTATTCAGGCGTTCCAGTTCGCTTTCCGATTCGACATTGAAGCACAGGATCCCTGCTTCCAGCGCCTGACGCATTTCATCAGCAGTTTTTCCGACGCCGGAGAAAACCACTTTTTTTGCATCTCCGCCAGCCGCCAGAACACGCGCCAGCTCACCGCCGGAAACAATGTCGAATCCCGCGCCGAGGCGCGCAAAAAGATTGAGGATAGCCAGGCTGGAGTTGGCCTTCACCGCATAACAAATCAGATGCTCACGCTCGGCAAAAGCCGAGTCGAAACTTTGATAGGCTGCGGTTAATGCGGCATGAGAATAGACATAACACGGCGTGCCGAATTCTTCGGCGATGCGAGAAAGAGGAACCGATTCGACGCACAATTCGGCCTCATGACGGGAGAAGAATTTCATGGCTTTTTCTCCTCGGCAGCAGCTTGCGGCGCTGCCGGAGTCTTGGCGGCAGAAGCCTGTTCAGGTGTGGGCAAATAGAGCGAGCCTTTGTGGCCACAACCCTGGAGCAAAATCAAAAGCAGAACTGGTAAAAAAATGAAGCGCATATTATTCTCGGAAGACTGTAAAGTTGCGCATCATCTTATCACAAGGAAAACTCGAAATGACCGAGAGCGAATTCAACAAACTGGCAGACGAAACCCTGGCCCGAATCGAACACTCAATTGACAATGGCGATACGGATATCGACTGCGAAATGAATGGTGGAGTGATGGAGCTGAGCTTCGAGAATGGCAGCAAGATCATCGTCAACCGACAGACTGCGACACGGGAAATCTGGGTTGCGGCGAAATCGGGTGGATATCATTTTTTGTGGAAGGATGGGGCTTGGCATGACACGAAAGATGGATTGGAATTGTTTGAGGCGCTTGGCAAGTATGCCAGCGAGCAGGCGGGGGAGCAGATCAGTTTCTGATCTGCGGGCAAGAGATCTTACTCTTCGTCAAAATAATCTGAGTCTATTTTCTTAACTTCATACTGCCCAACTATTGATACCCCGACATTATGTTCTGCCATCAGGGCGGCCAATCTTTCGCCGCCAATCAAAATTATTTTTGACTCGATCATTGATGCATACTCAAGAGCTTCTTTAGAAAAATTAGAAGTGGTTATAAACACCCCTTTTCTAGCTCGTTGCCCCTGCAATGCTCCGGCAAATTTCTGAATTTCTGGCCGCCCTACAGTGCCTTCCCATCGTTTTGCTTGGATATAGATGACGTCTAAACCCAGTCGATCTTCATTTATGATTCCATCAATACCACCATCACCACTCTTACCGAGTGCGCGGCCAGCATCCTGTCTATTGCCGCCATAGCCCATTTTTACAAGAAGGTCTACGACAAGTCTTTCGAAAAACGATGGGGAAGAATCTTTAACAGAAATAAGAATTTCATCTTCTAAGTTTTTGCTTAATGTCCGGTAGGCTGAAGCCAAGGAATCCTCAGGCGTTTCACTGGCAATAATTTCGATGGCGGGATTTTCGTAATTGCTTTTTGATGGATCTTTTTTACGGTTTCTAAACTCCTGGAATTCGGGGTATCCCTCCAATAGGGAAACACTAATCTTTGCATGATTCTCCGATAATAATTTTAGCCCTTGCTCAGTGATTTTAAAGTGGCCACGCTTTGGTGATATCAGAAGCCCCGCTTGCTTTAAATAGGAACGCGCCCAGCCGACACGATTATTAAATACCGCCTGATTCCCGCTAGGCAATAATTCATTTTTTTCTTCATCAGACAGAGAAAATTTGGCCGCCAGCGACTCTACGGAGTCTCTGAATCTATGTTCCTCTTTGTCTGATGCCAGTTGAAGAACGGGGAGCATTAATGTCTGGTAGTCAGGGATTGCCATAGTTTTTGCAAACTCCTTTATTTACGCGTCACGTTATATTCGATTTTAATTTTGAAACCTAGCTTGGCGTCTTGCGCAGCATAACCCCGGGCAATAACCAAGGGCATTTTTTATGACAATGGCCACTATAAGTATTTGTTCTGGTGGTTACAAGCGGTGCAGGACTTTGGGTGCGCTACGCGCAGATGTTTAGGTGCCGGGGCTGCCCGGCGGGCAGGTTACTTTGTCTTGCTTCGCCAAGAAAAGTTAACCAAAAGAAGGCGACCCACCCGCACCGGCCCTTCGGGCTACACCTCGGTTTTCCTAAAAGATCGGGCGGCTGCGAAACTCGCGCTGCGCGCTCAGACAGTCCTCGCCGACGGCCCCCGATCTTTTAGGAAAACCGAGGCGGTGCAGAGGGGGATTAAAAACGGTTTTGTGGGCGATTCTCGCCGCTGCTACCCCTCACCCCAACCCTCTCCCCAACGGGGAGAGGGGGTTGGTATTGAGGTTCCTTCCCCTTCAAGGGGAAGGCTAGGATGGAGATGGGTTTGATTTTCGGTCCCCTTGGTCCACCGCCGAGTAGCGCAGACTAGCCGGGGGATTTCTGCGAGGACTGTCTGAGCGCAAAGCGCGAGTTCCGCAGCAGCCCGGCTTGGCGAGCAACGCAGGGAACCCCGAAGGGGCGGTGGAGAGGGGCGGCTTTCTTTGGTTACTTTCTTTAGCCGTTTAAAGAAAGTAACTAGCCAGCCGGGCTACCCCCGGCACCCAAACATCCGCGCG
>JAHJJI010000142.1 GCA_018823025.1 Gammaproteobacteria bacterium | reverse complement strand
GCTGATCCTGAAGGGAAGGTCAGATTATGGTAAGGGCACTGCTTGTCCGGCTCGGTGAAATAGCAGTCCGGCCCCTGGTTCACGATCAGCTGCCCGTCGCGCCACGCCACCCCGACGAAATTCACCGCATGGCGCGCGCCCAGGTGCGCCGTGCGCTCCAGGATGTTCACCATGCGCAGGAAAGAAGACTGGTTCCACACCGGCCCGAACTTCTTCCACTGGTCGATATTGTGCAGCTTCTCATCCTCCATCACCCGGCGCAGCAGCTTCGGCCCGTGGCGCGGCGTCTGCACCGAAACCGCGAACAGCACCGTCGGCTGGCTGTCCGGATCGCCCGTCATGGTCGACGTCGCGCCCGAAATCGAAACCCGCGACACGCTGGCCACGCGAAACCCGGCCAGATCGGTAAACGTCGGCGTCTCGATACCGGTTTCGTCGTTCTTCTCCATCTTCGAAATCAGCGAGGTGAAATCCTCCTTCACCCGAAAGCGCCAGTATTGGGCAAAGTCATGGCTGGGTAGGTAAACCCGAGGCTTGCCCATCATCTCCGTGCCGATGCCGGCCTGCCCAGGAATCAGCCACGGCTCGATCTTCTTCAGCGCAATCTTCAACTCGTAGGCACCGGACGCCTTCAGCAGATCGTTGACATCGTTCACCTCCCACTCGTCCTGGTCGATCATCTGCGCCGCCACGTTCATCCCGGTCAGAATCTCGTGCAGCTGCCAGGCCGCCTCCGGGCCGGGACGTTGCCCCGCCTTCTGGTGCCCCTCGGGGAAAGGCGCATCGTTATCCATGCAGATCAACACCCGCTTGCCGATCAGGAACGTCCAGTCGATCGCCGGCACATTCAACCCGCGCACCGCGAACGCCGCCGCGCCTTTAATCCCCGCCGTCTCCACCGATAGCGCATTGATCGGGCTTTCCACCACATAAACCGTGTGCGCCGACTGCAACCGCTTGATGTCCGAAGTCCAGCCATAGCCGAACTTCTCCCCCTGGGTCTGCGTCTTCACGTTGCCATTCAGCGCCGGATCCAGGTAACGCATATCCACCGCCACTACATGGCCGGGGTTCAGCGTCTTCACCACAAACGCCACCGCCGGGCCGCCGTGTCCGGGGTCGCCCGCCGGCACCTTCGGGCTGCACCAGTCGTTAAACCCCACGCTGCCTTTCTCCACCGCCCGCCGCGCCACCTCGTCCGATATCCCGCGCCCCACCAGGTAATCGATAGCCGGCGCGCGCTGCTGCATGCAGCGGTCGGCAATGTATTCCACCGTGGACATGGGTTTGCTTTCTTCCTTCTCCTTCCGATCGAGCGGAATCCCGTACAGCTCGTGCAGCAACTTCACCGCATCGCCCACCTCGTGGAAGCCCTTCACGAACATCGCCAGATCGATGCACGAACCGCCCTCGTCGGAAGAAAAATCCTTCCACGACTTCCCGTCCTTGAAGATCGACAGCGACGGGCTCTTGTCGTCGTGGTGCGGGGAATGGTAATTCCCCTTGTCGCCCTTGCCCCGCCGCAGCCCCAGCTTGTCGGCCAGGTCGTGGAGATCGATGCGGTCTTTGAGTTCTTGTATGGTTGCCATGGGATGCCTGATTTGGTTTAACTTTTGTTATTGATAAGTCGCTGGATATCATTCATATCTTTGGCTGAAACAGTCGCTGTTCCGTTTGCTATCGCCGAAACCGCCAGGGTGTTCACTATTCCATGAATCCGCGCCCGTTCTTCCCTTGCTGCGGCTTCCTTCTTATCGCGCACTTTCCATGCTTCGCAACGATCCACGCGGCCATCTTTCAGCCTTGGGTCGTCGCCGCAGTAGTCCAGGCAGTCGCATTCCATTTCAGCAGCTCGCCTTCTTCTGTGCATCGCACCATCCTGCCGTGCCAATCGCATCGGCTCGCTCTGCCAGAGGAATTTTGCGTAGGGTTGTGGATAGCCTGGCAGGATTGCAGATCACATCGCACCAGTACCGCCCGGCCCTGAATGCCAAAGCCCTGCATTGACCGTTTCTCCAAAGTGAAAACTGGCGAGAAACAGGGCAGGGCATGTCCTGGCAACACTCCCCGCATCCGTTGCAGGGGTTCCGGTAGCCTGGATAAGATGGTGCGGTTTCCCTCTTGGTCCGGCACTCAGCGCCCATCGTGGTCGCTTTCATCGGCCACTTTGGCGTTGTCGTGCTCCCACGCAACGGGCGTGAAAATCTCCTGCCCGCGCAACTCGGATTTCACGAACACGTTAGCCCCTTTCCCCATCGTCCCGAACAGCCCGTATGATTTCCAGTTACAGTCCTGGCTGGCGTTGCATTCATATGGATTGGTTGAGACACCACCGCAACTTGGGCATCGGAATTTAGCCTCGCCAATGGCGGCCTTGAGGTCTTCCACGGTGTCAAAAACGCGCACGTTGTCGCCTTTGATCTCCGGTTGATTAGCGTCCTGGTAATAGTTCATGTACCAGTAATCGCGGCTCTTTTCCCAGGCGTTGAGAATGTCGATTGCGGACAGTCCGGTTTTCTGCGCGTAGTGTTCGGCGCGAGCGACAGTCCACGCCAGTTTCCCTCGGTAGTCATGGGCTCCTGAGCCTCTCTGTTCGTCACTCTCTACTGACGCAGAGAGTTTTTTGTAGCCTTCACATTCGGTGATTTTCATGCCCCATCCTCCTCAAAAATCAAATCTCCAGTCACCGCATAGCGCAGCCCGGACACATGCCGGAATGCCCACACCGCACTCGCCTCCGGGCGCAGCCGCAACAGCTCCATATCCCACCCAACAGCCGCCAGACGCGCCATCTGCTGAATCGCCGATCCATACCCGTAGTAATCGTCAAGCCCGAAATCACTCGCCTGGTCGAACGGCGCATCCAGCACCGCACCCACCTCCTCCCACGGCACCGGGCAGCCGTCCACCACCTGAGTCAGATCGCCCTGCACCGCATGGATCGGCGCCAGCAGCACCGTGCCCATGCGGGCAGCAATCAGGTGATCAAAAGCGCGGTAGATGTTGCCGTCGGCGGAAAAGGTGGAAAGGGCGGAAATGTGCAGGTAGAAGGCGTTAGGGTGGGACATCATGCTGCAAGCTCACGTAATGCAAGCTGAACAGCTTCAATAATCCGGATCAAATATTTCTCGTTGCTCTTATCCCGGCGCAAGGTTTGACTGCACGACAGGTTTCCGCAAAGGTAACAAGCATCGCTGCGCATGAAGAATTGACTGATTGTGGCGCCGCTCATTCCTCCCCAGTAGCCGACCCATGCGCTGTCGTAGCAACTGATGGTGATGCGCCCTTTGCCCGGCTCATAGTCCTCGATATAGACACGGATCGGATCAAGCGCCTTCGCTTCAGTAATTTCCAGCCGAGTGACTGTAGTTTTTTTAGTTATCATCCCGCCAACCCCTCGAACTGTTCCAGGAACATCTTTTTCGCCGTCTCCGGATCCCACGCCGTGATCTGCTCGAACCTCGGCTCGACACCCTTCAGGCATGCCCACTCGTCATCCGTCGGCAGCAGCAGATCGCGCCGCTCGGTGGCCAGCAGCTCCAGATCGGCCCGCTTGATCAATGGATCCATCTCCACCGGAATGCCGAACCGCGCCGCGATCGCCTCGTGGATCCGCTGCTCTACTTCGCCGATCTCCCCCAAATGCCGCTTGATCGGCGTCACGATATCGGCGAAATAAGCCTCCGTCGCATCGTGCAACAGCGCCGCCAGCGCCAGCGGTTCAGGCACCACGCACATCACCAGCACCGAGTGCTGCGCCACCGAATAAAACTGCCGGGTGTGGCCGTTGAAGCGGCACAGATGGGAAAGCGCGTGGGCAATGTCGAGGATCTCGATATCCTCCGGCATCGGGTTGAGCGGGTAGAAACGGCGGCCCGTGTAGGTCTGTATCCAGCTCATCAATCTTTCCTCCGGTACTGGCACACCTTGCACTGGTCAGAAAGCCCGTCGCGGGCCTTCGGCTTGGGGGAGAAAAACTCGGTATCCGCCGGGAAGATATCCGTGCAGCAGGAGCAGCGCTTTTCCAGCCCCAGCTCGGTAAACACCATGCGGCCGATCTCCAGGCGGGCGGCGATCACATCGCGATGGATGGCTGGGCAGTAGGCGGGGTTCAGGGAAGCGCTCATACCGGCACCTCATCTTCCTCGATCAGTGCGTAAAGCTCGCTCATCTTGAGTTCTTTCAACCCCATCGGCGGCTCATAGTCCTTGCAGTCTTTGGGAATAGTGGCAACAATCTTTTGGGCGTAGACATTGAACCCGGCCGAACGGACGGACATGTCACCGCTGATTGTGAACCCATCCTTATATTCGAGAGCTTTGTGAACGGATTTTCTGGAGGGCGGCGCCATCTCCTTAATCAGCCGCCTGGCACCATCTCCATGCTTACCTTTAACCGGAGTAAGCATTCCATCTGGGTGTTTGACCAAATGACGCCAGCCTTGAGGTATTTCACCTCCAGAAAAAGAAACACCTGATATCCTTTTCCCGTCAAAAGCAGAGTTTGTTTCCCACACCTCGGAAATTCCGTGCCTTTCCTTGATGGCTTTAATGTGCTCGTTAAAGTCGGCCATCTGCCCCTGCCAGCATCGAATGATCCGGCAAACTTCACTGCCTTCGTCAACCTGAAAGAAGCGGTATCCTTCGAATGACTTCATACCCCCACCCTCCCCTCATACTCCTTGCGCAGCTGCGGCAGCCTCACCCGTCCGGCCCCGTCCACCTCGTTCAGCGCCTTTTCCAGATCCTCGCGGCTGGTCGCGGTATAGATCGCCGTGCTGCCGATCGAGACATGACCGAGCGCCGCCTGGGCGATGCCGCGCGGATCGTTGCTGGTGGTTTTGCGCATGATGTTCATAGCGCGGGTATGGCGAAACCAGTGCGGCGAAACGCCCTCTGGCAGGCCGGCCATCTTCGACCACAGCTCCACCCGTTGCTGGTAGGCGCGAATCGTCAAAGCGCAGCCCTTGCGCGACAGCACCAGGGGGGAATCGTCCTCGCCGCCGCCGTCCACGTTGCAGTGGATCTCCAGCAGCTGCTCCAGCGCCGCACGCACCGGCACAGTCACCAGCACCTCGTGGTCGGCGCGCTGCCCCTTGCGGTGCTCGCGCGGAATAAAAATATAACCGGTGCGCAATGCCGCCCTGGCATCGCCCACCGTCATGCGTGAAAACTCACCGACCCGCATCCCCGTGCTGATCAACAGGGAAACCCAGGCAGAATCTCTTCTCGCAGGCACATCCGCAAATTGCCGGATCGTTGAAAGCAGTTTTTTCTGCTCCGGATCCGTCAGATACCGCTTCATTACTTGACTCATGGCTCGCTCCTTCCATGTTTCCCGTGGTTGAAAAACTGGTGGTGGGCACGGGAAACACCGAATTCACCAGCTGATAACAAGCAAAAATCCAGAACACAAAAGCCAACAGAAAACAGACAATCGAAACCAGCGCATTTACCCATAGCCCCCTCGCCCGCTTGCGGGAGAGGGTTGGGGAGAGGGAAAATCCACCGCCCATCGCGCGCTTCACGCCACCGCCTCCATCGGTCGAAACTCCAGCAGCACCCGCGTCACCTCACCGCGCTCGATCGCCACCACCGCAATCACCACCCATGCCTCATACAAGCGCACCGCCAGACCGCACACCGCCTCCCGGTAGAAAAAACCCGCAGTCGAAACCAGCTTCACGCACAGCTTCCCGCGCACATCCTCAAACCTCAGCGTGGATACCAGCTCGCCACCCACCCCGTGAAACGTCATAATCTTATCCAGCGCCAGCCACACCCTGGGCATCGTGGCAGCCAGATCAGGATCGCGCTGAGGACTCAACTTCAAGACTTTTCCCATCACCCTCACCTCCTATTTAGATTTATCGCCGAGCTCCTGCGCCGCCCGCTGAATCTCGCGCCGCCTCAACACCGCCTGAATCTCCGGGCGAAACAGCCGCACAAACTCCTTCTCGAACCCGCCCACCTCCATCCCCTCGGGAATGTTGTCTCGCACATGGCAAATGCCCAGCTTTGCCAACTTCGCAGGCACCGGCCTACTCATCAACCAGCCCCTTCATGCGTTGCACCGCCTCGACAATCGCCGCCACAAACTCCAGCGCCTCCAGGTTGATGACCTTAAGCTCGCCCTTCGTAAACTTCCCGTCCGCCATCGCCTTATTCACCGCACGGTAAAAATCGCCACCCTCCGCGCCGATCTTCGTAATCAGCTCCAGCAGCGCAGCATCAGAAACATGGGAAAGGTCAGGAACGGGAAAACACACCTCGCCCAGCGTATGGGCAAAGGCATGCAAAATGCGGTGGTCGCCAGTAATCGCCGAAACCAGAACAGCATCGGCCAGCGTCGGCTTATTGTGGTTATTCTCGTTATCGTTGGTATTGGCTTTGTTGTAGAGCGTGCCGGCAGACATACCCATCTTCGCCGCCAGCTTGGGAACCCCCTTCGCGAAGTCGTGCACCACGCGGTAAAAGGCATCGAACACATCGTCCGGAATACTGGTTTTCATCTGTGACTCCCCTGCAGTTTTTAACCTACTCAACCGTGGGGCTTGCGGAGATACTCAAGGTGCGAACCTGTAACCCGCAAACCCTGAATTACCCGACGCGCCAACGCCGGGTAATTCTTCCTATGCTGCTTGTTTAACTATGAAGCGCTCCGGATAGAGCACCTCCTCTTCCGTGATGCCCAGTAACCGGGCAATGGCCGTGACTTTGTCGCGCGAAGTCGGCGCACCGCGTTCGATACAGGAAATCCGTGATGCCGAAAGACCAACCGCCTTGGCCACGTCGTAAATCGTCAGGTTCTTGCCTGTCCGCGCCTTCTTCATCGGGGTATCCGGGGTGTTTTCTGTGCTTTCCATGTTCCGTCTCACTCAACTTGTGTAATTCGATGTTGCGCCAGACGCAACAAGTTGTCAAGCAAAGTTGCGTGTCTCGTGTTGCGTAATACTCAACTAATGCCGAAAATCCCACCTATGGATATAGGCTCAATCATCGAGCGGCTGCGCAAGCAAAAGGGCTTGTCCCAGGATGAACTCGCGGACAAGGCAGGCACCACAAAATCAAACCTGTCGAGAATTGAAAAAGACAATCAATGGCCCCGTCCGGACACTTTGGAAGCGATCACAGCCGCGCTGGACATAAAGGTTTATCAGCTCTTCGCAATTGCTGAAGGCGAACGGCTGCCCGTCGGCGCAACCGAGTTTAAGAAAGAAGAGTGGGAGCTGATAGGTAGCTACCGGGCCATGGAAGAGGAACAACAATCCGCCTACCTGGCGTTGGCAAAGGCGATGAATAAAAAACCGTGATTTGTGGCAACAACTATAAAATGGAGTGTGGCAATTTTGGAAAACCAACAAGAAATAACAATTCGTAACGAAGCACAAGCATTCCACCTGATTGAGAAAGCCTTAAAGCAAGAGATTGGTGATATACCGATACAGATTAAATTCGATGGCTGGCCGATACTTGAGATAGAACTGGAAGGTGAAGGTTACGAAGGAACTATTACTGCCGAAATGGCTGGTGCGTTGGTTGAATTGCAACATGCTATGAATCGAGCTTTTGCCAGATCTGTTCATCATTCAACTAATGCGCGTAAACTCACAAATGAAGAACGCCAAGATATTTTATTCAAGGCAAAAGTTGACAAGGGATGTTCTCTCATCACGATTGACCTTGGCAAATTTGGCGAGAAATTAGTCACAAATCTGGTGGATAAAATGACCCCTGAACATCTCGTTATGACTGTAGTTGGATTGGCTGTCGTGGCTGGTGGAACACTCGCGTATAAGGCCTTTCTAAAACATTCTTCAGAGGATAAAAAAACCTCGGAAGAAACGCATAAAGCAATCGCCATGAGTCAGGAAGAAACAAAGCGAATGGCGATTTTTTCTCAGGCGATGAACACTCATCCTGCGCTTGATCACGCTCGACAAGATTTTGATATCGCACGCAATGAAATGCTTAAGGGCACCGCAGATGCTAAAACAATCTCAGTCAATGGGGTGGAGATTGACAGGGAGGCTGCCCGTGTCATTTCCATGCACAAACGAACAGAATCCAAAGCTGTTCAATTGAATGGAAATTATTTTATTCGAAAAGTAGATTGGCATATTGATGGAGAGGTGCGTCTGTCCGTCGCCAATGTAGATAATGCACGGGTATTTCAAGCTGCTTTCACAGATGACAGCCTGGATAAAGAACAAACAAAAATACTCCAAAAAGCAGAATGGGCCAGAAGCAAGGTGTATCTCAGCATCAATGGGACAGAGCTACGCGGTGAGATCACAACAGCAACAGTGATTGGTGTGACGGAGCAGCCTCAAAACAAGGTGGCAGGAGAATAAACCTGCGTAGGATGGGTGAAACAAAACGATACCCATCAACCCCAAAAAGAAAGCCCCTATGTCCCTCTTCCGCAATCCACCCCTGAAAATCTGCACCGACTGTTTCGATGTCGGCTTCGGATCCACACGCACAAAAGGCAGCCTGGGCATTGAAATCATCCTGTGGCTGATCTTCATCGTGCCAGGGCTGATCTACACGATCTGGCGACTCAACACGCGCCAACTCGTTTGCCAGAAATGCGGTGGCGCCATCATTCCCGCCGATACCCCCCGGGGGAAACAACTATTCAAGCAATACCACATGAATGATTAAAGCCATCTTATTCGTTTTTTTAATTCTTTTAACTATCTAAATCATAAGTGAACTTCAAGTGCCAATAAAAATTAGAAATAAAAAATCAAATATTGAAGTGCAGACTGTGTTTGATAGTGTGACGGGCGAGTACAAGCGAGTCGTGATTGATAGAGAGACAGGCCGGCGCGTACAAACACGGCGTGTTAAATACATATTAGGCCGCCCCATATTGGTTGAGGATAAAGCGCCATTCAGTGTAGTTACCGTCGGCGTTCCTGTGGGACAGAAACAAAATTTCGGGCCTAAGAAAAAGCCCGCAGTTTATCGGAATTCTGTGAGAGGGCGGTATATTAGCAAAAAAAAAGGTCGTAGCAAAGCGCAAGCTTGGAGTTTCCGACACCGAACCTGCACCGCCTGATCGGAATGAAAAAGACAAGGGTAACCACTCATGACCATCGACGAGATTAAAAAAGAAAGTGGCGCACTGCTATTTAATGTGCGTCGTTCCATTCGATACCACGATAGGCGTCGCGCCTTCTTCGATCGCCTGCACCAGTGCACCTCTGGGCTTACGATACTGCTCGCAGGATCGGTGCTGTTCGACGTAGCGCGACCTGGCGATACACCTTGCTGGATGACCTTGATAGCCGTCATTGCAGCTTTGCTTTCCGTATGGGATATGGTGGTCGGTTATGCCAAATACTCAAATCTACATAACACTCTGAAAAATCGATTCAGCGCCCTTGAAATAGACATGATGGCGGTGAACGATACCCCTGAAACATTAAAGAAACACCAGGTAGAGCGTTTACGCATCGAACAGGACGAGCCCCCAATTTACCGAGCACTGGACCTACTCTGCCGCAATGAGCAGATGATCGCGATGGGATACAAGAAACCTGAAGATGAAAAATGGTTCAGTAAGGTGGGATTGTTACAGAAGCTCACAAGCCAACTGTTCCACTGGAAAAACATTTCCCAGACTAAACAATAATCCACCAGTACAAATTAATTAAATTCACCGCCCACCTGCTCGCCGCCCCCTTGGCGTTCTCGCTTATTTTGCCGACAGCACTCCAGGCAAAGATCGACAACCACTACCTCCATTCCCAAGCCAGCCAGCACCATTCAACCTACGTCACAGGCGTAAAGCGCGACAAACACGGGCGCATTGCCCGCAGCTCAACCGCCAAATTGTCCTTCATGAAACAACACCCCTGCCCGTCCACCGGCCAATCGAGCGGCGCGTGCCCCGGCTACGTCATCGACCACATCGCCGCGCTTAAGCGCGGCGGCGCGGATCGACCCGACAATATGCAGTGGCAGACCAAGGAAGAGGCTAAGGAAAAGGATCGTTGGGAGTGAGATTAGAGTTTACTTGGTGCCGTCTTCCCATCCGATAGCCTGTCCGTAATTCGGGCCATCCATGCCTGCAGCTGCGGAGGCGTCGGACTGTATCCGCCACATAAAAAACATCGGTAGGAACCACCACGACCAGCCGCCATGCAGGTACAAGGCTGGCGGCAACAGCAGCACCCACCAGAACCCCATCGCCCAGCGGCCATTGCCTTTGAAGCCGAAAAAGCACTGGATGAAGCGCTCGCGCGAGAACCGGAACATCGCGCCGATGCCGGCGATGCGCAACATCACGAAGGCCACTCCGTTCATAAACAGGCTCTGAGGATCTTCACGCCACAATCTCAGGTTGCGCAGATCGGGCGCGTCCCTGGTTCCATAACCCCACTGGATAGATAGCAGGTGAACAGAGTATTTCTCCGGGATAACGAGCAGCTCGCCCAGCCAGTCGATGAGCTTCCAGATGCCGGTTAAACTAGCGAAGGGGCGGCTCATAGCTTCACCATTGCGTTCATGAAGGAAGTTGGCTGCATGTTGTTGTGTGCGCCGCCCCCTGTTGTGTTGTTAGACACAGTTACCGCAGGAGTTTGCACATCAGTAACAGGAGCCGCACCATCGGCCAGAACAGATTGTGGCCGAGAATTACCGCCCCCACCTGGGTTTGCTGATGCATTTGATATGTTGTGATTATGGGCTGCTTGCGAAGCGGGATGGCTGTGGATCGGGCCTTCTGCAGCGGTCAGCGTATGTGTCTCTTCGCCAAGTACTTCACCCAGCGCCCTTGCCGTCAGACTTGCGCTAGATCCAGAAATACCCAAAGCCCGGCCCAGTGCTTTGGGTAACGCAATCGTCTTGTTCGCCGCATAGTCCGCCGCAGCAGTCGCCCCCCGCCCGCCTGAGACGGCACAATAGGTATTTGATATATTATTGTAAAGAAGCGTAAACAAGGCTACCGTATCTGCATTGGCGCGGCCAGTGGCACCAGAAGCCGCATTACCGATAGTCTTGTCATCCATCATGACCCAACCTGTATCGGCCACATTTTTCAGGGTGACTTTCACATCGCCAGTAGATGCCGAATCCGATCCACGCGCGAAGGAAATGCCTGTGCAGCGTACGATCCCGCCTGAGTACCCACGGAAAGTGACAAAATCACCTGCTGCAGTGACAATGTTCACACCCCCCGGAAGGACCAGTGAAGCGCCATGCGTTAAAGTGCAAGCCCCCGTGAATCGCACTACCCGCTCGGCACCTGCATTCAGAGTAATGGCAGTGATAGTGGCCGTGCCTGTCACGTCGACTAGGTTACCTGTGGCATTTTCAAGATCAATTGTCGAGGCACTGGCGATATCTGCGCCCTGCGCTTCATCTTGCGGACCGGTGAATACGTTAGCACCCAGCGAAGCGCCACCTGTGGCGGCCAGACTAATCGTCCACAGGGCCATTGTTCCAGATCCCTGGGTGCCAGACACCGTGGCAACAAGCGCACCAGTTACTGTGTCATAGGAGACTACTTCACCCAGCATCCAGTTCGTGGGAGAAGCAGTGGACGCAATTTTTACTGTCATGCCGACCTGGTATGACTTGCCGGTATCGACCGTCAGAGCTTTGCTACCGGTTCCTACAGCCAGACTTGTTACGCTGGACGAGGTAGTTGCCAGCGTATTCAGGGATGCGCCGAACGCATTAAGTTGCGCGACCATTAAAGGCAACTCGGAAAGAAGGGTATCCATCCGTGCGATAAACACCTCAGGTGGCGCGCTCCGTGATGGCACCGGTGTTGAGAGTGGAGTAATCATTAAGTCAGTCCTTCCAGTTCGATGTCACATATCGAGTTATTGGCATATTGGATCACCGTTGAAAAATCCTTATAGAAGCCGTAGATCACCGAGCAGCCGAAGGTATCAGCTCCGATGTAAACGATGGGCGTGGCGCGAAAGGAGGCGAGGATGATCTGCAATTCATCTACTAGCGAGTTATCTACCCACAGCAAAAACTTACCGCGCTTGCTGAACTCGCGTTCGAGGATGTCGTAGTTTCCGAAGGCGTCGCGCTGTTTCAGGCTGTAGTCCATGATGCCGACGCTGGCGCCATATTGCGTCCCGCCAAGCTCCTTGCGCTGGCCGATCACACAGGTACCGCACAATACCGTGCCGCCCGTATCGGTCAGCGTGACGGTGATTTGGGCATTGGCATAGGGCGGCATGTCGAGTTCGACGTAGTCCGTGATGCGGGTGATCGCCTCGAAACAATAGGCATAACTATCCGTAATGCCACTGGTGGAGACCATCGAGTACGTATGATCGTAAACCACGCCATCCACGGCATCCGTCATCACGAAGCGCACTGTGGACGCATTGATGTTCAGCAGCGCCACGCTATCCATACGCCCCAACGCTTTGATCACTACCGCGATGCTATCCGGGTTGGATGTTTGCGATGTTACCGACTGGTCGAACATCTTCCAGCTGTTGGTGTTGCCCAGATCCAGCCACCAAGTCGGGTTGGAGCGCGGGGTATGGCCGGTATTGGCAGCCTGTAATGATTCGTAGCATTTATGAATGGATGCGGTTACGGTATGCGTTCCAGACTGGGTACCGGAAGTGTTGATTGGCGCGCCGTTGTGAGTGGTGCTGAGCATAAAGTGGTCGGTATCCAGCGGCAGCACGTAATAGGCTACGCCTACTGTCAACTCTGGCGGCAGCGCACCAGTGGTGGCTAAAACCACCGGCGTCGCCACCGGCTTGCTATTCTTCATCAATGGCAAGCCGTGCGCCGGCCAGTTCACCACGCAGGGCGAAGCGATGCTCAGCGTCACAGTAGCGGCAGGCGAAACATCGATTACCTTGGTACCCAGGGCATAAGGGGTGATGGGATTATAGGCAGCGTAATCCGCTTCCGGCACGTTGCTCGATACCAGCGCCGGGTTGTTGATGCTCATCGGGCGGAGGATTTTCATACAACAACCCGCACTTCAGGCATGCCGCCCCCTTCCCATCGTGCCAAAATCTTAGCGGTATCCTTCAAGTACGTCGCCATCGTAATCTGGCCAGCTTGTATCTCGGCGCGCAGATCGTCCACCGCGACCACCAGTTCCTTGTTGGCGTCATTGCCGCTTCTGCCAGGCATAAACGTCGTGCCGGGATCTGGCGGCAAGCCGGCGTCCGCACCAGAAATGCCGGCGTTCGAGGCCAGGCGCATGTAGCGGGTGTAGTCGATCAGGGTGGAGAAGGTATCAGTGGTGAGCAGCTTCATCGCCTGCATGGCGGCAGAGGCTTTGGTATAGGCCGTATTCAGATCGGTCTGTGCGTTGATCTGCTCCTGCAGTGGCTGCAGGGTTGCGTCCAGCGCGGCCAGCTCGTCGGCGCGCCGGGCGGCCAATGCGCCGGTTGCGTTGCCGGTCAGATCCATCAGGCTGATTTCCATTGACCTTCTTTGGTCAGCGAGCGCTGCTTCCGCTTTTGTTACCTCTGCCATCGCGGTGGCCGCTACATCAAACGCGCCACTCAACCCAATCAAAGAAGTGAACATCAGTTGCCCAGCAGATGTGGTGAGATTCTGTGCTTCTACTAGTTTTCGGAATTCTGCATTTGTTTTCGGAATCACGGTTATGCCAAGTTTATTCAGGGCGGTGGCCATGCCCGTCATCATTTCAGCGCCCTTTTCCTGTGCAGAGAAGAACTTATCGTAATAATTAGATAAAGCAGATGACGAGACTCCGATTTGCTTAAACTGCCAGGCTAATTCAACAAGTACGTCTTCGGACACCACTGCTTTGATAGCAGTTAGCATCGGGCTCATTTGATTTGCAAGTTCGCCAATGTCCACAAGGGCTTGGATTTTACCCATCAGACCTGCAATCATTCCTTCTGCACTATCTGAAGGACCTTGAATATCATGTGCCCCTAATATCAGTTTTTGGATTGAATCAGGAAGGGCATTAAGTCTGTCTGCCGCTTGAGCATAAGCCGGGTTGTTTGCTTCTATATTACCGGCACCATTTACATTCATTGGCGTCAGACGCAATGCGTCAACACTTCCTTCTATGACTATTTCGGATGGTTTTGGACCACCCCCCCCGCTCATCGACCCAAACACTGCCAACGCTGCCATTGCAGCCCACCCCCAAACTGGAATAGCTGCTAACGCTGCTGTTGCCCCTGCAGCAATTCCTGTCCCTGCCATCCCGCCAGCAATCGCACCGCCTAATGCAACAGAGCCTGCTCCACCGATTATTCCGCCAACAACACCGTATTGCCGCCCCATCGTATACGCAGCGATACCTCCGCCTATCACGCCCATCCCACTAGCCGCTCCACCAGCAGCACCCATGCCGCTTTCTTGGGCAGCAAGTTGGAGGCTTTGTTCACTTGCGAATCCAGTACCATACGCAGCACCCGATGCTACCCCGCCATAATTCACAGCAGAGGCAGCCTTTGTCCACAAGTCTGCTGCCTTGGAAGCCAGGGATATAGAATCCGTGATAGAGCCGCTGGTGCCAGCCGCCGCATCAGCTGCGCCGGATATCCCCATCGATCCGGAAAGACTTGTCCCGATATTGATAATCCACTTTCTGGCCGTCAGCTGGTAAAGCAGGTCGATCACGCTGGCCTTGATTGCCTTGCCGATGCCCTCGAAGGCATTTTTGCCATTACTCAGCAACCCGGTGAATACGGTTTTACCGGTTTGTTCCACCGTTGACCATAAGGAGTTCCATTCCTTCATCTGGTCGTCGGCGATCAGTTTGTTTTGTTTCGCCATCATGTTGGCTGCACTGGCTTCTTCCATGCGTGTCTTCATTGTCGCGTAGGCATCACTGGTCGCATCCAGTCCTGATTTTTCCAGAGCCAGCAACACGATATGTTCGCGGATCTGCTCCGTGTTGTGCGTGAGAGCGTAAGTTTCCTCGTCCATCGCTTCGATTTTTTGGCGTAGGCCGGAAATTCCACTTTCCACAGCAAGACGCTCTTTTTCAGAGGCATCGAAAAACTGATCAAATATCGCGTTATTTTCCTTCGCAGCTGCGATCATTTCTTTTTGCGCTGCGAAGTGAACAGAATAGGCTTTTGCCGCATCCATGATCTTCGCCCGTAGGGCCTCTGACTTCACCGTAAGTGAAATCGTCGCCGCTTCAGCCAGTTTCTTTTGCCCTTCATCGAGTCCGAGTTGCTCATCTTGCAGCTTGAGACTTTTGATAAAATCCTGAGCGTGTTTGATCGCCGATTCGGCTGCCGTGTCTTTTCCAGTAGATGAGGTGTCCTTGTACTGGTGGTGATCACCATTCGCCAGTTTCGCCATTTCCGCGTCGTATTGTTTTGCTGTCATTGTCCGCGATGCGAAATACCTAGCGTCCAACGCTTCCACTTTTGCCATGTAATCGGCGGTTGATTTAAGATCAGAGGCTTTTTTATTGGCAGCATCTGATGCGATTTTTTCCGCCGTTGCCTGGCGTCTGATAATCAGCGCCTTGCCGAACGTGTCTTCGCCAGCAAGAATATCGGCAACCTCTTTATCGTAAGCAGCTTTATACTCGCCAAAATTCGACGGATTACGCATTGCTGCATAGGACGCGCCTATCGTCGCCATCACAATGCGCATGGCGCCGGCCATGTTATTCAAATTGTCGGCAATCCCGACAAAGAGATCGGTTACTGCATTTCCCCATTCTTTGATCTGGCCATTTGAAGCCATTTGATCCAGCTCTCCATTGGCGTCCTTCAGGTTTTCTGTAAAACCCATTACCGCCACAGTGAGCAGTTCGTTGAAAACCTCGCCAGATTTTACCTTCACGTCTTCGAGATAACGCTCCATAGACTTCATCTGCTTACCGGCCGAGCCCATGGCCGCTTCATAAGTTCCGGCGATATCTGCACCGGCCAGCATCACAGCATTGAGTATCGCCTGGGTTTTTTCATTCTGGGTCAGCGCATCGACGTTCTTGTGCAGTTGCAAAGCCAACACCTTGTAGGATTCCTCCATGCTGATGTTCAGACCGATGGTACGCAGCACGTCGGTTTGCCCGGTCTGAATACCGTGGATCATGTTGGCGAATGCTTCGGAGGAGTTCATATTGCCGATCACTGCAGCATCCTGGGCGATGCGGGCGAGCTGGGTGGATTGAGCAAGATCGATATGGGCTTGCACCAGGCGCATCGCCTGCTGCCTGGACTCAACCATACTTATTCCTGTGCGCTGCATCGCTTCGGATGCGGCTTCCATCTGAGCGCCGGTATATCCTGCGTTCCTGCCTACCACGTCCATACTGATGCCGAGCGTCTCATAGCGCGCATTCAACAGCGCCATGTCTTTTAATGTTGAGCCTATCTTCCATGCGGCCCAATAACTAACCAGCTCGCGAGCAACTGAGCGGATATTACTCGCCATCGATACCTGCTTGGCACTGAAATTCTCGGCATCGCCGCCCGATTTGCGCGTAGCCGCCGACAGTTTTTCCAGCTCGGTAGTCGATAACTGCACCGCGCCGACAAGTTCCTTGCCGTCGGCGGTAAGGCGAATGCCTATGGTTACGTTATCGCTCACGATTCAACTCCTTCATTGCCGCGCCTTCCATGACCTGCAAATTCTGAAATATTTCCAGGTGCCGGCTGCTTTCTATTTGCATCAGTCGCAAAGTGCTTTCGATGTCTGCGCGGAGGAACCCTTGATAACGTCCACTCATTCCATCTATCTGCCAGCGGGCAGACAAGGAGATAAAAACAGTGAAGGTCTCCCAGTTATCCGGCCATACCTCGTAGCAATCCGCGTCTTCATCTGAAGTTTCTTCTTCGCTATCCTCCAGATAATCGCCAACCTCCTCCTTGACCACGCCAAAAGCGAGCAAATCATCCAGCGCTTCTGTTTCTTCTGCAGGTTCCTGTTGCGGCGCGGGTTGACTCGCCCAGTGTCGCGCCGCGCCGGCTAGTTTCCCCGCTTGGGTTTCCCGCCGTTGACGGCATTGAAATATTCGCGAGTCACCGCCGAGCGCAAATAGGAGATTTTGAGCAAGCGGTCACGGTTTGGCGCTGAAAACTCGATAGTTGTACCAGCCGCATCCTGCACGCCATTAAAGCCGATCCATACCTTCTCCATCAGATCAGAGCTGTCATCGCCTTCGCGCGCAGCCTGAATGATCGAGTCGATCTCATCCTGTTTCAGCAGCAGAAAATCGCACCGGATTTCGGCTTTGGTAATCGCACCGCCATCACCGGGGATATTGATCGTCACCGGCCAGTTTTTGATCTCTTTTGCTTTGTCTTCGTCCATAACTGTAAACATGCTTCGCTCCTTGGTTTGCCTTTATCCCCTCGCCCTCCACCTTTATTCCCCTCCCCTTCAAGGGGAGGGCTAGGGTGGGGATGGGTTTAGGGAGAGGGGTGTTACTGCACCGAAATGGTGAATTCGTCGTTCCCGTTTACGCCTGGCACGTACACCATGCCTGCCTGCAGCATCTGCACGCCGTCCATATCCTGGTACGTCGGCTTGGTGAGTTGCGCTGCGGGCGAATCGAACTTCACCTTGTTACCAGCCGCCGTGCCCTGCGTCACGCTCAGCGCGCCGGTGGTGGCGTTCTTCACTGCCGTCCACCAGTCCTTGGTCGCCACCGCCACCGCTTCCATGGTGATATTCCCCGCCGGCTTGCGGTCGGTAATCAGCACCGACTCGGCACCTACCAACGAACGGAATACCACGCTGTTTGCCATGTCGAATGAAAGCTGCGACAGCACCGCCCCGGCGTATCCGAGCAGCGTCAGTCCGGTGGTATTCACGCCGTTGACAGGCACCGGCTTCTGGTAGGCGGAATACACCACCGTCGGCGCAGCGCCGTCAATTACGGCTACATACAGTCCGGTAAATTTGAACTTCATCACCGGAATTTTCTTTGCGGTCAGATCGAAACTCACCGTGCCGCGAGCGCCTGTCATCTTGTGCAGTACACCGTCGATATTCAGGTGGAGCGTAACCGACTCGAAGCCACTGGACACTGGCGCATACACTACCTGTGCATCAATGGAGTAAGTCGTGGTGGCATCCGGCGGCGTAGTCCATGCCTCGCTCACCGTGGCCACTTTGGTGGCGCCCACGTAAGAAGCAATCACGCGCGACTGTCCGCTACCGGTACCGCCGGTGGTGCGGATAGTCAGGCTACGGTAGAAGTTATCCACTGCCGAAGCCCCGGCTGCAAGGGTAACGACAGAAGCACCACCAGCCTGTGCCGTACCGGTTACTGCTGCGGCCAGAATGGTTTCCGCAAACGCGCACGCGCGCAGTAGCGGCCCGTATGCCGGAGCAACCCCTGCGGTGCCGGAACCGGCCACTTCCACGTCGAATTCCACCATGGAGTGAATCGCCACCGGCAATTGCTCCGAACTACCCAGGTGAGGGCGGATCAGATTGCGGTCGGCCATCTCGGTTTCCTGCGGCGTCGGGTTGATATTGCTCACCAGGATCGCGTTGGATGCCCCGGAAGGGGTAGGGTCCTGGCCGTAGGTCGTTTCGATCTTGCCCAGAATCGTGCGTTTGCGGGTTAGCATGGTTATGCTCCTTTCTCTGATTGATGTTCGGCAGGCTGCGTGCGCTCAATCAACGAGCGCTTGTCGCCATCCGGGTCGAGCACATAACTGCCGCCATGCCCATGGGGTTCGTCGTTCAAGGCAGCGACTTTCGCGCTCGCTTCCTCTCCTGCTTGCGGGAGAGGATTGAGGAGAGGGTCACCAGCTACGTTCGTTTTCTTCATGTCATCATCTCCATATCGATTGAAACCCAGCCATAAGGGTGCTCAAGCTGCCCGCTCTGCCGGAAACCCTTCATTTGCAGCGAGTCAATTCCAGCCGGCAACGCGCGAACAAACCCTTTTATTTCTTCCACCATCGCCAGCTCTGCAGATTCGATGGCGACCGGCTCGCTGTCCTCGCTGACCATAATCTGCCCAACCAGCACCGTATTCGACTTGCCGAACATCGCCTCGCGCCCGGGCAGATTGTTGTAGCCACCCTCGCCCTGGGAAACCAGGGTAAAGATCCCCTTCACCAGATCCGCCTCAGGCCGATCGCCGAAATCCTTCAGGCTGCGCGTCACTACCCGCAAAGGCTGCGCTGCTGCCAGCGTCGTCTTGATCTGCTCCAGTAGCGTATTCAGACTCATCCGAACACCTCCTGCACACCTGCCGCCGCACCTTCGCGCAGCAGCTGGTGCACGCGGCTTTGCATCTTCGCGGCGGTGGGCGCCATGAAGGGGTGCGCTTTGGTGCCGTGAGCAAAAATAAACCGCGCCAGGCCAAAAGCACGCGCGCGCAATTCGGTTTCCTGCCCTGCGCGCTTTTTGCTTCCTTTGCGCGCCATGCGCACGCCACCACGCAGCTTGATCCAGTCCATCAGCGGGCCGGTTGGCGGCATGTAACCGGGCTTGGTACCTTCTTCCACCGCACGCGCATAATTCACCGACGGTGCGACCAAGCGCGCCAACACCCCCACCTGATAGACACGAATCGACTGCACCAGCGTGCTGTATACCTTCGGTGCGGCACTGCGTGCCTCGCGCGCCACTTCCTGCGCAGCCCGATCCAGATACCGCGACAAAGCGCGGTTCATCACCGCCGGCGCTTTATCAAACGCAGCCAGCGCGGCCTTGGAATTTAGCTCGATGCCGAGTTTCACTTCTTGAAACCCATAGAAATGGCTGCCAAAATCAATCCACCCAGAACCATCGCGCCAACCAGCGTCTTCATGGCCACCGATTGCGCCCCGTCAAAAACATCCAGCAGCTTATCCAGGCGGTCGTGGCTCTTGTAATGCTTCTCCGGGTCTACCCAGAAAGACTTGCTATGGCCATCCATAGCATCAATCGTCTTCTTGACGATCTCTTCGACTTCATTTGGCGTCATGCTCATGGCCTCCCCTCCTCGAAGTCGATCAGCGCATTCAGCCTGGCGGCGCAGCTTTCGTACTGTCCACTGGCTTCGATTGCCCAAGTCTCGACATCGGTATCAGTGGCTTCAGGTGCTCCGGCACTTTCTGCAGGAGGTTGCCCGGTGGTTTCGCGCAGGGTGGGCTTGTCGGTACCGTTGAGCAGCTGCACAGCAGAAGCAGACAGGCAAGGCTTGCCAGTAGTAACTTGGGGAACATATTTAATCCTCTCCACGGTTTTGATCTGGATCACGGTTTCAACTGCGGCGAGCTTGCCGGACTCTGTATTTCCGCGTTCCACGTCAGCTTTGTACGCCTTCACGGCAGCGCGCTCGGCAGCGGCCTGGTTCGCCTCGTAATGCTCAGAGGTGAAAAACCAGCCGCCGGTCAATCCGGCCAGAAAAGTAAGCAATATCAGGTAAGGCATGACACCCCCCTGCCCCACTGCGCATAGATCGTCTGCCACTTGAGCAGAATCACGCGCGGATAATGGCTGTTCTCTTTCTGGTTCGCTGCCGTGATGCCGGGATTGATCTCGCAGGTCGCGTCGAAGCATCTGCCGGGGAGCGCGGACAACTTCTGCCGCTTGTATACCCAACCCAGCCCGCCGTTATAGGCGGCGAGCGCAAACGCCATCCGGTCGCACTCGCTTGCCCCTTTCACCTGGTTGAACAGCCGCCGATCGTAAGTCACCAGCGCGCGCATTGCCCAGGAAGGATTAAACGGCTGGTTGTCGCCGAGTTCCCTGGAATAAACCCCACTAATCCACGTAGCCGTCGCCGGGGTAAACTGAGCCAAACCGCCGGCATAAGCCGATTTTGCATTGGAGTTCCACCCGCTCTCCTGGTGTATCTGTGCTGCAAAAGTAGCTATCGGCGCATCCAGCCCCCACACGGCATGCGCATTGCGCGTCAGTGGAGCCCGGTACTGCAGCGCCGGTGCGGGCACACCGGCCTGACACAGACCGGCAATCAACAAGAGGGAGAGCGTCAGCCACTTCATAGCCCGATACTCACTGCGATCATGGCCGCCCCGACGATGATCGCCCGGCGGATCTGCCCGGCCACTTGCAACCACATCATGTTGGAGGCATCAGGCCGCGCATAAGGGAACAGCGTCCGGTCTATCCAGTACGCCACCCATGCCGAAGTCGTCAGCAAAGCCAGCTTGTAGATCACCACCGGCAGCTGCTGCGGAGAAACCCAATAGATCAGCGCCAGCAAAGCCAGCGAAATCAGCAACCACTCGATCATGCGAAAACTCTTTTTCATGCCGCAGCCCTTTCAAACTGTTCCATCAGCGCCTCGAACAAATACGCCGGCGTGCCGTTCTTCGCTCCGCCCGAGATCCCGTCGCGCATCTGCACCGGCTTCTTCACGTTGCGCGCCGCCAGTTCCTTCATCGCTTCAGCCTGGGCGCGCAGCAGCAGCAAGCCGCGGTCACCGGGCTGCACGCTGGTATTCGCAGCGGTGGCGCCAATCGCGTGGCGGGCAAAGTAATAGAATTTGTAAGTCGAACCCAGCACCGCGATCTGGGTGGCATTCGGCGCAGGGATCAGATGCAGCTCCAGCGCACCGGTGTTTTCGGCCACACGTGCCTCCGGCAATTTTCCAGGCCAGGTCTTATCCCATGGTTTGGGTCGGGTCGTACCCCAGATCGCCGCCTTGTAGGAAAGAAAATCCGTCGGCGCCGGATAATCGACCTTTTCCGCCGTCAGCGTTATCGAGCCCAGCATGGTGCGCGGGCGAAACCGGCCAAGATCGAGGGCGGACATGTCCAGGTGCCGGATAAAATCGGCATCGGCCGCAGCCGTGAAAACACCCGCCGCATCGTTCAGCGAGGCTTTCAGGTCCGTGACCAGACTTGCCTGGGACATGTCGCCCATCGTGGCTTATCCGGCCCGCTTGATCTGCTCGGCAGAGATGGCGCTCACCACCGCCTCGCGGTTCTGCCCGGCGGTTTCGATTTCTGCCAGGCGTACCAGGGCAGGCTCTTCCAGCCGTGCCAGATTCGCGATCACAGCTTCGTCGTCGCCAGCCAGGAAAAACTCAAGATTCGAATCGCCTTCGCGCTTCAGGATCTCGGTGGCAATAGCTGAAAGCAGCGTCTTGCGGTTCTGGCCAAGCTGCTCGATCTCGCCGATCTGCTCCAGTTCTTCCAGCGTAAGCGTCGGAAAGGCCTCGATGATGTTCTTTACCGACTCGCCTATCAGCGCAACCAGTGCATTGTTATCCAAAGCAAAAGGAGCCTCGACCTCAGCCGCCACAGGCCGCAAGTGCAGCGGCACATGATCAATATCGAAATGCCGGGTTTCCCCGGCTGGTACCATGGACGATCCGACATAGATCGGCATCGCGGTGTTATTCGTAACAGGAATTTTTTCCACTTGAATCTCCTTGACCTCCTGCCCCCCCTTTTTTCTATCCCCTCGCCCCGCTTGCGGGGAGAGGGTTAGGGTGAGGGGAGGGTTTCAGGGTGGCGATGGTTAATTAACGAGATACCCGAGTGCTGGAGCTGTACAGCGCCATACTGGTCAACGCGCCTTTCAACAACGTTGGGGTATGCAGCACGATGAACTGGTCGCCATAGGCTTCTTTCTTGCCAGTGAATCGTCCGCTCGAGTCTTTCTGATTTTCAAGCGGATTCATCGTCCAGGGCTTGGTCATGCGATAGCGCGTAATGCCGCGCTCGCCGATCACCACGCGCTGGTCACCCATCGCCAGACCGGGGGCGGTGCTGGCATATTGCTGCACGCCTTTGATCTGCCCCAGGTTGCCCTCCATGGAAAGATCGGTTCCCTTGCGTGCCCAGCTTTCCACGAAGCTGCGTGCCTGCTCTGCCTGAGTGCGCACCGTGCCGCTCATTACCGAGAAGTTGCAGGCATGGTAGCGGTCATACTCGATGATGTTTTTACGCAGACCAAAGCGGTACAGGAAATCGTCCCACTTCTCCTCGACCTTCAGCGCTCCCAGATCGGTGTCGAACTTGTAGACGTTGGTGGTGTAGGTGTAGCCCGCCACGATGGCCGCCAAGTTGGCCACTGCGGTAGGTACGCCCAGCTCGCTCACAAAGGTGAGTTCACCCAGGTTGTAGTCAATCTTCCAGTACAACCCTGCCGCCTGCGTGTTGGTGCCGTCATACTCGAGCTTCGCGGCGGCAGCTACCGTCACCGTAATACCGTACAGCGCGCTACCCACCAGCGTGCCCTGCAGGTCGTAAACCTTCTTTGGGCGCACCACCGGGAAGTTGCCCAGCGGGAAAATTGTCTTGGCAGCGTTACCGGTACCGGTGGCTTCTCCTACCACCGCCACAGTGGCGTACTGATCAGAAGCATTAAGCGTTTCATCGAAAACCAGCTGCTCGGTGTCCTCGCCAATAATGCGCACCGCATTGCGGGCATTCTCCATCATCGCGTTCCAGTTCAGCTGCCCGTTGCTGGTCAGGTAACCCAGTTCGTCCGATACCTCGAACGCAATTTTCTGTGGTGTCTGGTAAGCGCTTTCCACGGTCTGTTTCAATGCTGCACGCTTGATCGGCTGGCCTTCAAACGTCCGTGTATTCCCGCGCCCTGCAGCCGTCGTATCGCGGTAGCTGTATGGAATCTGGTGCACGGTAGAGAACATCTCCACGCCCACATCCATGAACTGCAAGCCGACCATGTTGTACAACGCCTCGCGGATCACAGTGCGCTCGAATGAAGCCGGAACCGCCACGTCAGATACCACGCTATCACCGGCTGCCAGCAATTTGTGCTCAGCATGCAGGCGGGGGCCATTAGCTGCGTCAAACTGCGCCAGCACCTTCTCGGCCAGTTCCTTGTTCACGGTTTGCAGCTGACCGGCGGTGCGGTCGAAGCGCTGCGCGGGGTGCATACTGGTATAGCCCAGAATCTTGTCGGCTTGTTCCTGCAACGCCTTCACGTTGTTCGAGCTGTCCACGCTGATATGCACGTTGCCAGCTGGCCATTGAAAGCCCATGTTGGACAGCTGGCGCGCAGCTACCACTTCGTTACCGTGCTTGATCTGGTTTTCTGCCAGGCGCTTCACCTGGTCGGCAGTCATCGCCGGGGTGATCAGGTCAGCTACTTCGGCGGCCAGCGCCTTCTTGGTGGCGTCATCCAGCCCGGCAGCGGCGTTAATCGTGTCGGCCAGCAGCTTCACGTTGGTTTCGCGGCCCTCGGCCAGCTTGCGCGCCTCGTCGGCTACCTTGGCTTGAGATTCTGCCAGGATGCGGGTTACGTCAGCGGCGGTCACGCCGGTACCGGCGACGGAGAGCTGGATCGTTGCGGGTTTTTCGCCAACTGCGTCGAATAGTTGCTGGCCCAGCACGTCAAATTCGGCCAGCAGCACCTCGGCCTTGGCCTCATCAGTCACCTCGCCCAGCGCAGCGGCATACGCCAGCAGAATCTGGTTGATGTTGACTTCGGCCAGCTTGCGGGCTTCCAGTTTGGCGCGCAGCGCCTTGAGCATCTTCTCTTTCATGACGGAAATCTCCTCTAATAGGGTGGATTGCAATTCAGGATGTAAATAAGTCGGTGTTTCGCCAACAGCTTCGGAGAGCGTGACGGGAGCGAGCCCTTTGATGACCGGACGCACGGTCAATGCAGCGCCCAATAAAACGGTGCCGTGCTGTTTTCCTGCCTCGTTGTCTTTCCAGTTCTCATGGAATTCGACAGAAAAATATTTGTAGCCCTTGCTCTTGATCGCGTCGATGCCGTAAGGCGTCCACTCGACCTGCGCACGCAGCCGGTCGCCTTCGATCTTCAGGCTGAGAAAAGTCCCCGCCGCTCCGAGATCGGGACGGTGTGAAACATCCGCGAAAATATCCTGCCCGTAAGTGCGCGCATCGAAATTGCGCACCATCGAAAGCAGCATTTCCCTGGTAATGTCGAACTTGCCGTAGCGCGGATCCGAGAATGTCCCGGTACGCGTCAACGTCACCCAGCTGGTGTTCTTTCCCTCCTCCAGATTCACATGGAGCCCGGACAGGAATCGCACTGCCCCGGAAGGGTTACCAGCTTCGAGCCTCAACACTCTCCCCCTTTTGCAAAAGATGGATCTCTCAAACTCCCCCCTTTCGCAAAAGAGGGATCTCTCAAGCTCCCCCCTTTTGCAAAAGAGGGCTCTCTCAAACTCCCCCCTTTTTAAAAAGGGGGGCTGGGGGGGATTTAATAGCCTCACAGTCACCTCACTAAGAAGCCGCTGGTGCGGGTACGAAACAGGGAGCGCTGCGCCGCACCCGCGCGGCAAACCTTCAACAGACGAGAGCCATCATCCGTAAAGGCGCAAGACATAAACAGGGGCAGAGGATGTCATGTTGAAAACATCGCCATATTCGTTCGTTCCTTCCCCTTCAAGGGGAAGGTTAGGATGGGGATGGGTTCGATAGGATTAAGGAGAGGGAGCCACGCTTTCGTGGTGGGGATAAAGGGAAATAAAAAAACCCGCCGAAGCGGGTTTTTGATCTGACATAACAAAGCTCTACAGCGCAGCCTTCGCCGCCCATGACGCCTTGTATGCAGCCAGCCTACTTGTCAATACAGCGCCAGCCAGAGAGATCAACTGCGGAAGAGTCATCGCAATATCCTGATTGTCTGATGTCCGCCAAGTAAAACTGGAAGGTATAGGTACCCCAGCATTGAAGGCCGCCACAGTCGCCGTCAGATTGGCAACACTATAATCATCTGCATCATAAGTATTACCGTTGAACAGCACAGGCGCGACCAGTGCTTTGGCTCGATCCAGGTTAATTGCCGTCCCTTTATCCTTGTCCTGCCCTATTTTAAAGTTATAAGTGGATGCCAATGCAATGCCTGCCGAAACTTGAGAGGGAGTTCCATCAACGTGCATATCGTTGTTGTAGTGATATACATTCAGGCCAAGTGCGTGAAGCTGCGCGGTGAAGTCCGTGGAGTTTAGGGAGGACGAGACATTGATCTTAACCATTATTGTTTCCTCCACTTTGCATAAACACTAAGACCCTTGTACGCAATAGGGGTGATATAGGGGTCGTTAACCCCTGCAGAATATATTCCAGTCTGTATCTGCGGTGGATTTACCCCATCAAAAGTGAGCCGGTTTGTACAGTAGGCTGCAGCGGTAATAACAACCCCACCAGATATGTTCCCATATACGCCGGGTAATGGCCCGGCTGACCGGCAGTTCTGCGCATATATACTAAGGTCGGCTACAGATTGGAATGCCCCTTGAACTACGATCACAAACTGCGTCGGAACAGCCAATGCCAGACCTGTAGCCAGAGGTACATCCCCTATGGTTGCAGGAGCAACCTGTGCGATTCCTGTCGCCAGCACCGTGTCAAATTTTATTCCAGCTAAACATAACGGGTCTTTCTCTGCAACGACTGAACAAACGCTCCATCGCACATTCTGAGCTACTGCGGATGGTGTGCCTCCGATACCGGTACGCTGGGTAATCACATGGATTTCATCCAGTATTCCCGGCCCCGGTGTCAGCATTCCAATGATCATTCCTTGAGGCTGGCTAATGGACTGATTTACGGCCGCATCAGGGTCGCCTGCAATGGGTGAGCACAACACTACATTCGATCCAGGTGTTGACATCAGAACCGCATTCACAGGCGGCCATCCAGGCCTCGCCTTCGCCTCCAAATCCTTCGCATTACTCATAACCCAAACCCTCCATCAGTTCTCGCCGATATTGCGCCAGGAGGTCAAGACATAAACAGGGGACGGAAATGGCAGACTTATCTACACTTTCAGAGGAGCAGTCACCTTCCAGCGAATTTCAGCTCTAGAGGAAGATTCATGACCGGGTTCGACCCATTTCAGCCGTCCGTTTGCCGCTCACTGACAGTCCGTTTAGCTTTCAAGAAGAGTCACCCAGATGAGGATCAACGAATGTTTGTAGTTTCTCTCGGCGACAAATTTTAACTATTACGATAGATCAAGTTACGCCCTCATCTTTTCGAGGGGTTGGGCATTAATATCTTTTAAACACGCCGCCAACCCGTCCCATAAATCCCGTCGCGCATTGATAGCTTCTTCTGCGGCAGACTTGACCTGAGCGTTGGCAAAAGGATCATCGCCGACTAGTTCCTTGATGATATTCCAGGTTGCGGGGCCATGGCTATCGCCGTCCAGCTCAATATGACGATTGAGGTAGTAGACAAATACTGGCGTTTTCTTTTCGTCTACCTGCCATTGTGCCAACAGACTCCTGAACATTGCGGGAATGACGTTTTCCCGTCCAAAGAAAAAACTGCCCAGCACTTCATTCACGCTACCCGTAATAGCAGTGTTAAGGGTGCTGGTCACAAAGCGACTGACTGCCCAATCCACCCCCGCCGATTGTAATGCCATCTCGACCGATGTGCCTGCACGAATGAGCCGTACGAAATCCTCAATCTGCCTAGTATCAGCGCCTATTTCACGCATTGCCAGTAAATATATCTCAAAGTGACTGAGATGCCCTCCTCCTGGCATTTCATCACATTCCTCACCCAGTACAATCTCATTGATAAGTCTTGATGCGACAGGATTAGCTGGCGGCACCCAAGGCAAATCAACACAGGTCAACTTGCGCTGGAGTTGCTTAAGCAGGGACATAAAATCCCATACCGCAAACACATGCCAGGACATGAACACACGTAAATCGTCTAGTGTTTTGATGGCGGAAAAGACAGGATGAGCCTCCAAGCTATGTTGCTTGATAAGGACTTCAGAAAACTGCTGGTCAAGATTCGTCATGAGATGTTATCGAAAATAAGATGGAAGCCCCCAAGATTGAGGCAACTATCAAAATATAAAGCCCTATGGGTTAAAAATTCTGGTGACAATTTACAGAGTTTTAAAAGAGAAATATTTGCACTAACTCTACCGATGAATGACTGTAGTTCGCCATATTTCAGACGGTCACGCCCGGCTGGTCGAATGCCTGTTCATGGCACATGGCAGACAGCCGCCTAAAATTTCAGCAGTAAGCGGTCAGGCAGATGAATCGGGGGTGAGTCAGAGTTATGCAGTGGCTTTTCCACAAAAACTGTGGATAAGCGATAGGCTATTCCAGCGGCTGGAATTCGGCGATATGCTCGACGCCGTTCTCATCGATCCGGTAGACGACATCATCGTCTTCCTCTGGTTTTGGGTAAGCCAGCGCGAGGTCAACCGGCAGTTTCCAGTATTGTCCCAACACCACGGCCATCTCGGAGGAATTGCGCAGAGGGTTGGTGACAGGATAAGTGCTCGGGTAAGGATGCCCCTGCACCTCGCCTTCGTCTTTTGCCCGCTGGACAACGGTCAGCACGCGGGCGGCATCCTTGCCGCGCACGCCGCCGACAGCCGGATCCCACTCGAACTCCAGGGCGGACTCGTATCTGACAGATGGTTCTAGCGTGTATTTACGGTACATATTTGAATAACAGCCCGATCACCAGGTTAAACATTTCTCGGTCGTGTTCAACGATCTTTTCCAGCCTGACCGCAGATCCGCCCAGCACATCCTCGAACGCCATGGTCATGACTTCCAGCGCCCCGTGCTTGCCCAGGTAGGAGTGCCCATAGCCAGAATACACCTTGCCCTGGTACGCGGAAACATATTTGTCCTCGCGCGCCACTTCATCCCTGCGGTAATTATAGCCCGGAAATAAATCCCGCAAGCGCTTCAGCGGATCGCTTGCCGTCCGCCTGGCATGCAGATTCTGGAAATAATCATCCAGCTCTGGAATGACATGCTGCAACCGGTGGGTGTATTCGTGCACCGAAGTGGAAAAACTCCCGGTGGAAATAAACCCGTCTCCGCCTTTGGAGGTGATCACGCCAAAGCCGGCCATTCTGTAACGCTCTCCTTTGACATCATGATTTAGCGAAGACTGTCTTCCCCTGCCCGTAGTCGCCCTGACACTCAGCGGCCCGTAGGCATCGGCCAGCTTTGTCCAGTCATCTGGAAAAATCCGCGATGCCGCTTTGACCCATTCCGCACCTTTCCCGCTATTCACCACCTTTGTCGGCGTGTTGATCGGGCGAAGCGCGCCGAGCTGCTTATGTATCTCTTCAAACAGCCGCGGCCCGTTAATCCCGCTGGAAGTCTGAGCCACTTTTAAAAATCCATCCCCGATCGATGCGCCGGCAGAAATCATTTCGCCCAGGGAAAGGTTCGCAGGCGCAACCGTTTTCACCGGCTTCGGTATCGGCACCGGCTTGACAGGTGGTTTGATGCCGATTCGCTTCTGCACCGCCTTCCACGGTGCCTTGATCATCCCCTGCGTCAGCTTCCCTTCCTTGAACACCTCGTGCTTGTTCACCCCCAGCACGCCGATGCGCTGCGCCGGAGTCAGCCGGTCCAACGCCTGCATGGCGTTTTCCTTGCCGGCCTTGTCTGCGGCTGTCACCTCATCCTTGAACACCGCCACCACATAACTTAATGTGTTCGGGTGAGCTGGCCACGGGGTTTTACCTGGAGGATAAACACCCGGGCCGAGGCCATGCAGGTTCGCGCTGGCGTGCAGGTCGCAAATGTCGTGCTGCGGATGAGATGGCGAGATCAGAAAGCGCGTGCCGACACAATCCGGGTGCGCCTCCGCGCCCTTCAAATAAGCCGTGCCGTGCGCCCGGTTGATCTCGGTTCTGAACAACCGCATCGCGTTATCCAGCGGCGAACCATTCCCGGCGAACAGCGCGCCGGCCGCCTCTTTCCCCACCTTACCTGCGTTCGCCATACCCATCTTGTTCTGGATATCCAGCGGCACAGCCTCCCCGCGCATCAGAAAATCCCGCGCCGCCTGCGAAGCGCCGTGCCCCTGGATAATCGCCTGCTCCAGAGATCCCGTCACCGCCTCGCGTGCATGCCGGTCGATCCGCCAGATGCGATCGGAAAGCTGCAAACCGTCCGCCGCCACAAAGGTGCGCACGAACTGCAATGCCTCGTTATTGATCTGCATCGCCGCCGAAGCCGATAAAAGCCCATCTCCGTAAATCCCCCCCTTTGCAAAAGGGGGGCTAGGGGGGATTTGAACCGTGAACGGATCCACCCCCAAAGCAGACGCCTCCCCCAGCTTCTGCTGCAGCAGCACATTCCGGGTCTCGGACAGCTTGGAAAGCCGAAAACCCACCTGGTCGCGCAGAGATTGCAGCTCAGATAGCGCCAGCTTACCGTCACCCCCGGCATGCGCCTGGATCTGCGCCTGAATATCCGCCGCCGCCTGCTGGTAAACCTGCTCCAGCTCGGACAACGCCGCCGCATCCAGGCTGTTCATGCCTGTCTGCGCGGCTTTGGTGGCCCGCTTAATGGCGGCCTGGATGGCGGTGCGGTCGCTCATGTTCCCCCCTTTGAAAAAGGGGGGCTAGGGGGGATTTCAGCCATTGCTGATGCTCGTCGCCGAATCCCCCTTGCGCCCGTTGCCAGGTGTAACGCTGACTTTCGGAGCACCAGGTGCATTGATCTTGTCCGGCTCAGGGTAAGGGTCATAGTTCTTCGCCTCCCAGTCTTTGCGCTTCCGCACATAGGACGGATCGAACCCGAGTTCTTCCCACACCATTCCTTGAGGAATTCCCAATGCCTGGAGCTTCAATCCGCGATCCGCCGTCTGGCTTGGCGTTTCGGTGCGACGCTCGGCAAACGTGATCCTGAAATCCTCGTCGTCCGGATTGATCCCCTTCAGCAGCAGGTGCAGCCGGAATCCCTGGTCGTAAACAAATGACAGGGTGTCCTGGAGCACATCCACCTCGTCGTAATAGTCGCGCTTCAGATCCTCCAGGATGTCGCGCGCCATGCCGTCGGTGTAGCCCATCATTCCCTTGGGCAGCGGCGAACCGGCGAAGAAGGTATCCAGCAGATGCACGATGTCCTTGGTATGGTCCAGATTGGTATCGCCCTGCACCGCCGTGACCGATCCTTCCTTATTGGAGAAATAATCGGTGGTGATCTCGCCCTGGTTGGCGGTAACTTCGTCCTTGTAGGTTTGCAGCTCGGTCGGGCTCGCCCCTTTCAGGAAATGCGCCATGCGCAGCGGTGCACGCATCCGGCGCCGGATCACCAGATCCTCCTCGGTCATGATCAGCTTGCGCCAGGTAGTTCGGGTCGCGTCCAGGAACGGCCGTCCCAGGCTGCCCATGTCGTCGAAGTTGTCCGGGTCGAAGCGCGCAAACAGCAGCTGCCACAGCGGGAAGCTGGCCTGCTCGCTGCCGGTCATGATGTCGAACTGGATATAGGCCTTGGCCACATCCTTGAACTGCCCGGCCTCGCTCACGTTGGGCAGGATGGTTTCGGATGGCATGCGCACCCCGGCCACCACGTTGTAGTCGCCATCGAGCACCCACTGCATGGGTAAATTTCCTTCCATCACCAGCCCCTTGGCGTCGGATTTCAGTTTCTCCACCCGGTTCAACTGCAGGCGCCGCTGGAATTCGTCCCATAAGGTCGCCAGCTTCTCGTTTTCCTTGGCCTGCTGCATGATCAGCCCGCCCTTGATCACGTCGCGCGCTACCCGGGCATGAATGCGCTTGACCCGACCATCGAGCCGATCCATCTCGCGCACATCCAGAATCGCCTGGCGCAGATCCGGATCCACCCACATCAACCGGTACAGATACTTGAGCTGATCTTCCGGCGTTGGCCGTCGACCTATCTCGGAGCTTCGCGAAACCGGCTCGTTCGGCAGTCGCGCCTTGGAAAGCAGCGTGGTGTCTACCCGCCCGGTGGCTTTGAAAGTACGTTCCAAAAGGCTCATGACCCCTCCTTAAACCTGAAATTTTTCACATTGCGCCAGCCGTCTATCATTCCCAGCGCGTGCAGTTCCTTGACCAGCGGCACCACTTCCGGCATGTGCAGCTCCACGCGCTGCGCGGTGCACGCCACCTTTAACTTCTCGTCCTCGCTCAACTCGCGCGGACGCCTTTTTTCCTCCCCTCGCCCGCCACCATCAATCCCCTCCCCTTCAAGGGGAGTGCTAGGGTGGGGATGGGTTTCTTTCCCCGTTGCCCGCGCGTATTCGTTCCCTATCACATCCCCCCCTTTGCAAAAGGGGGGCTAGGGGGGATTTGCTTCAAGCCGTTCACGCCGCCACCTTCATGCCCAGCAACTGATCCCGCGACTGCGTGCGCTGCCCGATCACCGTCGCCACATCGTCCGCCCCGCGCGTTTCCAGCGCCCACACCGCCGCGCACGCCGCGTCGAACAAGTCGTCGCCGATCTTCGGGTCAGCCATCTTGAAGGAGGAATAATCCGCCTTGGTTTTTTCTTCCTTGATGTTGGCCAGCTGCCGCGTAAAGGTCAGAAAATCCTGATCAATCTCCCCTCGCCCGCTTGCGGGAGAGGGGTCGGGGGAGAGGGCGCTGTCGTCGTCGAAATACGGCACCGCAGCCCGCCCGTTGTGAAACGCGCTGCGCAGCACCGACGCCATGGCATGTTTGGTCATGCCCGAGAAGCGGATCGGCGCGAACGGCCACGATCCCCAGGTGGTCTGCGTGCTCTGCCCGTCGCCGATGCTCATCCGGTCGATATCCGTCAGCCCCAAGCGAAACAGCGCGTCGTTCACCGAAGTCAGCAGGCCGATGCCGTAAGCGTCGCCCATGGCGTAGTCAGGCCGGAAGTATTCCCACAGCACCAGTAGTTCGCGCTCAATGATTTTCTCGTCGGTACCAGCCGGCCATGTGCGCACGAATGGAAAAGTGACAAAATTCCCCACCAGCTCCGACACCACCAGTCCCGACTTGGAGGCGACCAGGCTTTCGCCGTGGCCAAGATGGTCGTAACCGAACGAAATCAGCCCGCGCCGCTTGTATCGCCGACCCGGCAGCGGCCCGGCGATCTCCAGCCCGGCCGCCAGCCCTACCGCCCGGGCGCGCTTGATATGCTTTTCCCAGATCCAGTTCTGAGATGCCACATTCAGGCACAGAAACTGCCGGATCCACTCCCCCTCGGTCTGCTGGGCACGCATGTTGGCCACCCAGTCCGCGTTGATGATGCCCAGCTCCTGCCCCAGATACACATCCACCGTCGGCAGCACACGGTATTGCCCGGAGTCGATCAGGTTCTGCAACACGTCCGCGCCCTTGTAAACCCCTGAAATGCGGATTTCCGGCTCGATCTTCACCTCCATACCCAGCCGCTCGGAAGCGCCCAGCATCGGCAAAAAACGCGACAGCAGCCGGTCGGCAGGCATGTCGTCCACTTCTTCCAGGGAAGCGATCGCCAGCGAATCGCCATCGATCTGCCCCATGATCCCGTAGGCCGAAGCCTTGGAACCGTTGGTGAACTGGAATCCGGTATCAGCCAGCCGCGGTCGACCACGCGCATAAGCGATATACGCCTGCAGCATCGGCGAACGCGCGATCGCCTCCAGCATGTAATTCAGATTGTTCGTGCTCTGCTGCTGACGTGGCGCCACGATGCCCAGCTCAAGCCCTGGGTTGACGGACAGGCGCTCCAGGTTGTACAGCTCCTTGGTGGAAGTCTTGCGCGTGCGCCGGCAGGAAATATCGATCGTGTTAGGGTACTGGTCCATCTCGATCATGCGCAAAACCTGCATCGGGTCGAGGTTGGCGTTGTGAACGTGCTTGTGCCACAAGGAATGCTGGCGGACGCCGGTTTCCGGATCCGGCTGTGCGTAGCGCTTGATCTCCACCTCCGCCCGGTTGGTGAGGCGCAGCCGGTCGGCAGCCGAAACCCGCTCAGCCACCGTTGTTCTCCTGGTACTCGATTAAAACCGCATCGCGCCCCTTCTCCAGCCGCGCCCGCTCGATTACCCCGTGCAGCTTCTCCAGCGCCTCGGTCTGCCGGCGACCAAAATCCAGCAAACTATCCTTGTCCGCCCGGGCCGCACTCAGCTGCCCCATCTCCTCCGATTCCGCCTCGATCACCTTGGTCGTCATGCCCATATCGGAAAGAGTCAGGCCGGTCTTGGACAGCAGATCACCCAGCGGCTTGAACAGCGGATGAGCATTGATCTCCGTCAGAATTCTCCGGTTTCCCTGCTCATCCTTGTACTCGGCGATGACAGTCTTCCCGGTTTCCTTGTCCGTGTACCACTCTGGCGTCGTGATCTTCACCCCGTCCGCCACGATGGTTTGCAGGATCTGCTGCAGCACCGCAAAAATCGACGCCTGCAGGTCGGCATAAATGCCCATCAAGTGCTTGGGATTGCGCTGATCGAACGCCGCATGGTGCAGCATGAACAGCTCGGTCTTCTTCACGCATGCCGGCTGCTCCGCGCAATAACCGCGGTCAACGTCGCAGCCCCTGCAGAAATCATAACCGTCAGGCTTGGAAGGAAAATAAGTCGCAGTCCGGGCAGAAAGCCCGTGCTTCATCGCATTGAATCGAGTGCGTTTGGATTCTTCCGGCGTCGGATGCCCCACCAGGTTAGCCGAAGTCGCCGCCACCCCCTCCGGCGTAGTCGGCCCCGTCGCTTTCGACCAACCCTTGATCAGATTCAGATACCAATGCGCCGTCTCCGCCTCCGCCCCGCAATGCGGACAGCGCCCGAAATAAGCAAACGGATGATGCTCCAGCTCCGGACAAGCCTCTACCCGCTCAGGTTCCGCCTCGAAATTACACTGGCAAACCTTGCAACGGAAAGTGACACGAGAAAGCGGATCAGAACGATCTTTGGCCATGCTGCGCAGTTTGCGCGAACATAGCTAGACATAAACAGGGGAAGGAAATGGCGCTTGTCGAGCACCTATGAATAATAATTATGTGCCAATAAAATGGATTTACTTGACAAGTTGTTGCGTATAACGAAACAAAGCACTAGAATTAGTGGTGTCGCATTTTAAAAACCACTATATGTGGTAGAAATGCTGCGCGGATGAGGCGCTCTGAACAGATGATCTGCCCAGAGCGGTAAAACAAATATTACTTGGAACTGACAGAAACCCGATAGTAACCCGCATTTTTTGTGGGCGCAATATGTGGGACAGCCAAGATTGTGTTTGCCCTCCTCTGCAACCTGATGCAAAGGAGATTTCCCATGGCTAAAACTACCAGCCAAACGAGAACTATCTTCCGCAGCTCTGTATCCGGTCGAATCGTGGACGAGAAATTTGCTCGCGCCCACCCGAGGGAGACCGAGAAAGAGCGTGTGAAGATTCCGTCACCCAAAAAACCGCAAGGTTAAGTAAAGGTAACCGGGGCTTCGGCCCCGGTTACCTTACACCATTGGACGCAGCATAGAATGACGAACTCACACTTTCGACCCAAAATGGACTGTCAGCGCCTACCTGTCCATAGTCGGCTAAGCACTCAACAACGGCCACACAATCCAATAGGCAAATGCATTGCACACGAGCCTCATTGATTTGCCGTATTATTACATCATATGCGAACAGGGAAATTTATCTGGTTGCTATGAATCAACAACTTATCATAAAACAGCACGCCTTATTATTAACAACAATACTGACCGGTGGGTCCGTATAATAACCGTTAGACCTCAGGAGCAACCTCGTGTCTCTTACGCCAGACCTCTTAAAGCGAATCGAAGCCTTGCTTCAGCGCGGTGGCGTGCTTATGTCCCGGCGCAGACACCAGGGGGAATACGGCCCTGAACATTGGGTCGATGCAGATTTAATCCCAGACGTCCAGGCTTGGATGACTTCCTGTGCGAACCTGATTTTGCTGACGACCGCTCAGGGTAGCTACTTCCGCGACGAACTGACGCGAATCACGACGAGCAAGGAGCTGGCTGGCGGGGCTCCATGGCCGCTTGTACAAAAGATGCACGGCGTACTTGCCTCCCTGAAAGACGAGGCGGAACACGGCCTACTGCGCCGACTGGAAGACGTAGTTATGGCAACCGCATTCGACGACTTCCTGGATCATGCGGAGGCGTTCCATCGCGCGAACAAGGCTCGCGAGGCCGGAGTCCTCGCAGCCATCGTCCTTGAGGATACGATTAAGCGTATCGCCACGAAGAACAATGTAAGCGGCAGCGGCCTCACGCTGGAGCCGTTGGTTGACGCACTGGTCAAGGCGGGGGTGTTCACCCCCGTGAAGGCAAAACGTGTGAAGGCGTACGCCGGAGTTAGAAACCCAGCGCTTCACGCAGAATGGGACAAGTTCGACATCCGCGATGCTGGAGACTTGATTTCGGGCACACGGGAACTCATCGAGCACTTTCTGTGAGCCAGAGGTCTAACAGGTCGATCGACACGGACCTCCTATCGGCGGTCATCTCCGACGTTAGCGCTCGACTATTGCGGAGACCATATTGAGCGAACCAGAGAAAGTCGGGCTACTCGAAGGAGTAAGGACAAGTGCGACGTGCTTACTCCACGAACTTTTCCCATTGTGGATTGCCGAGCAACCCGCTGATTGGAAGCGCGTTGTGCGTCCGCAGGGTGGTGGTTCTTTCTCAATAAATATCGAGCCTTATCGCGGCATTCACACATGGATCGCATTTCAACGCAGGGTAGAAGAGCTTGCCTCTCTAAAGGATTTCCAAGTTGAAGTAATGGAAAGCCAACCTGAGCTTCTTGGTTACGTTTCAGTCCCTGGACGGAGCCAAAAGATTCAGGACGTAACGAGTCTCGCAACTTGTTGGTGCAAGGAGGCGGAACGGCACCTGGCGACCGGTGTCCCGATGAACGATGCCATCGGAAAAGTCCTCGACGATCTACATGCCGTCCTCATCTCACGTCGAGTGAAGCAGCAGGTGCGTACCCCACTCAGTGGACTGACATTACCGGAGGGTGTCGAATGGATAGAACTCACCGATCGATTTTCAGTTCGGAAACTGTCCGATGAAGAAATCTCAGATTTAGGTAGCCATGATGTCACGTCTGGAGACCGGCATGACATTATTTCCCGTTCAGTTTCAACCGCCGCATTTATCGAGGAGGACGTCCTTTTCCGACTGACGCCCGACTATTCGGAGCCAATTGCGCAGTCGGATTTGCAGCAGCGGAATCAGGAACAGCTCGGCACGCTTCTATCAGCGCTTCACGTACTAAAGGAAGGCCGCGTCGGTGTGATAGCCAGCTTTTTTGACATCGGACCACTCGTCCTACCAGGGCTTGGTGGGCATAGCATGGCCCCTCTAGTTAGGCATCCGTTCGCATCTATGAACCTGACAAGCGAGGATATTCCGAGGCTTTTCGAAGTGCATTCTCGCTTGACCGCAAACCAACGCGATGAAGTTCGAATTGCCTGTGTTCGACTAATGGACGCCGAACATCGCATGTCACCCGTTGATGCTCTGCTCGACGCAGTTATTGGACTTGAGGCACTGCTCAATCCAAACGACTCATCCGAACTCTCCTTCCGAGTTGCCTTGAACTATGCGTTTCTCGGTACCACGGAAGTTCGCCGCGTTCGTTTTGAAAGGATTCGTGACATACAAAAGGTACGAAATAGGGTTGTTCATGGCGGGCTAAATCTTCAATCTAAAGATGCTCCCCTTATTCATGAGCAGGCTATTATTGCGAAGGCGTGCCTCCGTGACTCCATTCAATCGTTCCTCTTCGATACCTCGCTTTCCGGTAATCGAAAACTCGACGCGGATTTTTGGCTCAATCGTGTACTCCCATCCGCCGTACTGGCACTACAGACGGCTAGTGATCTCAGTGAGTAACACTATGCCAGCGAACGCTAACCCATCAATCCACCGGTTGCTACGCGATGAAGCTGCGCAGCGCCGGTGATTTCAAACGTAGGCAAAGAGAAGCTATGAGCGACTGGGATTTCCTTTATGAAATGAACGAACGTGGTTATAGTCCAGAGGAAATAGCCGACGCTGCGGGCTCTGGCGCAGCGCCTTGGGAGTGGGAATATATAAGCAGAGAATGGATCGATTCTCAGCTTAAAGATGCACCAGAAAATGATGCCATCCCAGTTGAGCCAGGCACCCCTTTTCAGAGCAGAGATGGATTTCCCTTTAGCACCCTAGAGCAAGCTGAGATTTTCCACGATCTAGTTGATTGCGCTACACGTCACTTCGAGAATACTGGCAGGTACTTACAAGTCTGGGGAGAACTCGGGGAGATCTACGCTGAAATCAAATTCGGACTTCGCCGTCATGGGACACACGAGGCCGGTTCTGACGGCACAATTGCCGGAAAGCTCGTTGAGGTAAAGACCATCTCGCCTGAGAAAGCCAGCGACCGTGTACTCGTCAAGAGCCAAGGAAACTTTGAGCAGTTGCTCATTGTTCGCATTGATCGGGATTTTCAGTTTGAAGGCAAGCTCTTTGACAGAAGCGAGCTAAAAGGAGCTACAGGAAAATTCCTTAGAGGGCGACTCAAGGATGATACGAGCAATGCCTAACAATTCCGCCGAGAGGGGCGGCCCAAAGCTACGCTTTGGGTTCCCTCCGCCTGCGGCTCTGGCTGCACCTTACGTCAAACGTTGTAGAAAATCCCAATATCTCCTTGTCTGATTGACCGCTGATCATCATGTTGCTGCCGGTCGAACAAAGTGTAGCCACCGTCGCCTTATGGCACCGAACTGACGCACAAGTTCAGGCTCGACTGGACACTGCCATAAAGATTTGACACTACCTTTCGCAACTATGCTGCAGCCGCAGCATCTGCGTCCAGACTCCACTATAAGCCATGTGCCGCCCATGGTCACCGACCGAATTCTTGAAATTATCGTAGTCAACCGCCTCGATCTGCTCCGCCATCACCTTGGCCACGCGACCCCGATCGATCTCCGCCCGATAAAGATAGTCCGCCGCCGGCGTCCGTTTCTCCTTCACACCAGGGAAAACCCGCTCGATATCCCCCTTCACCCTCGCCCGTACCATCATCACCCCAGGCTTATCCCGATGAGCCACCACCGACAGAAAAGCATTAGACATAAAAATCCACATGATATAATCCTTTCTCTAAGCTGCTTTCGCGAACCTTTGTGGCAATTCCAGCACGATCGTTTCGGTTCGCAGTAAGACCAGAACGGGGAGCCAAATATGCAGTAGCGACAAAGGGTTATCGTTTAGGCGGTAGCCCTTTTTCTATTCCGGCTCTGTATAGCTCTTCTTGGCTCTGCATTGGGCATGAAGTCTGTATAAGGTCGACAATACAGGAAACAGCCCATGAGTACTTTTCCCGAACGAGTACTATGTCTATCTTTAACTCTATCCCTTAGCCAAGCATGAATGCTTTCATCTCACGTGTATTGAATTGGCTCAAGCCACTTGACATCATGCCGGCTGAAATTCGACGTGCCAAACAGTTAATCTCTGCCATTGACGCTGGTGGTATCCCTCTTGATCCAGCCAGGATTTACAGAATCGCAGAAGATCTCGGGTTGGAGGTATCAAAAAAGGCGCGGATAGAGGACACTATTGACCGAATTAGAATGGCGCTTAAACGCTACTGATGACCTACTGACTATGCGCTATTTTGAATACCTCATAAGTCCTTTACCAATGACCATCCCACAATGAACACTTTACCAAAATGCCCGCAATGCAATTCGGAATTCACCTATGAAGACGGCGCCATGTTTATCTGCCCGGAATGTGCGCACGAGTGGCCGAAGGAGGCAGCGAAGAACACTGATGACCGGCACTTTGTGTGCGATGCCAATGAGAACGTGCTGATGGATGGCGATACTGTGGTGGTGATCAAGGATCTAAAGGTCAAAGGGTCGTCCTTGGTGGTCAAGGTTGGGACGAAGGTGAAGAATATCCGTCTGGTGGAAGGCGATCACGACATCGACTGCAAGATCGACGGAATTGGCGCAATGCAGCTGAAATCCGAATTCGTGAAGAAAGTGTAGGTGGTTGGCTTTACATCAGGGCGCCGAAAACTTTTCAAGCACTTGGGCCATCACCATGGCTACGGTCATCTTTCTGGGTGGCCGTTTGCTTTTCAGGAACTCGGCTAGAGCACTTCGGGGGTTGAACAGGTTGATCACAAGACACTCCAGACAGCGAGTGCGAACAACCCACCCAGTGTCGTTGCAAGCCAGTCAAAGAAATCACAGGTCTGCAAATCGGGATGGAAGTGGTCGTAGATTTCTTTCGCTGCGCCAATGAGAGATACGCTGCACACAGCAAATAATGTGGGTGCACCGCAAGTTGCCAGCAAGAAAAACAGAACCGCACCTACGATGAAATGCGCCTGCTTGTCTTTGGGTACGCCAATTTGCGGCAACTTTTCGACGTAAACGCTGAGAAACTTGAAGATAGATTCGATCATTACCGTTCTTCAGGCAGGGTTACGCTTGGGATGTGCCGGGGAAGTACGATGATTTCAACTAAACCTTAGGCTTTCTGCCCGGTGCTGCAGGCGGAATATATCCAGATATTCGGCAACGTATTCCCTCGACTTTCTCCCCTTTCTCGAACCTAATCGAGTTGCACGCCATAACCTCTCCTTTGGCAGCAAGTTCTGCTATATGGAGGCGCACATCAGTTAATGATATTCCTATAGCTTCAGCAATCTCTGCGTCAAGCTGTTCACCATGCTTTTTCAAGTATTGCAGGATCTTTTCCATAGATTTATTACCAGAAGCAGCACGAAGGATGGAGTAAAGTATATGCCAAAACAGGTAGGGTACGGACTACAGATTTTTTCGATTTACTAATAAAATGAAGGCATTTCTAGGCGGTGAGCGTGTGCATAATGGCGCATTCGCCCGGCTACCTTACTCAATCAACAGAGGAAATTGGCATAATGCATGACCGCAGCAGCATCGAACTCATCAATCAAACGACACGCACGCGTAGAGTTGCGCTTGCGTTAATCCTGCTCGCGTTGGCGCTTCCGTCCTTGTTTGCCTGGAGCGATAATGTCGCACTCGAAAGCGCCGGCGAGTTTACCGGTCAGCTGGCCGCAGTGACGCTGTTTGCGTTTATTGCACGGCTATGGGTAGCGCGTCATTACTCTGCGGGTGTACAGGTCCAAGTATTGCTGGCATTTGCACTTGTGCTGTTTGGATGGTCGGGCCATGTATCACGGATTGCGCACAATGAGCGCGTGTCGGTAGCGGCACAACCTGTCGGTTCGACGCCATCGCGAATTCCTGGCCAAATGGAGCCTGTGGACTCAAAATTGGAGGGGGCGCAGAGATAGCGCATTAGATTATTCGCGCGCTCCGCTCTCTGGCCAATCGACCAAAGAGCGAGCAGGTGTCTCTACCAATTGCTCAGGTGGTCAAGGCTGTTTAGAGCCGGGATGATGTCAGCGACAGTTTGGTCTCCGGTCGGCGTATCAAGTGCCTGATAGTGCCTGTGGGGTTTGGCGTCGCAAAGCAGCCCTTCGCCGACTGCTCATTTTTCCCACGGTCTGCTTCCGGCTGGTTCTAGGGACCATTCAGGGGCGCGAACGAAAGTTCGGTTTTCCCAATTACGCCCGCCATGGTAAACAGAAAAAGCGGGTTATTGTCAATTTCGGTTCTGGTCGGGGCGCGCGACTGATCCCGGGGTCGCCCCCTACTGCGCGACCAAGTGGGCCATGGAGGGCTCACTCTGGCGTTGGCCCAAGAGCTTCCCCGAAGCATGGCAGCCATCCGATGAATCCGGACATCATCGATACGGACATGCTGCGCAGTTGCTTTGGCGCGAATGCGGGAAATATCCCACAGCAGTCGAATGGGCGCAGACTGCCGTGCCCTAGTTGCTCGGCCTCGGCCCGCGGGACAATGGACATTCCCTGACGGTAGGCGAGCCGCATTGACTTCAGGTCCGGGCTGATTTGGGCTTGGCCGCAAAGTCACAGGGTAGTGTGACAAATCAGCCCGGCATCATCATTCTACAAGAAAAACAAACTGTGCGGCAGTGTCACTCTCCGCGAGACGCAAGAAACTGGACAAATGATCTGCGGGCCATATCACCGCTCAGGGTCAAATGAAAGATCACATTCTGACAAAGCCTGTCAGATCAGATCGCAACGACTACATGTTAGTGCAGCGTTCTTTCCTTGCCGCAGCATTGCTTGAATTTCAGACCACTCCCACATGGACAAGTCTCATTGCGCCCGACTTTAGGCGTTTCCCGCTTGGTTGGAACAGGCTTCGCTCGGGAATGCCAATAGTGATATATCCCCGCAACCACCTTGGGAAGCATTTCAGCACATTCCTGCTGCAATTTCGCATATTCATCATCAGGCAGGTATTTCTTTCCCCTTCTTTCAGATTCTTCTTTAAATGCGCCGGACAAAAGCAAAATCGGGAAAGTCAGCTTCTTCAAAGGTTCGTTTCCCGGACTCAGCCATTCCTCCGCGGAAAGCCCCCACCCCAGAATGTAGCCCTCGCACCATGTTTGATAATCAGGCTGCTGATCAGTGAGAGGTTTCAGGATAAATTTGATTGGCTGATTTTCGCCAAGTGTTGTGGCCACGCCGTTATAGAAACGCATCATCAATGTCATGAACTCCTGAGCCAGTTCCATCGATTCGTGTTCCGGCCCGATCTTGAAAACTTCATGCATCCATTGGTCTGGCGAGATGGTGTCTGGCGCGCTGATAACGGCGCACAGGAATCCCTGCAATTTGTCCAGACTCATGGCCTTTCCATTGAAAATGGAGGAGGCCAGCAATTCCTCCAATCTCGTGAGTTCCAGCTTCGATAGTGCGTTTGTTGGCATGAATGACCTATATGTTCTATTGGCTAAGCTTATTTCGCTTAGATTTGATTTTATCAAGTACAGCACCGATTTCCGGTGTGGGGTGCAATGTTATACCGGAAAATCCTTTTATATCAGGCAAAATCCGCTATCCGATGAATTTGCACCTGAATTCTGGCAATAAACTCAACCTCGGTCACCAGATCGTTACAGTCGCAACTTGCGGGTTTCCATCGGTCAACCATCTCAAAATCACTAGATTCAGAGTAAAATACTCGTTTTTCTCAAGTGCAGACGCACGTACAAGGTAAATCGTATTATGGATCTGAATCAATTTCTGGGGCTGGGGGACGACTCTGAAGACCCTCAAGAAACCCGCAAACGCCTTCAGCTATACATCAACCTGAAGCTGTCCTCGTCGGGCCAACCGCCCTGCCTAGAGGGCGAAAGTAGCGATTTCCTGGCCGTTGCGCAAAATCTTCTGCAAAGCTACCGGGAAAAATCCCGCTTGTTGAGCGGCTACCTCTGCCCACCCGATCAACGTATCCAGGCGTTCCTGGACGATTATCTTGCCGATGCGGCAGATGGTTCCGTACCCCGGTTGCCGGAAAACACGCTGATCCTCGACCGCCATGGCGTGGCCAGAGAGCTTTCCCTGCCGGTGAACAAGAATGAGTTCAAGGGCGATTATGTCAGCAGTTATCGAATTCGTAACGGCGTACTGCACAACCCGGTTAGCGACCGTCGCACGACCAAGGGATTATTCCACGTAACCGAGGGCGGACTACCGATCCCCGGCGACAAGAAAGCGGTTCCCAAGGTCGCTTTTGCACGTCTGTTGCGTGAGGCAGTCAACCCCCCGGAACATCTGCTGCGCTTGCCGTTCGCCGCTGGACAGCCGCAGGAAGCGGCGATGTTCGTTTCGCTGCTTCTTCGCCCGGTAATCTGCCCCGAAATCCCCGGACACGAACCGGAAAAGATTATGGAAATTCGCTTTTTCGCACCAGGCGGTCTGGTGAGTAATCTGGATTTTGTAGAAAGCATCTTCGGCAATGGCGGCAACCCTGTCCTGGCGTCGAACGACGTCGGACTTGACGTGGATCATTGGTCCGGGCACACCGGTTGTGTGATTTTGGCGCCTCACCTGACCCGACTCACCAAGAAAGAACTTGGGCTTCCCCACCGGGATGCTGCCTCGCCCCGCCAACTAACGGATGGTATGTGCTGGGTCGATGAAAACGAACTGTATAACGATGGTTCCGCCTTCAAAATCACCGCTCGCGACGAGCGTGGGGTGATCGTCACCATACTGGCCGACAATTACTTCGGATACTGCAAGAAAGAAGTCAAGACCCAGATCAGCTATGCCACCAACCTTTTCGGGCTGGCTGAAGAGGAGCATGCGGGCGGTGCGCTGGCGTTCCCGCGGCACAACCACGGTGAGGAATTCGGCGTGGACAGCATCACCCGGGTACCGGGATACAGCTTTGAAGAGATCGCGACCCAGTACGGCGATTTGATGACCGTGCAGCCTGAAGGCTACGGCATCGACAAGTTGCATCCGGAAGTCATTTATGTGCCGCAGGACCTGCGCATGGATCTTCACGCTCAAACCATCAACTGGATGAAGGATGGCGTACCTCAGACCATCAAGCTTCGTCCGGCCCATATCTACGTGCAGCCCAACGGCTACAAGGTCGAGATGTGCAAGCATCCGGGCGCGCCATCATGGCGTTTGGTGGGCACGGATCCGGAAGGTACTTTCTGCCACAAGCCCTGCACCGTGTCAGGTGGAGGAAAATCGGAGATTTCCAAGTCGCTGAATGACGCGGTGATCTACGGTCCGCTTTTCGTTGCCGACCTGGAGAAGGACCTCACTCAGGTTGAAAATATCGTCAAGAAAAATTACTCGGGCCGCTTCAAACCGGGATTCGAACATGAGGACCGGGATGCGGCCCGCACGCTACTCAGCACCGAACGCAGCCTGGGTTCGGTGATCAAGGTACTCACCCCCTCCCCCTCCCACACCGAGGAATACAATGCCTGGCTGGAAGAAATTCCTGACCGCATTTTAGCGCTGGTGTTCATTATTAAACGCATGTATCGCCCTGAATGGGGCGACAATTGGCGCAATTATCTGTCGACGGATTTCGTTAACGGTCATCCCGGCCATGAACTCAAGCTCGGCGAAAGAAAGCTTGTCGGTTCCTATTTACGGATAGGTTTTGCTGAGAACGGGGCATGGCGCGTGTTCAAGTTACGCCAGGATTTCATCGCTGCCGACAAGGTACAGATGGAGGACGACATCAGCGCCTCAGTTGTCGTTCCCGCCACATCCCTGCCCAATGTGTCACCGAAAAGCGACAACCCTTCCGTCAAGCTCGTGCGTAACTGCGAGTACCGCCTGTTCCAGCGCCCGGACGAGGCGATTCATCGCGGATTCGATCTCCAGACCGAACAGGATATGGCCCTGCGCGACAACTTTATTGCAAATTTCGAACCGATTAATGGCGAGTCATTGTCGAAAATCATCGATGACGTGGTGGGGTTCGACCAGTACACCGACCCCATGCGCAAGATTCTTCGCGAAGCCCATGAAGCAAATCAATATGTGGTGTCCTCCGCACATCCACGCATGGTGGATGGCAAGCCGAGCAAAAACCCCCGTTACCTGCAACTGCGGCTCGACCTCGCCAACCCGGTAAGGCGCTATGTGGCGGAAATCGGCGCCAGATTCAATCGACGGGTTCCTTTGGGCACACCCGTCATCGAACCTGTCAACGCAGTGCTGGTGGGCCGTCGCAACAATCCGCCGGAACCCGGCATACGACCTTTGGCAGTCTATAACCCGATTCACTATCAGGAACTGCCCGAGCTGTTCATGGACTTCATCTGCAGCCTCACCGGCAAATCGCCCTCCACGACAGGGGCTGGCAGCGAAGGCGCGCTCACCAAAGGGCCGTTCAACGCCCTCCGGCCCACTGTAGATATGAACAATACGCTGGTGTCTTTCATCCTTACAGGTTACGCTGGCTATTCCACCGCTGCCGGTTATATCGGCCCGAATCTCCGAGTCGATCACGACATCAGCCTGCTCGTGCCGGAAATCTGGTCGCGCCTGAAGCCACAGGAACGGGATCCGCGCTTCCTGATCGAAAACGGCTACATGGAAAAGATCGCCGATTTCCAATATCAAGGCCGCCTGATCCAGGCAAGCCGTCTTGGCTACCGCATCACTGAACGCTTTGTACACGGTTTCATGGGCAAGATGTTCGATGCACCCCGCGCAGTATTTGGTGAGCATATCCTGCGTCCGGAAACCCAGGACATGGCGGTGTTCGTGGATGGCGTGGAAAATATCGTCGAAGCGCAGCAAAAGGTGGCAGCCTGCTATCTGGAAGACGGTAGTGTGGAAGATGCCTGCCCACCGCTCAAAGCCTTGCTTCACATCATGGCTAATGGCAATTATAAGGGCAAAGATGTGCATGACCCTGCCATCCGGGCCTTGTTTACCCGTGAAGCATTGCTCGCATCTGATTGGTACCAGGAACGACTAATGACGAAGCAGGCGCGGGACATCCGTCTTTGGGAGCGCCATATCACTTATCTGGATACCTTCGCCTGCCGTACAAGTCATCAGGATCTGGCAGAACGGCTTGACATCCATGAACGGCTAGAAAGTGCCAAGACCAAGCTGAATTGGGTAAAGAGCATGGCATACCTGCAAAGCCTGAGTGGTACTATCGGTGCCGACCCGTTACGGCCGATGCAGTCAAGAACATAGATTCGCCATTGTGGCCGCAGTGTACTGCTGACCACTCCAAAATTGACGAGGCTGACAATGAAATGGCTAGTGCCTGGCACTAGCCATTTTTTCTTTCGGTAAACGCGATTCATTTCCCCTGTCCGGCCTGCAAGCCATGCGCTTGCCACGACCCATCCATTCAGCTATTCTCGAATCGCAAGACTTAGCTGCATATCTAATTAAAAAAATCAGGAGGAACAACAATCATGAGCAATAAAGTCAAAGTTGCATTGCTAGGCTTGGGTAGCGTTGGTGAATGTTTCGCCGAACATTTTCTGGAGAAAATCCAGGAAGAACATGTCAACGTAGAAATCGTGGCGGTGGCAGATCGCCATCTGGACTCTCCTGTCGCTCTGGGTTTTGCTCACAGCAACGTCCCGGTTTTCAAGGATGCCCTGGAGGTAATCGATCTTGGCGAACAGGTCGATATCATATTTGATCTTACCGGCAATGCTGAACTGCGCAAGGCCTTACGGCTCAGGCTTCAGGAAACCGAAAACCGCCATACCGTCATCGCCCCAGAGGTTTTTGCGCAACTGCTCTGGAATTTTTTCGGTGATAACATCGATTTGCCTGAACACACCCAAACCGGCTACTAGCCTAGTCGAACACCAGAAAAAGACCGCATTGACTGACTAGCCAATGCGGCCTTGGACTTGGCACTATCGATGCCTCCCAACAAGGCGGGTCTGAAAATGCGATCACCTATCCAAAACTTTGTCACATCCTCTATCGGCATCTTGCTGGGAACGTTCATCGTTTTGTCGACAGCAGTTGCTGCTTCACCTGTAAAGCCGGAAGCAGGATTTGATTACCAGATACTGAGTTCTCCTCAACCAACGAAGGCAGACGGTAAAGTAGAGGTTATCGAGTTTTTCTGGTACGACTGCCCGCACTGCAATGCCATGGCGCCACTGATCGAGCCATGGGCTAAACGCCATCGGAACAGTATCGCTTTCAAACGTATTCCGGTGGCGCGGAATGAAGGGGCAATTCTGCAACAACAGCTTTATTACGCGCTGGAGAATTTAGGCAAAGTGGAGGAGTTGCACAGCCAAATATTCAACGCCATTCATGATGAATGGATACCCTTGAAGACAACAGAACAGATGGCAAATTTCCTCGAAAAACAGGGCGTCGGGAAAAATGAATTTCTCAAAGCCATCAACTCTGCTGCCGTAATAAAAAAAGTCCAGCGCGCACAACAACTGACAGCAGCCTACGGCGTAGATTCGGTACCGACAATCGCGGTAAATGGACAATACGTGACTTCAGCCAGCATGATGGGCAGCAACCAGGCGGATGTGCTGCCGGTCATCGACTATCTTGTCGCCAAATCAAAACGACGCTAATTCCAATGGACAGGGCGAGAAGAGCCGCCTCGAATCATGAGCATCGCCTCACGTCGTAGCCGTTCCCGCTCTCTTACTCCCCCAGGCGCGGGTTCAAACTTTAAATTTCTCGACAGCGCCCTGTAGATTCATTGCCAACTCTTCCAAATGCAGAGCTGATTTTGCATTGCCTCGAGTTACCGTATGGTTTTCATCCGACATTTGCGCCACCTGTTCCACATGGCGCGCAATTTCACTGCTGGCGATACTTTGTTCCTTGAGTGCGGAAGAAATATCAGTGATGGCCACCCCGACCCGCTGCGCCCCCGACTGAATTTGGCGAATGGCATCTCCAGCCTGGCCGGCCAGGGAAACTCCTTGGTTAACCCGCTCCACACCCACCCCCATGCTGGCTACCGCCTGCTTGGTGCCGCCCTGAATCTTCTGAATCATGGTGGCGATTTCCTGGGTGGAACGCGTGGTGCGCTCCGCCAACTTCCTCACCTCATCTGCCACTACGGCGAAACCGCGCCCCTGCTCACCGGCACGAGCTGCCTCGATGGCGGCATTGAGAGCCAGCAGATTGGTCTGGTCAGCTATTTCCTTGATAACCTGGACTATCGAATAAATCTGGTCAGACTGCTGCCCCAGTCCCTCGATAATCGCGGAGGATTCGTGAACCGTCTCGGCGATGCCACGCATGTCCTCCACAACCTTCAGAATCACATCGCTACCGCGGGTAGAAAGTTCGCTGCTCGACTGGGAAATATTCTGCGCCTCACGTGCGTGTTCGGAGACCTGATCGATGCTCACGGTCATTTCTTCAACCGCAGCTGCCATGGAAGAAGCCGACTCGCTCTGATGCTCTGAACTGCTCGCCACCTGTGACGCGGTGGCCGCGAGTTGTTCAGAAAGGTGCAGTACCTCTACCGCGTTTGTACTCACCTGCTGAATAATGCTTTGCAGGCTGCCGACGAGGTGATTAAACGCTTCCGCCACCTGTCCAATTTCATCCTTTCCGCTGATCTCCACCCTGCTGGTCAGATCATTGTCGCCCTGAATCTGGACGATGCCAGCCTTCAGTGAATTGATTGGGCGCGTGATACTGATGGCTATCGAATAACCCAATCCTATCATCGCCAACAGCAACGCAATATCAATACCCGTATGTAGAGTCAAAGCAGTACGGGCCTTACCGGCATGCTCGGCAACCAGGGCCTTGATCTGTCCGGCAAAAGCCTCTTCGACTTCATACATGGCATCGATTTTAGCAGTCATGACGCCAAACCATTTACTCGGTTCGATCTCGAATTGCCCCTCTGCCGCTTTATCTATCACGACTTTTTGCATGGCCTCAACTTCATTGACGTAGTTGCCTGACATTTTCTGCTTATAAAGCTCCCGCACCTCTTTGGAAGCGAAATTATCGAAACTGACAAGATAAGACTGCTGAGCGGCAATATGACTCAATAAAGCACGGTACTGCGCGGATTCAATCTTGTTGACAGTGAAGACCCCAGCCAGCAACGCACGCTCCTGACCATTTCGTTCCTTGGCCCGAAGCAGTGCCAGGTAAGCCGGCATGCGTTTAGCGACATTCATGTCGTTATTTATTTCGGAAATGGCAGGAATTGTGTCAAGAATGGAGGCGATGGTTTTTGTGTAGTAACTGGCGGCCTCAGCGGCTGGAACGCGAAACTGGGATGCAGCAGTACGCATGTCCCCCATTTTATCCAGCTCGGCTAACGTTGTATCGAGTACGCTCTTGATGCCTGAAGGCAAGCTTGATGCTTTGTTGAGCAGGCCGTATTGGTCTTTCAATTCCGCCAACCGCTTGTCGGATTCAGTCCGGTATCCGGGCAAATCACTGGCAAACCGTTCTCCCTTTGATTGAATGAAACCGACGGTCGCCCCACGCTCGATTTGCAGGCGATGGGTCAGGCTACCGAGATCAATGGCCAATGCCATCAGCGATTCAGTCGCCGATGAACTGCGCCATTCCTGATAGTTATTCTTCGCATTGATTACCATGTAGAAGATAACGCTAAGGAGGGGGATAAGAAGCAGTAATGCCACTTTTGAGGAGATGCTTAAATTTTTCATTAGCCAGACACCGTGACCTTAACAATCAGAAAGAATGAATCAAATAACAATACTAACAAGGATAGCCAATGGAATCCCTTGATTTAGATTAAGGGATTATACTATTTCTTATTAGGGATTTTGACTATCCAGAACCGAGCTCAAAAAAGAGCTGGAAATATTTTACCGGGGTAAAGGGAAGTATAAAATTTCCGATGATAGTGCATGCAGGGCGAAAAGAAATCTATTGATCGACTTCCAGCGCCCACAGCATGGCGTCAATATGGGCGATATTCACTTTCTGTACATCCAGCCTACAATCAGCTGCAAGCTCGGCAATTCTTTCAGGTTCGAATTGTTCGCAGGCAATGGCAAGCTTCAGATAAGGCGCATATCTTCCTTCTTGGTGAACCAGAGCCTGAATCAATTCCTCAGACAGATTAAGGTAGGCCAGCGCCTTTCCCATCGGCACCCTGAGCAACACGTCCAATAGAGAAAAGAAACCAACGATAAACAGGTTATCCAGCTCTCCGGGCGAGAAAGCTTCCCGTCCCAGCGTTTCCGTCATACGCCCGCGAACCATCGCATTTTCCATCAGCGCCCTGTCCTGTGGATAGGCGGTTCCACCACTGTACAAAAGCAAGGTCAGCCACCGATAGAGTTTTTTCTGGCCCAACACGGCAATAGCATGTTCGATCGCGGCCACTTTCATCACCAACCCGCCCCCCACAGAGTTGATGTAGCGCAGAAATTTATAGGTCAGCATCGGATCAAGCTTGAACACGTTAACCAGTTCAGTGATATCTGCATCCTTCTGAATCAGGTTCAGCAGTTCGAACAGCCTGATGTGATTGGCGCCTACCCTGGGCTGTTCCAGTTCCTCCAACCGTGTCAGGAAAGGCCCCTGGAAATAATCGAATCGCAATTTCCGGCAAGCATCATAGGCCTCCGTGGATTCGACATTTTTTGCGATCAACCTTATCCATAGATACTGGCTGCATAGAGAGTCCACCATATGGCGCAGCCTCTGCGAATCTTCCGAGGAGACATCGATAATCGCCAAATCGACAACCTGAAGAAACTGGCTCATCTCCGGCACATCCGAAAAATCCTCCAGTGCAATCAGGAAACCTTTTTCTTTAAGTGCAATCAGATTTGCCAATGTTTCTTCAGGTTTGTCGATCAATTCCGAGGCAGAGCGGATCACCAGCACAACGCCTTTTTTCGGCAGGTCTTCAAATAGGCGACAACTGAGGGAAGCCGGGGAAATACCTATAAAGGCTAACCGGCTTCCCAGTAATCGACCAATATCCATGTCCATCATATTTCGGAGCAAAACCTCGTCGTACAGGCGTAAAACCGCACGGGTTTCAAGGCGAACCTTGTGCCCGTGAGATTTGCGCAGCATGAATTCATAGCCCGCCATGCGTCCGCTACTGTCAAGCATGGGGTCACGGCAAATAAACGACTGAACTGTTTCCGCCGGGACTGCACCCTCTTCCACAGAGGGTTTAACCGGTGAGATAGTGGGAGAGGGGGATGCGAGACCTTGTCCTAATAAATTAGAATGATCAACTTCCTTTAGTGGCGCAAGACCATCGAGCTTGCTCTCGTCCAGGCTCGTGGTAGAGGCCCGCTGAGCCTGCTTGCTGGATGCGTGGGAATGTAAATCCTGTTGACCGAATATCCATTTCAAGAGCCTGCCTAACATCTATGATATTCCATCTGGTTATTTCCAAAGATCAAACAAGAATACAACAAACGCCCTGGCGCGTAGTTAGGGGAATCCCCTAAATTCTAATATAGAAATGACATTACGCTATTTGGGTTGACACACATACTTGAGTACCGCTTCCTCGATGCTCTCCGGATAAACAACAGTTTCCTCTGGATTTTGAATGGCCTGCTTGCTGACCAGCGTCATGGTCTCATCGTAAGCATCCACCGCCAGCCTCGACGTGGTCCGATGCCGGCAATCCGCCTTGCTGGAGATCACCAGGTATTTTATGCCACGTTTGCCGATGCGGTATTCCAAATCCCCGAAAACGTGGCGAGTTGCATAAGCGAAAACCGGTGGCGTACCGACAATGCTGGAGGTATCGATCTCACGAACGTTGTCGCCGACCTGGATCACTGGAGACCAGTCAGCCGCCTGTGCAGAAAAAGCGGCGGCGAAGCCGAAAGCGGCTACGCCGGCACAAAGTTTCAAAACGTTCTGCATTAATTTACTCCTCATTGGATTCACATTAAACTTGCCGTCGTTCCCATCATACCAAATGCCCTCCAGATAACGAATCCAAAGGAATCCAGCAATGAGTACTAAAATCATCAGTGTCGCCATTTTTCTGGTGAGCGTGATTGGCAATTCCCACGCGGCCGGTACGATTTTCGAAGCCGCCCGGGATGGCACCCCACAAGAGGTAGAAAAAATGCTGGGCGCCAACAAGAATCTCATCAACACGCGGACTGAGCTCGGTTCCACTCCGCTGCATATCGCCGCCAGCAGTTCCAACCATGAAATCGCCAAGCTGCTGGTGGCCAGAGGTGCCAATATCAACGCCAGGGACAACAATGGAGTGACGCCGCTGCATATTGCCGCTTATACAGGAAGGAAGGAACTCGTCGAGTTTTTCCTGAGCAAGGGTGCCGATGCCTACGCCAAGGACTTCAAGAACGAAACCCCGCGCGACAAGGCCTACCATTCCCTGAGCCATGAAATAGAGGGAATTCTGGCAGTGTGGATGCTGAGAAACCCGCCGCCGACAAAAAATAAATAAGCTGCTAGCAAGCCCCAGCCAGTACCGCAAGGCTGGCAAATATCACCGACGCAGGCTAATAGCCTCATAGCTTAGTACTCGAGCTGTCGAGGTTCGCCGATCAGGTTGCCCTGCGCATAATCCACTCCAAGCGAGCGCAGCATTTCCAGGGTTGTTTGGTCCTCGACAAACTCGGCGATCGTTTTGATTCCCATCACATGGCCAATACGGTTAATCGCTTCAACCATGGCGAAATCGATGGGATTGTTCGCCATGTTCTGGACGAAAATCCCATCGATTTTCAGATAATCCACCGGCAATTCCTTGAGATAGGAAAACGACGACATTCCGCTGCCGAAATCGTCCAGGGAAAAACGGCAGCCTGACAGCTTCAATTCCTGCATGAAATGGCGCACACGCTCAATATTCGAGATCGCCACGGTCTCGGTGATTTCAAAGCACAATGATGCGGGTGAAATACCGTAACAGGCGATCTGTTCTTGAAGAAAATCGAGGAAAAACTCGTCATTCAGACTGGCGCCGGAAAGATTGATCGAGCAGAGGCGAGGCAGGCCCGCTGTATCGGCACAGTTCAATCTCTGCTGCACCATGGCGAACAGGGTTCGCACTACCCAGCGGTCGATTACCGGCATCAGGCCGTAGCGTTCGGCGGCTGGCAGAAAATTTTTCAGCGGCACCAACTCCCCACCCATATCCATCATGCGCAACAGTATCTCGCCGCGATAATCATCCCCCGGCACCTCCCCAAGAAGAGAGACAATAGGCTGATAATAGAGGAGGAAACGCTTCTCCTCGAATGCCTTTGAAATATCGGCAACCCAGCTCATCTCGCTGTGGCGCTGGATCAGATCAAGATCCTCCGGACTGTAAACATTGACACGGTTTCGACCCCTGTCTTTGGCGGCATAACAGGCCGCATCGGCGCAACTCATCAGATTCGTCGCGCTGCCACAGTGCGCTGCGATCGGCACCAGGCCAATACTGACGCCCACTTCGAAAGTCTTGCCTTCCCATTGAAAGCGGAAATCCTGCACAATTTTACGTAGCACATTGGCAATTCGTATTGCCTCATCAAGGGGCCGGTGTTCCAGCAAAACGCCGAACTCATCTCCACCCAGCCGGGCCAGCGTATCATTACCCTGGATTTGCGCCCGAAGCTTGTCAGTCAATTGCCGCAGCAATTCATCCCCAGCCGCATGACCGGCGGTATCATTGACCAGCTTGAACTGGTCGAGATCCATATACAACAAGGCATGTTGTTCATGATCAGAGGTGGTGCTGTCCAGCAACCGGGTTAGCCTGAGGTCGAATTCGCGCCGGTTGATCAAATTGGTCAGTTGATCGTGAGATGCCTGCCAAGCCAGTTGTTTGGCCAACTCGCGCGCCTGCGTAACATCACGGAACACGAGCACTGAGCCGATCGCTTCGCCTTCGGGATTACGTATCGGTGCAGCTGAACTTTCGATGTCGAACTCGCGATTATCGACTCCGATCAGCAGGATATTTTCATACTGACTCACCATCACACCATCAATGGGTCCGTCAAAAGCGGGATGCTGGATTTGCTTGCGTGTGAAAGCATCAACGGCATTAAATGCCCAGCGCAGGGTCAACCCCTGGATTTCTGCCAGTTTCCAACCGGTGAGCTGCTCGGCAACGGGGTTGAAGTAGGTCACGTTGCCATGGACATCGGTAGTGATCACGCCTTCCCCGATGGAATCCAGCGTGACCTGGACGCGCTCCTTTTCCTGAAGCAGGGCACGCTCCGTCAAAGCGGTTCGTCTCATCACATACAGGGCAATCAAGGTACCCAGTAAAACAGCCAACGCACCAAGCATGCCCATCAATAGCAACACTCTGCGAAATGAAGATGCCGCATCGGCTGCAACTTTGCGTTCATTTTCCTGCTGCAAATCCTTGAGCAGGGTGAGCTGAGAAATCACCCGCTTCTGTGCGGGAATCACCTCCTTCAGCAAGGAACTGCGAGCTTCTGCAAGTTTTCCCTGCTGGAAAGACTGCACAACCATGGCCTGCAGTTGCTCACCACGCTTTGCCAGTTCCAGCGACTGCGCCAACAAGTCTTTTTCTTCATGGCTAAGTCCAAGCGCTACCAATTTTTCGCGCGCCTGAATGAATCTGGCGGCAATCCGTCCAAATTCAACCAGCTCCTCGTCCCATTCGAACGGATCGGTCAGCAGCGCCAACCGGTGCAAACTGATTGCACGGTCACGGGCTGCCGCCCTCATCTCTGAAACCAGCGCAGTTTTGGTGTAATTGACCGACCTGATGTCCTCCATTTTCTCGTTCACATCCATGATGCGCATCAGGCCGATAACGGTCAGCCCAACCATCAGCAGTAACACCAGACTGAATCCGGCAAGAATGAGAGTTTTTGAATTCTTCAGCACGCTCAGGATTCCTCGCCGACGATCGGAACATCACCCGGAACTTCCAATACCGGCACGCCCGATTCATCCAGTTGCACATGCTCGATCTGGGCAAAACGGCGGCTGATCTTCTGGCTGGTGACATGCACTTCCTCGGCATCCTCATGGGCCAGGCGAATATGATCCGCCAGCTTTTTCATGCGTGTGTCGAAGCGGGAAAACTCCTTACCCAGCTTGCTCAGCGCATCCTTGATAATATGCACCTGCTTGCGGGTTTCAACGTCCTTGATGACCGCCCGGGCGGTGTTCAGAATCGCCATCATGGTGGTCGGCGAAACGATCCATACGCGCTTCTGCATCGCGTAATCCACCACGTCATCCTGATGATGGCCGTGAATCTCGGCAAATACCGCCTCGGCCGGCACGAACATCACCGCGCCATCGCTGGTTTCACCGGGAATGATGTATTTTTCGCTGATGGCGTCCACATGTTTTTTTACGTCCGACTTGAACTGCTTCAGCGCTTGCGCGCGGTCTCCCTCGGATAACTCGGCAGCGAACATGCGGTGATAGTTTTCCAGCGGAAACTTGGAATCGACGGCAACATTGCCCGTCGGTTCGGGCAGCGTCAACAGACAGTCCACGCGGTTGCCATTGCTCAGGGTTTGCTGGAAGGCGTAGGCCGAAGGAGGCAGAATGTTACGCACCAGCGCCTCCAGTTGAACCTCGCCGAAGGCACCGCGCGAACGCTTGTCGCCGAGCAGTTCCTGCAGGCTTACCATGTTGGTGGTGAGTCCGTCGATCTTCTTCTGCGCCTCATCGATAGTCGCCAGCCGTGCCATGACGTTGGCGAAGGTCTCGTTGGTTTTCTTGAAACCCTCGTCCAGACGTTCCGTTACTTTGCCGCTGATCTGTTCGAGACGGCCATCCACCGATTTGGTCAACGATTCAATGGCGGAAGTCAGCTGCTGGGTGGTGTTGCGCAAGGTGGACTGAATCAGTTCCTGGTTGGCGCGCACCTGCTCGGCAGATTGCGCCAGCATCGCTTCACGAGTCTGGGCCAGGCTGGTACTCTGAGACAGCTGCAATTTCTCCAGCGCATCCCGGTTTAACTGGAGTTCCTGAGAGATCGATCCACGCAGACGCTCGGCGTTTTCCGCTGCAGCCGAATTCATACGGTCGCCCTGCCTGGTCAGGCCCTCGTGCAGGTCGGACAGCATGGCACGATGCTTATCCTCCATGATTTGCGCCACCAGTGACGGAAGTTCATTCTGCAGGCGGACCAACCCGCCAAATCTGAACCCCAGCCACAAAGTGGCGGCCAGGATAAACAACAGCAGAATGCCGATCAGGATTTCGGGCATGGCTTTCTCTAAATCAAATGGAAAGGAGATTATAACGCATCACCGATGGCGCCGTTATCAGGCCGAGATCAGGGTGGCTAACCTCCAAATAAAAATCCCCCGCTACCCGATTTGTAGATCGGAAATGCGGGGGATTCTTGACAGGTTATGCCGTTACCGACCTGACCTCTTGCGCTCGTTCTCCGTCAAAAAACGCTTGCGAATACGAATCGACTTAGGTGTGATTTCAACCAGTTCGTCATCATCAATAAATTCAACAGCCGATTCCAGCGTCATCTTGATCGGCGTGGTCAAACGAACCGCTTCGTCAGTCCCGGAGGAACGCACGTTGGTCAGTTGCTTGCCCTTAATCGGGTTCACCACCAGATCATTGTCGCGACTGTGTATGCCGATGATCATACCTTCATACAGCTTGTCGCCGGGGCTCACGAACATCTTGCCGCGATCTTCCAGCTTCCACAGGGCGTAAGCCACGGCCTCGCCATTGTCCTGGCTGATCAGCACGCCGTTGCGGCGGCCGGGAATATCGGCTCGGACTTCGGCATACTCGTCGAACACGTGCGACATCACGCCGGTACCGCGGGTCAGGGTCATGAATTCGCCCTGAAAGCCGATCAGTCCACGCGCGGGAATACGGTACTCCAGACGCACCCGGCCATGACCATCGGGTTGCATGTCCTGCAGATCGCCGCGGCGACGGCCCAGTTCTTCCATCGCCGCGCCCTGGTTGGCTTCTTCCACGTCGAGCGTGAGCGCCTCGTAAGGCTCACACTTGACGCCGTTGATTTCCTTCATCACTACGCGCGGCTTGCCCACGGCCAGTTCATAACCTTCGCGACGCATGTTTTCCAGCAGCACCGTCAAATGCAATTCGCCGCGCCCGGAAACGACAAAGGAGTCTGCATCCTCGGTCTCTTCAACTTTCAATGCCACGTTGATCAACAATTCCTTCTGCAAACGGTCGCGCAGTTGGCGGCTGGTGACGAACTTGCCTTCGGTACCAGCCAGCGGCGAAGTATTGACGCGGAAGTTCATGTTCAGCGTTGGCTCATCCACCAGCAACAGTGGCAGCCCCTGAGGATTTTCCTTGTCGCAGATAGTAACGCCGATACCCACTTCTTCAATTCCGGTAATAAGAATAATATCCCCGGCCTGCGCTTCATCCAGCTGCACACGCTCCAGACCGTGGAATCCCATCACCTGGTTAATCTTGGCGTTTTTCGGGGTGCCATCCGGTCCGTTCATCACGACAACCTGTTGGCCCGGCTTGATACGACCGTTGGCAACGCGGCCGATACCGATACGACCGACGAAGCTGGAATAGTCCAGTGCAGCAATTTGTAGCTGCAACGGAGCATCCGGATCACCCTTAGGCGGTTCTACGTGCTTGAGTACGGTATCGAACAGGGCGCGCATGTGATCGCAAGGCTTGTCCAACTCCAACATGGCGTAGCCGTTGATTGCGGAAGCGTAGACCACAGGGAAATCGAGCTGGTCATCGGTTGCACCCAGCTTGTCGAACAGTTCGAAGGTCTGGTTGACGACCCAGTCCGGGCGGGCGCCAGGACGATCGATCTTGTTTACTACCACAATCGGCTTGAGACCCAGCGCAAGCGCCTTTTTGGTCACGAACCGGGTTTGCGGCATCGGGCCTTCCACTGCGTCCACTAGCAGCAGCACGCCGTCGACCATACCCAGCACGCGTTCCACCTCACCACCGAAGTCGGCGTGCCCCGGGGTATCCACGATGTTGATGTGAACGCCTTCATATTCGACAGACGTGTTCTTGGCGAGAATGGTGATGCCACGCTCCTTTTCCTGATCGTTGCTGTCCATCACCCGTTCGGCGATATGCTGGTGCGAGGCGAAGGTGCCAGCCTGGTGCAGCAGCTTATCCACCAGCGTGGTCTTGCCGTGGTCGACGTGGGCGATGATTGCAATGTTGCGTTGGGCGCGTGACATGTATTGATTCCTGCTAGGTAAAAAAGTCAGCGATTGTAGCATAAATATCTGGCTTTTCTGGAAAATCTCCGTATAATGCGCCGCTTGGCTGAAGTAATGTGTTCTCAGCCTTTGTTCATCGCTCCTGACCCTTCCTTCTCAGAATTTTCTGAGTACGATACACCCCGGTTAGCGACGATGTTTTAGCGCCGCGTGGTGTTTGGTACTTGACCCTTGTCTTGTCAATCGGGTCACCCCTGCTTATTGCCTGCTGCGCGTTATTTTTACCTTAACTTTAAGGAAAACTACGTGTCTTTTGAAAAACTGAATCTGAATCCCGCCATCCTGCAAGCAATCGCCGATAGCGGTTACACCGAACCATCACCGATCCAGGCTGCGGCCATCCCCGAAGTACTCGCAGGTCACGACCTGATGGCTTCGGCACAAACCGGCACCGGCAAAACTGCCGCATTCATCCTGCCTGCGCTGCAATACCTGACCGAACCTTCACAGAGCAAAAGCAAAGGTCCGCGCATACTGGTATTGACCCCGACACGCGAACTGGCAAACCAGGTTAACGATGCTGCTCGCAAATACAGCAAGCACATGCGCGTCAAAACCGTCAGCATCCTCGGCGGCATGCCTTACCCGCTGCAAAACAAGCTGCTGTCGCAGCCTGTGGACATCCTCGTCGCCACGCCTGGCCGCCTGATCGACCATCTCGACCGTGGCCGCATCGACTTCTCGCGCCTGGAAATGCTGGTGCTGGACGAAGCCGACCGCATGCTGGACATGGGTTTCATCGACGACGTCGAGAAAATTGCCGCCGCCACCCCTGCCAGCCGCCAGACCCTGCTCTTCTCGGCCACACTGGAAGGCACCATCGCCACCCTGGCGAAGCGCCTGCTGAAAGATCCCAAGCGCATCCAGATGACCGCGCAACAGGCCAAGCACGAGAACATCGAACAGCGTCTGCATATCGTTGACGACATGTCGCACAAAAATCGCTTGTTGCAGCATCTGTTGACCGACATCAATGTCAAACAGGCCATCGTATTCACCTCCACCAAGCGCGATGCCGACATGCTGGCAGAAGACCTGTTCGCACTGGGCCATCAAGCTGCTGCTCTGCACGGCGACATGAACCAGGGCGCGCGTAACCGCACCCTCACCCGCATGCGCAGCGGCGCCATCAAAGTCCTGGTCGCCACCGACGTGGCAGCGCGCGGACTTGACGTAGCCGGCATCAGCCATGTGATCAACTTCGATCTGCCCAAGTTCGCCGAGGACTACGTTCACCGCATCGGTCGTACCGGCCGCGCTGGCAGCACGGGGATTGCGGTATCCTTCGCCTCCGGCAAGGACGTGATGAACCTGAAGAAGATCGAGCGCTTCACCGGCCACGCCATCACCCCACATATCGTTCCCGGCTTCGAAGCGAAACGGCCGATGCGTTCCAGTGCGCCCAGCCCTTCCGGCAAGCGTCCTGGATTCGGAAACAATGACCGTCGTCCCGGCTACGAAGGTCGCCCCAACGGCAACCGCGAAGGTTATGCGGGTCGCGGCGGCCCGAACAAGAGTGCTACCGGAACCGGCCGTCCTGTCAGCCGCGGTCGGTAATTCTGACTAGCAACACCATGAAAAAAGGCGCTCGAAACTGAGCGCCTTTTTTTGTCACCGCTTTACTCTGACTCAATCGTCATGGCGACCGTACTTGTGTTTATTCTTGTAGTGGCCGCGATGCCGCCCATTGTCGCGATGATCATGGTCATCAACATAGACGACTTCTTTTCTCACTCTCACGGTTTCACGTCTGCGGTCGGACGTTGCCACCGCGACACCAGCCGCACCACCCACAGCGCCACCGATAATTGCGCCATCGCGCCCACCCATGGCTGAACCAATTGCGGCGCCAGCTCCACCGCCCAGTGCCCCACCCAGAATCGCATCACTATCCATGGCTTTCGCTGTACTTGCAGCAACCACCAACACGCCCATCACCAACAACATCAAGACTTTCATTTTTTTCTCTCCGGCAAACATTGCGATTCGGATTATAGAGATTTGCCAGAGCACGAAGGGTTACGGTTTTGTCATTTCAAGGGACAATCAACTTTCCTTGTTGCGCATAAAATCGGCGGTTTTCTGGAAGGCGGCAGCCAGCTCCTTGCGCAAGCCCTCTTCCAGACACAGATCCTGCATTGCCTGAATCATGCAGTTCATCCACTGGTCGCGCTCCGCATCGCCGATTGCAAATGGCAGGTGCCGCTGGCGCAAGCGCGGATGGCCGTATTTCTCTACATACAGTTGCGGCCCACCGAGCCAGCCGGACAGGAACATAAACAACTTCTCGCGCGAAGCCTTCAGGCTCTTGGCATGCAGTTCGCGGATACTTTGGAAATCCTGCTGCTGGTCCATCAGGTCGTAAAAGCGGTCAACCAGTTTGTGCACCACTTCCTCGCCGCCAATTCTTTCGTAATGTGTCTGCATGCCTAGCCTCGCACCGGTCTGACTTTGCTCGCCACGAGTTTGGCCCGACCGCGCGCCTCTTCTATATCTTTACCGTTGGCGAGTGCCACACCCATGCGGCGGCGGGTGAAGCTCTCCGGCTTGCCGAACAGACGCAGGTCGCTCTGCGGTACGGCCAAGGCGTCCGCCACGCCTTCAAAGAAAATGCCGGTCGCCTCCATACCCCCATAAATCACTGCGCTGGCCCCAGGTGCCCGCAGACATGTGTCCACCGGCAGACCAAGAATGGCGCGGGCATGCAGATCGAATTCGCTCTGGATCTGGCTGCACATTGTCACCATGCCGGTATCGTGCGGGCGCGGGCTGACTTCGGAAAACCAAACCTGGTCGCCCTTGACGAACAATTCGACCCCAAAAATGCCACGCCCGCCCAGGTTATCCGTCACCGCCCCAGCAATTTCGCGCGAACGGGCCAGCGCCGCGTCGCTCATCGGCTGCGGCTGCCAACTTTCGACATAGTCTCCCTTGACCTGGACGTGGCCGATCGGCTCGCAGAAAAAGGTTTCCACTTGGCCCGAGGCGCCCACCGCGCGCACGGTGAGCAGCGTAATTTCGTACTCGAAATCAATAAAACCTTCGACGATTACCCGCCCCTGATTTACCCGACCTCCGCTGGCGGCATAATCCCATGCCATTTTGACATCGGCAGGGCCATCCAGCCTGGATTGGCCCTTGCCGGAGGAGGACATCACCGGTTTGACGATGCAGGGATAACCAATTCCACCGTCGATCGCCGCCTGAAGATCTTCCAGGCTGTCTGCGAAGGCATAGGGCGAAACCGGCAGTTGCAGCGTTTCTGCCGCCAGTCGGCGTATGCCTTCGCGATTCATGGTCAACTGCGCGGCGCGCGCCGTGGGTATCACCTCGGCCAGTCCATCACGCTCGATTTCGACCAACATGTCGGTGGCGATGGCTTCGATCTCTGGCACGATCAGGTGCGGCTTTTCCTGCTCGACCAGGGCACGCAGCGCAGCACCATCGGCCATATTGATGACGTGCGCGCGATGCGCCACTTGATGGCCGGGCGCGTTTGCATAGCGGTCCACTGCGATCACTTCCACACCGAGGCGCTGCAAGGCGATAATCACCTCCTTGCCGAGTTCGCCGCTGCCGAGCAGCATGACGCGGGTTGCGCTAGGGCTTAACGGGGTGCCGAATTTCATGGTGTTTCCTACAGGTAAGATAATGTAAAAGACGAATTCTAGCTGCTATTCCTGATCGTCTGCAAAGGGGGCTGATTCAGCACGCTGTAGCAACCGGCGATACCGGCAACGCCGATAGCGACGGTTCCGGCCAGCATCCCCACCGGCAGCAGCCAGAAGTTGAACACATAGGGCAGCGACAGGATTCGGGTGCTCAGGATATAACTCGTTCCGCTCGCGCCGAGCGCGGCAACCAACCCGGCAAGCAAGCCGATCCCGGCAAACTCGGCGAACAGGCCAGCCAGCAATTGCCGCCTGCTTGCTCCCAGAGTGCGCAATATCGCCGTCTCGTATACCCGCTCGTCGCGGGTAGCAGCAATTGCGGCATACAATACGGTGAAGCCCATCACCCAGGTGAACAGGAAAACGAACTCGACAGCACCGGCAACCCGATCCATGATGGTGCGTACTTCGTTCATTACGGCGGCCACGTCGATCACCGTCAGATTCGGAAACGCCTTGACCATTTCGTCAAGCAGGCCTCCCTGCGCTTCAGGCAAATGGAAACTGGTGATATAGCTGGCGGGAAATTTTTCCAGCACGCCGGGCGAGGCGATCACGAAGAAATTGACGCGAAAGGAATCCCAGTTGACCTTACGCAGATTCGCTACCCGCGCGCCGAAATTTGTACCACCGACACTGTAACTCAGTTCATCGCCCAATTTTATGCCGAGCGTCTGGGCGATACCCTCCTCGACCGACAGTTGAGCACTGACATGCCCACTCTGAGGCCACCATTTTCCGGCGACAAGCTGATTTTCATCAGGCAGGAGATCCGACCAGGAAAGGTTGAATTCCCGCTCAAGCAGCCGTTGCGCGCGCTGATCGGGATATTCCACGGTAGCTACCGGCTTGCCGTTAACCGCCAGCAACCTGCCGCGCACCATCGGGTAGAGCGGCGGCGGTGGCAAGTGGCGCGCATGGAAAAATTCTCTCAGTAACTTAACCTGATCGGGCTGAATGTTGATCACGAAACGGTTGGGCGCATCGGCCGGCAGCGTGGATTGCCAGCTTTGCATCAGATCGCCGCGCACTACGGTCAACAGAAGCAACATCAGCATTCCCAGGCTAAAAGCACTCACCTGCACCACGCTGCCACCCGCCCGCCGTGCAATGTTGGCCAGCCCATAGCGCCACGATGCGGCGGCCTGGCGACGCATCCCGGACAATGCCCTGATCAGCAACAGCGCCAGCAGTGCAGCGACCAGGATGGCCGAAAACAAGCCCGCCAGCGCATAACCACCCAGCCTGACATCCCCAGCCTGCCATAGCACCAGCCCGGAAATACCAGCAAGCCCTAAAGCAAAACCGAACAAACCGAAACGCCCGGGGGGGCCGATCTCGCGGCGCAACACGCGCAGGGCAGGGACATGCTTCAGCTGCTGCAGAAAAGGCAGCGAAAACCCCAACAGCGTCACCATGCCGGTCAGAATTCCCTGTACGGCCGGCAGCATCGACGGCAGGGGCAGATCGGCGGAAATCAAACTGCCCAACTGATGCGCCAGCACCATCTGCCCGAAATAACCAAGCAGACAGCCGATCAGGCTGGCCAGCATGCCAAGCAGGAGAAACTGGAACAGGTAAAGCCGGAAAATAAGCCGCTGCTGGGCACCCAGGCATCGCATCACAGCGCAGTTGTCGAGATGTCGAGCCATGAATCTGCGTGTCGCCATAACCACCGCCACCGCTGCCAGAACAATGCTGGTAAGCGCAGCCAGACCGAGGAAGCGCTCCGCCCGCGACAGCGCAGCGCGGATTTCCGGACGAGCGTCCGACACCCCTTCCAGACGCTCGCCGCGCTTCAGCCGTGTTGCAGCCCAGGCGCGGAAGGATTCAACCGTGCCGACCTCTCCTGCAACCAGCAGACGGTAGCTGACGCGGCTGCCCTCTTGAATCAACCCGGTCGCCGGAATATCCTGAATATTCATCAGCAGGCGCGGCGCAATATTGAACAGGACGCCGGCACGATCCGGCTCCCGGGTCAGAATGGCAGACACGGCCAGATGACTTGTCCCTACTTCCAGTTCTGTGTCGGCCCCCACATCCATCTGATTAAACAGGCGCTGGTCAGGCCATACCGTGCCAGTTTCCGGAATCTCGCTACTGGCGCTATCCGGGGCGTAAGGTCGCTGCGACACCCGCAGCTGCCCACGTAGCGGATAGTTGCGGCTCACCGCCTTGATTTCCGCCAGTTGGGCGCGTTCCCCATGCAGTACCATGCTGGGAAAACTCAGTGTGTGAGCCGTCTGCAGACCACGCTGCAACGCCTCGCGCTCAAAAACGCTATCCAGCGGATGGTCCGAGATAAGCGCCAGATCTGCACCCAACAGCATATTCGCCTGTTGCGCCAATGCCCGCCCGACGCGGTCGGTAAAGAAACCGACCGATGTGACGCTGGCCACTGCAATCACCAATGCAACGGCCAGCACGCGCAGTTCCCCGGCACGCCACTCGCGATGCAGCATACGCAGAGAAAGGGCAAAGCTGTTCATGCAACTTCCCGAACTAGAACACCTCTATCAAGGTGCAAACGTCGCTTACAGCGTTGCGCCAGACTGTCGTCGTGGGTCACCAGGATCAGCGTGGTACCGTGTTCCTCGTTCAGCTGAAATAGCAGGTCAATGATGCGCTCGCCAGTCGCGCTGTCGAGGTTGCCTGTCGGCTCATCGGCCAGCAACAGGCGCGGGTTGACAGAAAAAGCACGGGCAATTGCCACACGCTGCTGCTCGCCGCCAGAGAGCTGGCGCGGATAATGGGAAGCCCTCTGCGCCAGCCCTACCTGCTCCAGCGCAGCAACCGCCTCGATGCGAGCGCCATTCACCCCGGCAAGTTCCAGTGGCAGCATCACGTTTTCCAGCGCAGTCAGCGCCGGCAGGAGTTGAAACGACTGGAATACAAATCCAACGAGTCGTCCGCGCAAGGCTGCCCGCCCATCCTCATCGAGTGCAAACAGATCGGTGCCCTCTAGCAAAACCTTGCCGCCTGTTGGCACATCCAAGCCAGCCAGCAAGCCGAGCAGGGTGGATTTTCCCGAACCGGAAGCACCCAGAACGGCAACCGATTCGCCCGGCGATGCCGAGAAATCGAGCTGATCGAGGATGATCAACGGCGCCCCCTCGCTGGTCACTTGCTTGGTTAGCGCAATTGCCTGCACAATAAAATTTTGATGGGATGCATTCATGGTTACGCGCCTGCTTTTGATTGTCTGTTTCCTGCTCTGGGCCGTCGCTGCCCAAGCCACCCAATCCGCGCCAGTCATCCTCGTGCTCGGGGACAGTCTTTCAGCTTCCTACGGCATTCCTGCCGACAGCGGCTGGGTGTCTCTCCTCGATCAGCGGATACACCAAAAACGGCCCGGCTACCGGGTGATCAACGCCAGCATCAGCGGTGAAACCACGAGCGGCGGCCGATACAGAATCGAACAGGTTTTGGCCGAGCACCGGCCAGCGGTGGTAATCCTGGAACTGGGAGCGAACGACGGCTTACGCGGTCTGCCACTTGATGCCGCCGCATCCAACCTTAATGCCATCATTACTGCCTGTCGCAAAAGCAAAGCCCGTGTACTGCTGATCGGAATGCGCCTTCCCCCCAACTATGGCAGCGCCTATGCCGCCAAGTTCCAGTCTATCTACCAACAGGCAGCGCAGCGTCATAAGATCTCACTACTTCCCTTTCTGCTTGATGGTTTTGCCGACAATCCGGAACTATTTCAGGCTGATGGACTACATCCCACTACAGCTGCGCAACCGATGATCATGGAGAGGGTTTGGAAAGTTCTGCAGCCGATGCTGGCAAAGTCAGGATAAATGCCGCCCCACCCAAACTGCTTTCCACTACGCGCACTTCGCCTTGAAGCAGCTGCGCAAAAGCCTTGACCAGGGAGAGTCCCAGCCCGGATCCACCAGACAGTGTTCGACTTGGATCAAGACGGGCAAAGCGCTCGAAAATCTTGTCACGCATTTCAACTGGAATACCCGGGCCGTCATCCTCTACCCTGATTTCCACATGGGGTCCACTGGCGAGGGCTGTCAGCAGGATGGTACCGCCGGCTGGAACGTACTTGAGCTCATTGTCGAAAAGGTTGGCGAAAATCCGTGCCAATAACTGGCGGTCGGCTTCGATGTTAAGATTTGGGGCAATCCTGCCTTGAAGGGTGAGCTGCCGTTCTTCGGCAGAGGGTATGTATAGTTCAATGAGTTCTTCCAGCAACCCGGACAGGTCCACGGTCTTTTTTCTCACCCGCATGACACCCGCCTCGGCTTGGCTGAGAGCAAGCAAGGCATTGACAATATTCTGCATGTTCTGGATTTCGTCGAGCACTCTTTCAAGAGTGGCACGATGCATCTCGCTATCGTCATGTCGCAATGCATCTTCAACATCAGCTCGCAAGCGCGTCAACGGTGTTCTTAAATCGTGAGCGATATTGTCACCCGTCTGTCGGGAGCTTTGAGTCACCGAAACCAGTTGACGACGCAGCAAGGCCTCTTTCTGTTGCTGCCGCCGACGTTGCAGCCACCAGAAGCCGGCAACCCCACCAAGCAGGCACAGCAGAAGAACCAATGAAAGCCACACCCCGAACACTTATGCTTCCGGACGCAGGATATAGCCGCGTCCCCGCACTGTGTGCAACAGGGGCGTGGCAAAGGATTTGTCGATTTTCTGACGCAGCCGGCTGATGTGGACATCCACGACATTGGTCTGAGGATCGAAGAAATACTCCCAGACATTTTCCAGCAGCATGGTGCGCGTCACCACTTGACCAGCGTGACGCATCAGGTATTCCAGCAGGCGAAATTCGCGCGGCTGCAAATCGATTTCCTGGCCACCGCGGGTCACATTGCGACTGAGCAAGTCCATTTTAAGATCAGCGAGTTCCAGCATGGTTTCCGGACCGCTGCCAAAGCTCCGCACACGTCGCAGCAGCGCCTCGATCCGCGCCAGCAATTCGTCAAAAGCGTAAGGCTTGACCACATAATCATCGCCACCGACACGCAAGCCCTCCACCCGGTCGTCCACCTTACCGAGTGCGCTCAGGATCAGAGCTGGAGTACGTCTACCCTGATCCCGCAGCGTCTTCAGAACCGACAACCCATCGCGTCCGGGCAACATGATATCGATCACCCACAGGTCGTGATCCCCGGCCTGAGCCTGCTGCAAGCCACGCTCGCCATCATGAGCCAGTTCGACGGCGTAGCCGGCTTCCACCAGCCCACGTTTCAGAGAACCCGCAGCAGCCTCATCGTCCTCAATAATCAGCAACTTAACCATGATCCACCCGCTTGGTTATCTATAATCAACATTAATATTTGTTTGTATTATTTTGTTTAATAATCACTTTACAGATATTCCAGGCTTTCCGGCACACAGCGAACCGATCACACCTGCATAGCCGAAACCCTGCTGGTTGAATATCTCGAGTACGCTTTCCACCTCTTCCTGGGCGCAAGCCACCAGCAACCCACCACTGGTTTGTGGATCGCACAGCATATTTTTCTGCCATTCCGGCATGGTTGCGGGCAAACTGACTTCGTGTCCATAACTTGCCCAGTTACGCGCAGCCGCACCCGGCGCATAACCCTGTTTTGCCAGGTTCAGCGCTACCGGGAGCAAGGGCAATCGATCGAATTCGACCTCGGCAGCCAGTTTGGAACCGTGGCAGATTTCCAGCAGGTGGCCCAGCAATCCAAAACCGGTAACGTCGGTCAACCCATGCACGCCCGACATGGCGGCCAGCACCGACCCCGGCGTGTTGAGCTGGGTGGCGCTGGCTATCATCTGCTGATAACCCTCCTCTGACAGCTCGTTTTTCTTCAGTGCCGCGCTCATAATGCCAATACCGAGACCTTTTCCAAGAATCAGCGCATCGCCCGCCTGAGCCCTGTCGTTGCGCTTGACCCGGTCGGGATGGACAATACCCAGCGCTACCAGCCCATATATGGGCTCAGTAGAATCGATCGAATGTCCACCACCGATCGGAATGCCCGCCACCGCACACACCGATTCGCCACCCTTGAGGATTTCACGGATCACCTCGACCGGCAGCTTGCCGACCGGCATCCCGACGATGGCGAGCGCCATGATCGGCTGTGCGCCCATGGCGTAGATATCGGAAATCGCATTGGTGGCGGCAATTCGTCCAAAATCGAATGGATCGTCCACGATAGGCATGAAGAAATCGGTTGTCGCAACAATCGCCTGTGCCGCATTCAAGCGATAAACTGCAGCATCGTCGCTGGATTCGATCCCGACCAGCAAATCTGGAAAAATCGCGCGCGCTGGCATGGTGGAAAGAATTTCGCTCAAAACCGCCGGAGAAATTTTGCAGCCGCAGCCCCCACCAGACGAGAACTCTGTTAACTTGATATCCATATTATAATTTTTAGACCTTTAAATTTCTCTTGAAACCTAATGAATTTCACAAGCAATGATCGCGGGCATAACACCCTTGCAGCCGAGGGCTTAACCCTAGCACAGTTGGCCCAGTTTGACGACATCATCGATGTACGCTCACCTTCCGAATTCCGAGAGGACCATATCCCGGGAGCCATCAATTATCCGGTACTGAATGATGAGGAGCGCGCACGGGTCGGCACCATTTACAAACAGACTTCAGCCTTCGACGCCAAAAAAATCGGCGCGGCGCTGGTTGCGCGCAACATCGCCGATCATGTGGAACATGCTTTTTCCGACAAACCGAAATCCTGGCGGCCTCTGGTCTATTGTTGGCGCGGCGGTAGCCGTAGCGGCGCGATGACACACATTCTGAACCAGATAGGCTGGCGCGCCCAGCAGTTGAAAGGCGGTTACAAAGCCTACCGCACCATGGTGCTGTCAACGCTGCAAACCCTGCCCGGTCATTTCCACTACCGGGTCATCTGCGGGCCTACCGGTTCCGGAAAAAGTCGCCTGCTGGCCGCGCTGGATGAATTGGGCGCACAGGTGCTGGATCTGGAAGGACTCGCCGCCCACCGCGGCTCGATCCTGGGTAACCTGCCAGACGCTGATCAGCCTTCACAAAAGCTGTTCGAAAGCCGACTCTGGGAAGCGCTACAGAAATTCGACCCTGACCATCCGGTTTATGTGGAAGCGGAAAGCAAAAAAATCGGCAATATTCGGGCGCCCGACGCCTTGCTGGAGGAAATGTGGCAACGTGGTCAATGCGTCCGTGTCGAAATGGCACAGGAACAACGCATCGCGCTGCTCAAGGAGGAATACGTCCATTTTATCGAAAACCCTCAAGCTCTTTGTCAAAAACTGGATCACCTGACCGGAATACACGGCAAGGGCGTAATTCAGAAATGGCAGGTGCTTTCCACCGGACTGGCCTGGGACGAACTGGTCGGGGAATTACTGGGAAAACACTACGACCCCGCCTACAACAAATCCACTGCAAAGCATTATGCCCAGTTCGACGAGGCCCTCATTCTTCGCCCTGCAGGCATCAGCATGAAAGACTTCCGCGAAGCTGCCAAGAAAGCAATGCTTGAGTAAGATCAAGCCATACCTTGACTCAATGGGATAAGGTGGTACGCTTAAAACTGGTCTTGTTCATCCACTCGAAGAGGGCAATATGACTACCACCTGGATTCTTGTCGCAAACGCCAGTGAAGCACAACTCTACGCCAACACGGGAATCAGCAAGGGGCTGGAAAAGATCGCCGCCTTCGACCATCCTGATAGCAGAAAAAAGAACTCGGACCTGGTAAGCGACCGATCCGGACACATGCAAAGCGCAGGAAACGGCCATGGTGCCCACCAGCCAACCACCTACCCGAAGCAGCACGAGCACGAAATTTTCGCCCGTGAAATCGCGCACCATATTGAGCAAGGCCGCACCGGCAACCAGTATCAGCGCCTCATCGTGGCCGCAGAGCCCCACTTCCGCGGTCTGCTTAACAACACGTTCAGCACCCAGGTACACGGACTGATAAGTGAAAGCCTGGACAAGGACTACACTAAGGCCACCCAAAAGGAACTGGCAGTCCACCTGGAAAAATTCATTTACCTATAAAAGGACCGCGGCCCACCACCTAGACCGCCCCGCATCCTTCCCGCACCGCGCTGACCAGGTCGAAACCTGCACCCCGGCTATTACGCTGACTTGCAAGTAAAGGAAACGCCAACCCAATAAAAAAGCGGGCGAAATATTCGCCCGCTTTTTTTGAAACGGCTTACAGTCTTACAGAATCTTGAACCTGTACACGACACCGATAGTGATGAGGCTGGCATCGATTTTTCCGGTTGTGCCCTCGTGGCCCATATTATTAATACGTTCCCACTCCATGCGCAGGCCAACATCTTTGTTCACGTTGTACTGCACGCCCAGTCCGTAAGTAGAATTAAAGCCATCAGCACCATTGCTAGCATTTATACCATTTTTGGTCGTATCATCATTTACGCCCCAACGATGCATGCCCAGCTTTCCTAACAGCGAAAAGCTTTCATTGAAGTCGTAGTTGCCTACCAGATCAAAGAGGTAAGCCGTGCTGGTCGCTCTGGAAGAAGCGACAGCGCCATTAAACAATCCATTAATGGATTGATCGCCCAGCTTTGCGTAGCCAAGCTCCAGGCCCAGGTATTTGTTGAACGGGATACCCAGGTAGATTTTCCAGGCATTGTCGGATTTGTCCGTTGAAGTGGGCGTAATTCCGCTGAGATTGTTATCGTTGCTAAACTGGGTATTACCGACAGAAACACCAATCCAGTTAGGTATGTCCTGGGCTACCGAAGTAGTGGCTGCTCCGGCAGTCAGACTGGCAGCAAGCGCTGCGATGGCTAGACCCTTGATCTTCATAACATCCTCCAAGTGGGTTAAATTTAAAGCAATTTTATTAATTATTTTGCTACGACCGATTCGCGGTGAAACCCGTGCGCAGAATAGGTAATGCTATCGAAAAAAGCCTGTCTGTCAAGAAAAATTAATCCCAGTCCCAATCCTGGAATCTTTATCCACCTATAACAACTTCCAGCGGCCCACCATTTCGTAAGACGACCCTCTCTCTCCTGGCACCGACCTGACCAGGATAAAATCCTCGGCACGCCATTCGATTTCTTCGACCGGGAGCGGGCTTTTCCTGCAATCGGCCTTACGTAGCAGAGTGATGTGAGGCACAAAAGGCTGAGGGTCGAAATAAAACCCAGCGCCAAGCAATTTATCCCGCAACGCATCGACCAGTTGCATCAATTCCACAGGCGTCTCACCGGGTGCGGCCCAGACGATCCGATTACGGGGCCACCAGCCGATGCGCGTAAAGCAGGCACTGAACGCGGGAACCCTGATCTCCCCGGCCAGTTCAAGCAGATCGCCAATCAGCTCAGGCCCGACCTCGCCGAGAAACACCAAGGTAAGGTGGATCGTTTCCATACGGGTAAGCCGCCCGCCACAAATCCCGTGCAAACGCTTCCCCGCCATGACCAACTCGGTAGAGGCCGCCGCACTGGGCCAGAGAGCGAAAAACAGGCGCACCGGAGCGGGAGCAACCTGATTCTGTTTTATCTCCATGATTCAGCACTGAGGTTCATCAAAGGTGATCCAATTGGACTTTCAACCATGCCGCCAAGATTGAGAAAGTGATTATAAATCATCGTAGTGCATACATCCGAATGGCCGAGCAACTCATGCACGGTACGGATATCGTAGCTGTTCTCCAACTAGATCACTACAGAAAACAATATCATTGGGTATATTAAAAGATGCTAATATTATATTAAATAAAATGCATTTAAACTGCGCCTAGATTTCACAGACCTAACCATGTGAAAATTGACCTCGGCAACAACGATTGGATAGCAGACCCCACCCATGAGCCAAACTGCCAGACATTTGGGCTCTGTAGCGTGCGAAGACCTCCTTGAATAGCCAATAACCTCTCAATATATAATGGAGGCACCATGTCGCCTACAGCCAAATCCGTTCTTTATATCCGCCTGCCCTGCTGGAAAATCTATCCTGGTGGCGTCATTTATGTCGCCGACTATATTCACAAGCAGCGCCCGGACATCCATCAACATCTCCTTGACCTGGCGTTGGTTGAACCATCCGACCGCAAGCGTGTTTTAAAGGAACATCTGCGCACATTGCGTCCGGACGTGGTGGCTTTTTCATGGCGCAACATGCAGTCCTTCGGTCCCCACCCTGAAGACGATGCACTCGGCGTCGTCATGAACTTCGACCATTCGCCGAAGTTGTATCGAAGACTGAAAGCGGCCAAGGATTCACTGACCATCATCTATGACTATGTGGCCAGCCGGCTGCGCAACTTCGGCTACATGAAGCTGGTCAAGCGGATGCTGCCTGACACACGTGTCGTGGTCGGGGGGACCGCAGTGTCGATATTCGGCAAGTATGTCGCCGAGAAATGTCCGCCAGATACGGTGATCGTCATCGGTGAAGGCGAGGACACCATGCTGTCGATTGTCGATGGTTTCACCCAACCGGTCGGCGAGTATTACTACAAGAACCGCTCCGGCCAGGTCGATCATCGCGTCCGCACGGAAACCTTCGATTTGCGCCAGCTTACGGCAGTCGATTTCGCTTACGTTGAATCGATTTTTCCCGACTTCCACCGTTACATCGGCGATGATATCGGCGTGCATACCAAGCGGGGATGCCCCCTGCAATGCCACTTCTGCCTGTACAACAAAATCGAGGGCGCCATGCAACGCTACCGCGAGCCGGCCGAGATCGCCAATGAGGTGGAAGCACTGCAAAAGCGATACGGCGTCAAGCGAATCTGGTTCACCGATGCGCAGTTCTGTTCGACGAAAAGGAGCACCCAGCATGTCGAACATATTTTGGACGAATTGCTGGCAAGAAAAATTGATATCAACTGGTCGGGGTATCTGCGGCTGAACCATCTGACACCCGAAATCGCGCGGAAAATGCTGGCAACGGGAATGAGCAGCGTTGACCTGTCTTTCGCCGGATCGCAGGAGATCATCGACAAGCTGACTCTGGGCTATTCGCTGGAGCAACAGATGGAGGCCTTCCGGATGTTCCAGGCGAACGGGTACACCGATCAAAAGATCAAACTTTACATGCCTTTGAACGCCCCCGGTGAAACCGTCCAAACCCTGCTGAAGACCGTCGAGAAGATCAAGGAACTGTATGAGATGTTCGGCCGTGACAACGTGCTGCCTTTCATTTTTTTCATCGGCGTTCAACCCGGTACACCGGTGGAACGTCTGCTGATCAGCGAGGGCTATCTCAAGCCGGGCTACAACCCGCTCACCTTCAATCCATTTCTCATCAAAAAGCTGCTTTACAATCCGCAACCGCTCGGTCGCCTGATCGGTCGTGCCTACCTCGAAGCGATCGAAACATCCGATCCGAACAGCGAGTATATTGGTCGGGCAACGATGGATATCATCGAACGGGAGTTGTCCAAGCCGGAGGTGGTGGCAGCTTGCGGGGGTGATTCTTCACGCCAGCCCACCGATGAGCTTGCTTCATGTTCATGCAAGGCATAAATATGCGCGCCTATCGCCTCTGAAAAAAACGCTGTGTTGCCTGTTGCGCTGGTGCCGATTTTTGTCAACAATGGTGCCATGCTCAACACGGTAACTTCCATGCTCGACCGACCCGTTTCAGATTTTGAACTTCCCTCGACCGGAAACAAGCCATTCCGCTTATCCACGGCCAAAGGAAACCTCGTAGTACTGTATTTCTATCCCAAAGACTCCACTCCCGGCTGCACTACCGAAGCACAACAGTTCCGCGATCTTTATCCGGAACTCCAGGCCCTCGGCTGCCAAATTTATGGCATCTCGCGCGACAGTCTGAAGTCCCACGAGAATTTCAAGTCGAAACAGAATCTGCCGTTCGAGTTACTCAGCGACAAGGAAGAAACCGCCTGCGATCTGTTCGGCGTCATCAAAATGAAAAATATGTATGGTAAACAGGTCAGGGGCATCGAACGCAGCACCTTTGTCATCGATGGCGAAGGCGTGCTGCGGCGCGAGTGGCGCGGCGTGAAGGTCGCCGGCCATGCCCAGGAAGTGATTGATTTCATCGAGACGCTTAAATAAGGGGTTCCCAATGGCACGAAAGTCACACATCCATTCCAAGATATTTGTTCTCGATACCAACGTGCTGATGCACGATCCGTCTAGCCTGTTTCATTTCGAGGAACACGACATCTTCCTGCCGATGATCACCCTCGAAGAACTGGACAACAACAAGAAGGGCATGACCGAGGTTGCTCGCAATGCGCGCCAGGCAAGCCGCTTCCTGGATGAAATCGTCACCGGTGCCCAGACCGCGATGGAAGATGGCTTCCCCCTCTCCATCAACGATCGCAATTGTAGCGGGCGCCTGTTTCTGCAAACCAAGCAAATGAACGGCGAACTACCCGCTGGCATGCCGACCAGCAAAGCCGACAACCAGATCATCAGCGTGGTAATGCACCTGCAGCAGCAATATCCCAAGCGGGAGGTTATCCTGGTGTCGAAGGACATCAACATGCGCATCAAAGCCCGCGCCCTGGGCTATGCCGCTGAGGATTACTTCAACGATAAGGTGCTGGAAGACACCGATCTGCTTTATACCGGGCTCAAGGCGCTGCCGCAGGATTTCTGGGAACACCATGGCAAGGGCATGGAATCCTGGCAAGAAGCCGGCCACACCTTTTATCGCATCAAAGGGCCGCTTTGTTCCAGCCTGATGATCAACGAATTTGTCTATTTCGAATACGACAACCCGTTCCACGCCATCGTCAGGGAATTAAATGGCAACACTGCCGTGCTGGAAACGGTCAAGGATTTTACTCATCTCAAACACAGCGTCTGGGGCATCACCGCGCGCAACCGTGAACAGAATTTCGCCCTGAACCTGCTGATGAACCCTGAGGTGGATTTCATCACCCTACTCGGCCAGGCCGGCACCGGCAAGACACTGCTCACCCTGGCATCCGCCCTGACGCAGACGCTGGACCAGAAGCTTTACAGCGAAATCATCATGACCCGTGTCACCGTCCCGGTCGGGGAGGACATCGGTTTCCTGCCCGGCACCGAGGAAGAAAAAATGGCACCGTGGATGGGCGCGCTGGAAGACAACCTGGATGTTCTCAACAAGACCGACGAGAATGCCGGCGACTGGGGACGTGCCGCGACCCAGGACCTGATTCGCTCGCGGGTCAAGATCAAGTCGCTCAACTTCATGCGTGGCCGTACCTTCCTGAATAAATTCTTGATCATCGATGAAGCTCAGAACCTGACACCGAAGCAGATGAAAACCCTGGTCACCCGTGCCGGCCCCGGCACCAAGGTGGTCTGCCTGGGCAATATCGCGCAGATCGACACGCCCTACCTGACCGAGGGCAGTTCCGGGCTGACTTACGTTGTTGACCGGTTCAAGGGATGGGAGCATTCTGGTCACGTGACGTTGATGCGCGGAGAGCGTTCGAGGCTGGCAGACTACGCGGCTGAGGTGCTCTAAAACCAGGCATGTGGAACGAGGAAGCGCATGCATATTGAAAACCTGAATGAGCGCGATCTCCGGATTGAAAAAGAGGAGCAAAGCGCCCTCAATGCGCTGCTTCGCATCAGCCTTGAGGACCTGACCCTCCAGCAGCAATTCGAACGCGCACTGGACGTGATCCTCGCGCTTTCCTGGCTGCCGATCGAACCCAAGGGCGGCATCTTCCAGGTTGAGGCGGGCTCGGAAACACTGCTGCTGAAAGCACATCGCGGGCTGAGCCCGGCGCTGCTGCCCCTGTGTGCGCGCGTACCGTTCGGACATTGCTTGTGCGGCCGCGCCGCCGCCACCCGAGAAATCCAGTACGCTTCCTGCCTTGACCCCCGGCACGACATCAATTACCCCGGCATGCAGCCGCACGGCCACTATAACGTGCCTATCCTGTCGAGAAAAAGCTTGCTGGGCGTCATAGTGCTCTACCTGAAACACGGCCATGCCCGGCAGGAGCGCGAAGTGGAATTTCTCGGCAACGTGGCGAACACGCTGGCCGGGATCATCGAACACCGGCTCACCCAGGACGCCTTGCTTGCCAGCCGAGCCAGATTGGCCGAGGTGCAGCGCGTCGCTCATCTGGGCGGCTGGGATTGGGACATCGAACGGAACGCGTTCCAGATTTCCGAAGAAACCTGCCGCATCCTCGAAGCACCTCCGCAAATGTCCACGCTGTCCCTGGAAACCGTCCTGTCCCTGGCTCACCCAGACGATCGTGCGGCAATTGAAAAGTCCCTCACCCACTCCGCCAGCCAAGGCGAACCCTTTCAAGCCGATTTCCGGATCCTGCTGCCGAGCGGGTTAGAGCGCATCGTGCATGGGCAAGCCGAAGCTGTACGCAACGCGGACGGGCGCATTATCCGCCTGAGTGGCTCACTGCAGGACATTACCGAACGCAAACGGGTGGAGGACAAACTGCGCCTGTCTGCCGCCGTTTTCGAGAACACCTCCGAAGGTGTGCTGATTACCGACAGCAACAGCCGAATTGTCTCGATCAACAAGGGTTTTACCGAAATCACGGGATACAGTCATGAAGAGATGATCGGCGAAACCCCAAATTTGCTCAAATCGGGACGCCACGACGAGGATTTCTTTGCCGCGATGTGGAGCACGATCAGAGAAACCGGGCGCTGGCAGGGAGAAATCTGGAACCGGCGCAAGAATGGAGACATTTATCCGGAATGGCTCAACATCAGCGAGGTGAAGGACGAGCGTGGCCGCACCATAAATTACGTGGGGGTTTTTTCTGACATCAGCGCGATGAAAGAATCGGAGTCGAAGCTTGATCATCTAGCCCACCACGATCCCTTGACCGGCCTACCCAACCGT
>JAHJJI010000011.1 GCA_018823025.1 Gammaproteobacteria bacterium | reverse complement strand
TGCCTCCAACTTGCCGCCGATAACGAAGGTCGGGTCCATACCCGCCTCGCCGAGGATGCTGGCGATAAGGCTGGTGGTCGTGGTCTTGCCGTGGGTGCCGGCCACCGCAATGCCCTGCTTGAAGCGCATCAGCTCCGCCAGCATCATTGCGCGCGGCACCACCGGGATGTTGCGCTCCCGCGCTGCCTCCACCTCCGGATTGTCGGCCTGGACCGCGGTGGAGATCACCACCACATCGGCACGAGCCAGATTGCTGGCAGCATGGCCTTGGTAAACCAGTGCGCCGAGTGTTTTGAGACGACGGGTAGCAACGCTGTCACCCAGATCCGAACCGCTCACCTCGTAACCCAGGTTGATCAGCACCTCGGCGATGCCGCTCATCCCGACGCCGCCGATGCCTACGAAATGGACGTTTTTGACTTTATGTTTCATCCTGCCAGCTCCATGCATACTTGTGCCACGGTCACGGTCGCTTCCGGCTTGGCCAGTTTTTTCGCCGCCTGCGCCATCGCCAGCAATTTCTCGCGGGTAAAACCATGCAGCAGTGCCGCCAGTTTTTCCGCGTTCAATTCGGTCTGCGGCAGCAAGACTGCCGCGCCGTTCTCGCTCAGGAAGCGGGCATTGCCAGTCTGATGGTCATCCACTGCGTGCGGATAAGGCACCAGCACACTGGCCACACCGGCGGCAGTCACTTCGGCCAGGGTCAGTGCTCCCGCCCGACACACGATCACGTCGCACCAGGCATACATCTGTGCCATGTCGTCGATGAAAGCGCGGGCATCGGCCTTAACACCGGCAGCAGCATAGTTGGCGCTGAGTTTTTCCAGGTTTTTGGCACCGGACTGATGGATTACTTCGGGGCGGTCGGCTTCTGCAATCAGCGCCAGCGCCTGCGGCACCGCTTCGTTCAGCGCTGCGGCACCCAGGCTGCCGCCCACCACCAGCAGTCGCAGCTTGCCCTGGCGCCCGGCCATCCGTTGCTCCGTTGCAGGCAAGGCGGCGATATCGGCGCGCACCGGGTTGCCGCACCAAGTCATCGCCGGCCTGGCGCATCCGATCGGCTTGTCGCCGGGATTGTTGAAGGCTGATGGAAAAGCTACTAGGACTCGATCGGCAAGACAGGCCAGCACCCGGTTGGTCAACCCTGCCACCGAATTCTGCTCGTGGATCACCAAGGGCTTGGCTAGCAGAGTAGCCATTAACCCACCGGGGAATGCTGTAAAACCTCCCATGCCGAGCACTACATCGGGGCGAATGCGGAAAATCGCTGCCGCGCTCTGCCACATCGCCAACAACAGCATGAGTGGCAACGCCGCCCAGCGCAGCACGCCCTTGCCACGCATACCGGCGAACTTGACCCAGGCCATTTCGTAACCTTTTTCCGGCACCAGCCGCGCTTCCATGCCGGCACGAGTGCCCAGCCATACCACTTTCCAGCCCTTCTGCCCCAGAAAGTCTGCCACGGCCAGTGCAGGGAATACGTGCCCGCCAGTACCGCCCGCCATGATCAGGATAGTGCGACTCATACCGAGTACCCTTTCATCACTTTTTGCTGTTTTAATTCCGGCTTACATTGGCTTGCGCAAATGTAAGCCTCCACTGAAACAGCCAGGTTATGATTGGTGTTATTCATACTGAATAACCTTTCATAACCTGCCGGTTTTCCCAGTCCGCCCGCATCAGCACGCCGATTGCGGTGCAATTTGCAACGATTGCGCTGCCGCCGAATGACAGCAGGGGCAAAGTCAAACCCTTGGTCGGCAGCAGACCCATGTTCACACCCATGTTGATGATCGCCTGCACCGCCAGCCAGACGCCGATGCCGTAGGCTACCAGCGCGGCAAAATGGCGGTCGATTCCGGCCGCTTGGCGGCCGATAGAAAAAGCGCGGACAGTCAGCCAGACGAACATCAGGATCACTACGGCCACACCAGCGAACCCGAGCTCTTCAGCGATGACTGCGAGCAGGAAGTCGGTGTGCGCTTCCGGCAGATAGAACAATTTTTCGACACTCGCGCCCAGACCGACGCCGTACCATTCACCGCGGCCGAAGGCGATCAGCGCATGGGAAAGCTGATAGCCCTTGCCGTAGGGATCTGCCCAGGGATCCATGAAACCGATAATGCGCTGCATGCGGTAGGGCGAAGTCCAGATCAGCACGAGGAAGCCCACTACCAGCATGGCGATGAGGCCAGCGAACAACCGCCAGTTCATGCCACCGAGGAACAGGATCGCCATGGCAATGCTGGTGATCACGGCAAAGGCGCCAAAATCCGGCTCGCGCAGCAGTAAGCCGCCGACCAGCAGCATCACCATGAACATCGGCATGAAGCCCTTCTTGATGTTGTCCATGTAAGCCGCCTTGCGCACCGTGTAATCGGCGGCATACAACACTGCAAACAGCTTCATGAACTCGGATGGCTGCAAATTGATCACCACCAGCGACAGCCAGCGACGACTGCCGTTGACCTCTCGGCCGATACCGGGAATCAGCACCAGTACCAGCAGTACCAGGCCGGAAAGGAACAAGTAGGGCGCGATTTCCTGCAACACCTTGTTCGGCACCTGAAAGGCAAACAGGCCGAACAGGGCGCCGATACCGAGGAAAACCCCCTGCCGCACCAGGTAATAGCTTTCCTGAAAACCGGTATGCTTATCCGCTGCCGAGATGGCAATTGAGGAGGAGTACACCATCACCAAACCGAAGCCAAGCAACAGGATCACCAGCCACAGCAAAGTGCGGTCGTAGTCGGGTCTGGCGTGCGGCGCAACAACCGGCGAATAGGAGTTCATGCTTTCGCTGCCTCCTTGAACACATGCTGTAAATTTGCTCGACCGCGTGTCGGCGTCTGGCGGCATACGATCCCGCACGAGCCAGTTTCATGGCTCGTAGCGGGTCGGAGTCCCCTTGTGGGGCAATCGCGGTCGGTCGCATCCCGCAAGCGGGAACCCTGCTCCCTGCTCATACCGCCCCCTCCAATTCCCCGACTGCTGCGACAAAGACCTGAGCGCGATGTTCGTAGTTGCGGAACATGTCGAAGCTGGCGCAGGCCGGCGACAGCAGCACCGCGTCACCCGGATGAGCCTGCTCGAATCCCAGGATCACCGCCTCCTCCAGGCTCGCCGCATAGATCAGTGGCACACCACAGCCAGTCAAGGCCGCTCCGATTTTCTGTCCGTCACGGCCGATCAGCACGACGGCACGGGCATGGGCCGACACTGCCGGTGCCAGCGGACTGAAATCCTGGCCTTTGCCATCGCCGCCGGCAATCAGCACCACTTTGCACGGCATACCGTTGAGCGCCGCCACCGTGGCCCCTACATTGGTTCCCTTGGAATCGTCATAGAAGGTAACCCCGTTAATCTCCGCCACTTTCTCCACCCGGTGAGACAGACCCTTGAACTCGCGCAGCGCTTCAATCAGGGGTGGGAGCGGCAGATCGATGGCGCGGCACAAAGCCAGAGCAGCAAGCGCGTTGGCGGCGTTGTGCAAGCCCGCAAGCGGCAGATCGGCGACTTGCATCAACCGGTTTTCACCTTGAGACAGCCATGGGCCGTTATCGCCATCCAGCAATCCCCAGTCTTCGGGGTTTTGTGGCTCATCCAGGCCAAACGTCATCACTTTGCGATCGGACCTCGCCATCGCCAGGCTGTAACGGTCTTCCCGGTTCAGAACCTGGACGCCGTTACCGGCAAAAATGCGCTCTTTGGCCGCGGCGTAATCCTCCATGCCGTGGTAGCGATCCATGTGGTCTTCGGTTACATTAAGTACGGTCGCTGCCGCCGGGTGCAGTGTGTGCGTGGTTTCCAGCTGAAAACTGGAGAGTTCGATTACGAACACGTCAGCAGTCTCGCCGCGCTGGTCCAGATCGCTCAATGCATCCAGCACCGGCAGACCGATATTTCCCGCCACCACGGTATGCAGGCCAGCCTTCCTGCACATCGCACCGACCATCTCGGTCACCGTGCTCTTGCCGTTGGAGCCGGTAATGGCAATCACCTGGGTCCTGAGCGTCAAATCCTGAGTGCGGAGCGCCTGGGCGAACAGCTCGATATCCCCGACTACTGCCACGCTGTGCGCCAGCGCGTCGGCAACGGCCGGTTCACGCAGGGAAACGCCCGGACTGACCGCGAGCAGATCGGCATTGCGAAACACCTCTTCCCTGAGCTTGCCGGTGAATAGCGGCACGCCAGGCAGCTCAGCCTGAAGGCGTGCGGCGTGCGGCGGGTTGTCACGCGAGTCGGCGACAGCCACCACCGCGCCTCTCGCGTCCAGCCAGCGCGCCATGGAAAGGCCTGTGACGCCCAGCCCCACCACCAGCACTTTTTTATGTTCGAGGTTCAATCTCATCTCAGTTTCAATGTCGAAAGCCCAACCAGCACCAGCATCATGCTGATGATCCAGAAACGAACTACAACTTGATTCTCTTTCCAGCCCTTCAATTCATAATGGTGATGCAGCGGCGCCATGCGGAAGATGCGCTTGCCGGTGAGCTTGAACGATCCCACCTGAAGCACTACCGACAGGGTTTCCACCACGAACACCCCGCCCATCACGAACAGGACGATCTCCTGCCGTACGATCACCGCCACCACGCCGATCGCGGCGCCCAGCGCCAGCGCGCCCACATCGCCCATGAACACTTCGGCGGGGGAGGCATTGAACCAGAGGAAGCCCAGGCCAGCTCCGGCCAGGGCAGTGCAGAACACAGCCAGTTCGCCGGCGCCCGGTACGTAGGGAACGCCGAGATAACGTGAAAAAACGAAGTTGCCGGCAACGTAAGCGAATAGCGCCAGCGCACCCGCCACCATCACCGTCGGCATGATAGCCAGGCCGTCCAGCCCGTCGGTGAGATTGACCGCGTTGCTGCTGCCGACGATGACGAAATAGGTCAGCACGACGAAACCCACTCCTCCGAGGGGGATCGTCACCAGCTTGAAGAAGGGCACGATCAGTTCGGTATGGGCCGGGAGCGTGGCAGTCATAGCAAGAAACACGGCAACACCGACACCGATCAGTGACTGCCAGAACAACTTGGTCTTGGCCGACAGGCCCTTGGGATTACGATGCACCACCTTGCGCCAGTCATCGACCCAGCCGACTGCACCGAAACCCATCGTGGTGACCAGCACGACCCAGACATAAGGGTTACGCAGATCCGCCCAGAGCAGAGTGGAAATCGTCAACGCAACCAGGATCAGCGCCCCACCCATGGTCGGCGTTCCGGCTTTGATGAGGTGCGTCTGTGGACCGTCGTCGCGCACCGACTGGCCGATCTTGTAGGCGGTGAGCTTGCGGATCATAGCTGGACCGACAATGAACGAGATCATCAGCGCCGTCAGCATCGCCAGTACCGCACGCAGTGTGATGTAGCCAAACACGTTGAAGGCCCGAATATCCTGCCCCAGCCATTGGGTCAATGCGAGCAGCATGTCGAATCCCCCTTCAGTTCGAAACTCTTAACTACTCGCTCCATCTGCATGAAACGCGACCCCTTCACCAGCACCGTCACATCCGACGCCAACCGATTTTCGATTTCGTGCAGCAGGTCCTCGATATATTCGAAATTCCGTCCACCCTCGCCAAAACTCTGTGATGCAGCGGCACTCAGATCGCCCAGAGTGAACAGCAGGTCAATCCCGGCCGCCTTCGCTGCAGCGCCGATTTCGGCATGCAGCTCACGCGCGTTTTCACCCAGTTCGCCCATGTCGCCGAGCACCAGCATCCTCTTGCCCGGCATGCCGGCGAGCACTGCGATCGCCGCCCTGACCGAGCCGGGATTGGCGTTGTAGGTATCGTCGATCATGGTGGCACCATGCAGACAGGCATTTTTCAGCAGCCGGCCCTTGACGCTGGAAACCTTCGCCAGTCCCGCAGCGATGGTTGCGTTATCGACCCCCAAAGCCTGAGCCACGGCAGCAGCCGCCAATGCGTTGCGCACGTTGTGCTCGCCCGGTACGGGCAACGCGACGGTAAATTTACCGGTGGGCGTGAGCATCTCGATTTCGCTACCGAAAGGCTGCAATTTGAAGCTGGCCGACACTTCTGATTGCTGCTTGAGTCCAAAACGGATGACACGATGGCCCGTTGCCAATTCCTGCCACAGAGGCGCATGAGGGTCATCGGCGTTGATAACGCCGACGCCGTTAGCTGCCAGCCCCTGGAAAATCTCGCCCTTTGCGTGTGCCACCGCTTCCACCGTACCCAGCCCCGCCAAGTGCGCGGCTTGGGCATTGATGACCAGCACTACACCGGGCTTGGCAATCCTGGACAGATAAGCGATCTCGCCCGGATGGTTCATGCCCATCTCGATCACGGCGTAACGATGGCTATCGCGCAATCCGAGCAGCGTCAGCGGCATGCCGATATCGTTATTCAGGTTGCCCTTGGTCGCGAGTACGGCTTGATCGCCAGCCTGCTCTCGGAGTATTCCCGCAATCATTTCCTTCACCGTGGTCTTACCGCTACTGCCGGTGAGCGCCACCACGGGAATGGTGAAACGGCTGCGCCAGTGACCGGCCAGTTCACCCAGAGCAAGGCGCGCATCCTTGACAAGCAGCAGCGGGAAATCGCCCCAGGCCGGGTCGCGCCGCTCTACCAGCGCGGCGACTGCCCCCTGTTCCATCACCTGCTTGACATAATTGTGGCCATCGAAACGCTCGCCCTTCAGCGCTACGAACAAATCGCCGGCAGCCACCGCACGGCTGTCGGTGGTGACCCCTTCGAACGTCACATCCGCACCGCTGGTTTCAGCGTTCAGGGCCTTGGCTGCTGCACTCAGGCTTAACATGTTGCATATCCTTGCATACGATCTTTCATGCGCTTCAGCGCATTGCCAAAGTCGGAGTCCCGATCTGGGACAAAACTTGCCGTGCCACGTCGGCATCTGCAAAGGGCAGTTTAACGCCCTTGATTTCCTGGTAATCCTCGTGACCTTTGCCGGCGATCAGCACCACATCATCCGGCTGCGCACCGCGCACCGCAGCGTCTATCGCGGCAGCGCGATCATCGATCACATGGTAGTTGGCACCCATGCCGGCGATGATTTCGTCGATGATGGCGTAGGCATCCTCGCCACGCGGATTGTCACTGGTCACGATTACGCTGTCCGCCAGGCGCGACGCCACCTCGCCCATCAGCGGGCGCTTGCCGCGGTCGCGCTCACCGCCGCAGCCAAACACGCAAATCAACTTATTTTTCTCGCCCATGATTTCGCGTAAAGTGCCGAGTACTTTTTCCAGCGCATCCGGAGTATGGGCGTAGTCCACTACCACCAGCGGCTTGCCCTCGCCGCCCAGGCGCTGCACGCGGCCCGCAACCGACTCGACCTTGCCCAGTTCACGCACCGCATCTTCCAGTGCAATGCCGCTTACCAGCAGTACCGCTAGTGCAGCCAGCAGGTTGGAAGCGTTGAAGCGGCCGAGCAGCTTGCTACTCAACTGTGCCGCCCCCCATGGCGTAATCGCCTTGAAGCGGATGCCTTCTGCATCCGCCACCAGATCGCGTGCCAGAACAGCAAAACGACAGCCATCATGCTTTCCTTCCAGGCTGTAACCCACCGTCTGTACGCCGCTGCAACCGAGCTTGCCGGCCAACTCAACGCCAAACGGGTCGTCCATGTTGAGCACCGCGTATTGCAGTTCCGGCCAAGCGAACAGGCCGGCCTTGGCGGCGGCGTAGGAAGCCATATCGCCGTGGTAATCCAGATGGTCGCGCGACAGGTTGGTGAGCACGGCGATGTCAAAATGCACACCGTTGACCCGACCCTGCACCAAGCCATGAGACGAAACCTCCATCGCCACGCCTTTCGCGTTGTCATCCAGGTAGCTGCGCAGCAGCGCATGCAGGCTGACCGCATCCGGCGTGGTGTTGGCGGAAGGCGCCAGGGCACTGGAAAAACCGTTGCCGAGCGTACCGACCATGGCGGTTTTTTTGCCCAGCTTGGTCAGACATTGAGCAATCCAGTGGCAGCACGAAGTCTTGCCGTTGGTGCCGGTGATGCCTATCGTCCACAGTTGGCGCGATGGCTCGCCATAAACCTGGCTGGCAATCTCGCCGATTTTGTCGCGCAAACCATCGACCGGAAGATTCGGCACTTCCCACTCAGCATCCCACTCAAAACCCTCACGCTCCCACAACACCGCGCCGGCACCGGCCATAATGGCCTGGGAGATAAACCTGCGCCCATCCAGCCGCTCGCCGGGATAGGCGGCAAAGGCATCCCCAGGCTGCAGGCCACGGCTATCCACTACCATGCCCCGCACCCCGGCTGAGGCAAGAAAGCTGATGGCTGATGGCTGATGACTGATGACTGGATTCACACCACCTCCTTCACTTCGGGAACGCCTTCCAGCGGCAGGATATTGTTTGTCGGCGCATCAGGCGGCACAGAGAGCAGGCGCAGCGCGCCCGACATCACCTGGCTGAATACCGGTGCAGCCACAGCGCCGCCGAAATACTGGCCGTTGGAAGGCTCATCGATCATCACCGCTACGATCAGGCGCGGATTGGACGCCGGTGCCAGGCCGACGAATGATGCAATGTAGCGGTCATCAGCGTAACGGCCATTTTCCTGCTTGTGCGCTGTACCGGTCTTGCCTGCCACTCGATAGCCCATCACTTGGGCGCGTGGCGCTGTACCCCCCGGCATCACCACCAGTTCCAGCATACTGCGCACTGCTTGCGAGGTTTCAGCCGTGATCACCTTCGCCCCTGCCGGCGGGGAATCCACCTTGATCAAGGAAACCGGCCTGATTTCGCCGTCACCGACAAACACCATATAGGAGCGTGCCAGCTGCAGCAGGCTGACAGAAATGCCATGACCGTAAGCCATGGTGGCCTGCTCGATCGGCCGCCAGGACTTGTAGGGGCGCAGCCTGCCTGACGCCTCGCCGGGGAAGCCCGCATGGGGCGGCTTACCGAAGCCAAGATGGTCGAAGGTATTCCACAGAGTTTCTGGCTCCAGTGTCAGCGCCATTTTAGCGGCACCGACGTTGCTTGACTTCTGGATCACCTGCGCCACTGACAGCACCCCATTGGAATGAGAGTCATGGATAGTTGCCGAACCGATGGTGAAGGTGCCGGGTGCGGTCTGAACCGGTGTATCAGACTTGAATTTCCCCGCCTCCAACACTGCCGCCGCGGTAAAGGGCTTGAACGTCGATCCCGGCTCGAAGGTATCGGTCACAGCACGGTTGCGCGTGCTGTTGCGGTTGAGTTTGGTGCGGTTGTTGGGATTGTAGGCAGGCAGGTTGGCCAGTGCCAGGATTTCACCGGTCTTCGCATCAAGCCCCACGATTGCCCCGGCCTTGGCCTTATGTTCGGTGACCGCCGCTTTCAACTCGCGGTAGGCAAGATACTGGATCTTGCGGTCGATGCTGAGCGCAAGGTCGCGCCCGTCTTGCGGAGCGCGTATGCTTTCCACGTCCTCGACGATACGACCGAGGCGATCCTTGATCACATGGCGGCTGCCCGGCTTGCCGGCGAGCCAGTCCTGGTAGGTCAGCTCGAGCCCTTCCTGGCCATTGTCGTCGATGCCGGTAAAGCCGAGCAGATGGGCCACCACCTCCCCGGCAGGGTAGTAGCGACGATATTCTCGCTGCAGAAATACGCCCGGTGCATCCACCTGCATCACACGTGCAGCGGTTTCCGGCGGCACCTGGCGCTTGAGATAGACAAAGTCGCGCTGGCTGTGAGTGAAACGACCCTTCACGTCGTCTTCACTCATTTCCAGTATCTTGCTCAGCTGACGGATACGTCCCGGAGTAATCTCGAAATCCTTCGGGCTGACCCACACCGATTCCACCGGCGTACTGATCGCCAGCGGTTCGCCGTTGCGGTCGGTGATCATGCCGCGGTGCGCGGTCAATTCGATCACCCGACTGTAGCGCGCGTCGCCCTTCTGCCGCAGAAAGTCGTTGTTCAGGCCTTGCAGGTAAAGAGCCCGCGCAATCAGGACCAGAAACCACGCCAGCATGAACCACAGCAGAATGCTCGCGCGCCCTGCCGGCAACTTTAGCATCGGCACACTACTACGTCCGCGTGTTGCCCCTTTCAGCCCATAGCTCATGGCTGCGCCGCCTTGATGATCGCCGGCTGCACCACCTGAATATGTGTGGCATCAGGCACCTGCATCTGCAGGTAGGCGGTTGCGATTTTCTCGATGCGGGTGTGCATCGCCCAGGTGCTTTGCTCCAGCTGCAGTTGCCCCCACTCTACTTCCATCTTTTTAGCCAGCTCCTGCTCCTGCTGCAGTTCGATGAAAATCTTGCGCGCCTTGTGCTGGGCCGTAACGATCCCCAGCGCGCACACCACCAAAACCAGCACCAGCAGCAAATTGAGCTTGGTCATATCGCCACCTCATCAAACGGACAGCACGAGCCAGCAAAACCGCATGTCGGCGGCCGGCGGCAATCGCGGCCGGTCGCACCTTCCTGCGGAAGGCACTGCTCCCTGCTCATGCCGCCGCCTCCGTGCGCTCAGCCACGCGCATGGTCGCGCTGCGCGAACGCGGGTTGGCGGAGATTTCCGCCTCGGAAGGGCGAGCCGCCTTGCCCACCAGGCGCAAATGTGGCGCTGGCAGCTCCGCAGCACGCAACGGTAACCGCGCCGGAAAAACAGCCGGTTGCGCGCCATCGCGCATGAAGCGCTTGACGACCCGATCTTCGAGGGAATGAAAGCTGATGACTACGAGGCGGCCAAACGGCGCCAGAACATCGACGCACTGAGGTAACACTAACGACAACTCCTCAAGCTCCTGATTGAGGTAAATCCGTATAGCTTGAAAGGTGCGCGTCGCCGGGTCTTGATGAGGCTCGCGGCTTTTGAAGGCCTTTGCCACGATCTGGGAAAGTTGGCGAGTGGTGACAACTGGCTCCCCCGATCGAGCCGCAACAATCGCTCTTGCAATCTGTTTAGCATACCGTTCTTCACCATAATTTTTTATCACCTCCCCAAGTTGTTGTTCTGTTACATCAGCCAACCATTCCGCAGCGGTTTGTCCATGGCTCGTGTCCATGCGCATATCGAGCGGCCCGTCAAAACGAAAACTGAAACCGCGTACCGCTTCGTCGATCTGCGGAGAGGAAATCCCCAGATCCAGCAATACCCCATCAACGTGTGTCACACCCAGCTCTTTCAACACATCGCGCAAGCGGCTGAAGCTGCTGTGCACGATCTGGAAACGCGGATCGGTTATTTTTTTGGCCTCTTCCACTCCGGCTAAATCCCTGTCCAATGCAATCAACCGACCCTGCTCGCCGAGCTTTTCCAGAATCAACCGGCTGTGGCCGCCACGGCCGAAGGTGCAGTCCACGTACACCCCGTCCGGCCGGATATTCAGACCGTCGACCGCCTCATCCAGCAGAACCGTCTTGTGGCGGAATACCTCGCTCACAGCGAGAAATTTTCCAGCGCGGTCGGAATGGCATTGCCGGGCGACAGCGCCTGCTCCATCTGAGTACGCCAGCCCTCCATACTCCACAGTTCGAAATATCCACCCTGGCCGATCAGCATGGCCTCTTTCTCCAGCCCGGCAAGTTGACGCAGCACGGGAGAAACCAGCAGGCGGCCGGATGCATCCAGTTCCAGTTCCTCGGCATGACCCAACAGCAGGCGCTTCCAGGAACTCGACACGGGATCGAAACTCGGCAATGAATTGATTTTTTCTTCGATGGGCAGCCAGGCAGGCTGAGGGTAGAGCAGCACACAGCGATGGGGATGCGCGGTCATAACCAGCCGCCCGGCAGACTGAACCAGCAGCGCGTCACGATGCTTACTTGGCACTGCCAAGCGTCCTTTCGCATCGAGATTCAAAGCTGTTGCGCCGCGAAACATGTCATCCCCTTTTTTTATTTTCTGGTAGAAGCAGGCCTCCCACAAATTCCCACTTCTCACCACTGTTTCCCACTATAGGCAAAAAAAAGTGGAGGGTCAAGCTAAATTTCGGGTTTTTCTCTTTTGTGACAATGAGTTAATCCCTAAATCACGGAAAAACCAATATGCTTAAAAAGCAAATAGATACGTAAAACACCGAAAGTGATTTATTAGGACTTTGAGGTGTGGAGTGAAGGGAGGGACAAAGAAGGGAAGCAACCCCCATCCCAACCCTTTCCCGGAGGGAGAAGGTTGGGATGGTCAAGGGCGCATGTTTTGAATGGGGGTGAAGCTGGCCGATAAGCCGGGTTCTGTCGTGGACAGTCATTCCTCTAGGCGCACGGTTACCCGTGAACTCAAGCAACCTACCCGCAGGCTCGACGAGCCGCCTCAACGCCTGCCTATTTG
>JAHJJI010000141.1 GCA_018823025.1 Gammaproteobacteria bacterium | reverse complement strand
CGTTAACATGAAGCAAACCCTGTGGCCGGGTTATAATCGGACTGCGAGGGCTCTAACTTAAAGCCCCTGCAGTCTTTTTTTGAACCGGGACCATGCATAAAACCTTGTGGCGCTGGAGTTACCGAATTGCAATCACGGTCCTGTTTCTGGCCGGGCTGGCGTTCGCCGCAACGGTGGTTGCATTACGCTACTGGATATTGCCCAATATCGGCCAATATCGCGAGGATATTGCCGCTTCCATTACCCGCGCAGCCGGCCAACGCGTTGCGATTGGCGCGATCGATGCAAACTGGGAACGTTTGAGGCCGCACCTGGAGCTACGCGAAGTGCAGGTTTACGACCGGCAGGGACGTCCTGCGCTGGTACTCCAGCAGGTCGATAGCACCCTGTCGTGGTGGACGTTGCTGGTCGGCGAGGTGCGCCTGCATTCCCTCGAAATCAGCGATCCCGTATTGAGCATCCGGCGCGATGTTGAAGGGCACATCTTCATTGCGGGCATTGAGCTCAACCAGCCGGACAGCGACAGCGGATTTGCCGATTGGCTGTTACAGCAACCGCGCATCGTCATTCGCAACGCAGTGATTGAGTGGCGCGACGAGAAGCGCCAGGCGCCGGCTTTGACCTTGAGTCGCGTCAACTTGCGCCTGGAGAGCAGCGGCAGGCGGCATCAACTGGGCCTGCAGGCCGTTCCGCCTGCCGAACTGGCGGACCCGCTGGATATTCGTGCCGATTTGAAAGGTGAAAAAGTGGCCGAACTGGCCGCCTGGGAGGGCAAGGTTTATGCGAAACTCGCCCATGCCGACATCGCTGCCTGGCAGGCCTGGCTACCCTTCCCATTCGAGCTGCAGCACGGTTATGGCGGGGTGCAGGCCTGGCTTGGGCTTAAAGCCGGGGGAGTCAGCGAGGTCACAGCGGACGTTCGTCTGAACGATGTGGTTGCCCGTTTTGCCAGTGATCTTCCCCCGCTCGATCTGCATAGCCTGAGCGGCCGCCTCGGCTGGCGGCCGTTGCAGGCAGATGTTCGTTTTGTCGATTCGGCAGCCCGTTTTATCGGCGACCTAGCCGAGGCCGAACTGCAAAGTCTGCAAGGCCGTCTTGGAGGGAAGCCGTTGCTGGGCGCATTCGAGTTCCGCGCGCAGCATCTGAGCCTGGCGGCGAAGAGCGGCGTCAACTTGCCGGCTACCGATTTGCTGGTGCGCTATATTCCGGCGCAAGGCAAAAAGCCCGCTACCGGGGACATTCATGCCAATGGCCTTTATCTGGCGCCGCTGGTGAAATTGGCCGATGCGCTGCCGCTGTCGCCGGATGTGCGCGTCAATCTGGCTGAAATTGGTCCCCAGGGCAACTTCCGCGACTTCAGTGTTAAATGGAGCGGAGACTGGAAGGCGCCACTGCGCTATACGGCCAAGGGGAGCTTTACCGGCTTGGGTATGAAACCGCATGGAAAGCTGCCGGGTTTTTCCGGCTTGAGCGGCAATCTCGACGCCAACGAAAAATCCGGTACGTTGGCGCTGGATTCACACCAAGTGCGGGCTCATTTTCCCGATCTGTTCCATGAACCGCTGGAGATGGATGCGCTGACTGCGCAGATGAACTGGAAGAAACAGGATAATAGTAATGGTCTGGATATTAACCTGACCAGCCTTTCCCTTGCCAACCGCCATCTGGCGGGCACGCTGTTCGGCAGCTACAAGATGAAAGGCGGTACGCCGGGCATAATCGATCTCACCGGCCAGTTTTCCCGTGGCGATGCGCGCCAGGTCGGTCGATACATTCCGCTGACGATCGGCCAATCCACGCGTGATTGGCTCAACACGGCGCTGCTGGCTGGGCAGTCCAACGATGTGCGGCTGCGTCTGAAGGGTAATCTGGCCGATTTCCCCTTCGCCGATGGCAAGCGCGGTTTGTTCGAGGTGGTCGGCAAGGTGACCGGTGGTACGCTGGAATATGCGCCGGGCTGGCCAAAAATCGAGAATATCGTGGTGGACCTCCTTTTTCGTGGTGCCCGCATGGAAATAACCGCACATCAAGGCAATACTGATGGCATGCAAATCAACAAGACACGGGCGGTGATTCCAGACCTGTTGACCTGGGATGAAATTCTCGAAGTGGAGGGAGAGGCCCGCGGACCAACTGGCGACATGATCAAATTCATCGACCATAGTCCGGTCAGCGCCATGATCGACGATTTCACCGAGGGCATGGGGGCATCGGGCAACGGAAATTTCAAGCTGAAGCTGGCTATACCTTTGCGACGCAACAAGGACAGCCGGGTGGAGGGGAGTTACCAGTTCGTCAACAATCGCGTTTCTCTCGGCTCGGACTTTCCAGTGCTGGATCAAGTAAATGGGCGCCTGGATTTTACCGAAGCTTCGGTGGCGATTCCTCGTATTACGGCGCTGGCCTTGGGTGGTGCTGCCTCGATCAGCGGGGCGACCCAGAAGGATGGTGGGGTGCGCATCAATGCCCAAGGGCGTGCCACCGCTGCCGGGATACGCGGTTTGGCCGATCAGCCGATAACCCGTAGCATGAGCGGAACAACCGACTGGCGTGGAGTGGTCTCGATCCGAAAAAAACAGGCCGATATGCTGCTCGAATCTTCGTTGGTCGGGCTGGCGGTTAATTTGCCTGTGCCTTTTGGCAAAACAGCGGCTGAGATGGTGCCGTTGCGCTTTGAAAAGAAAATATCGGGTGCGAATGAGGATCTGATTCAGCTCAACTATGGCAAAGTCCTTGCCGCGGTGCTGTTGCGTCGTCAAGGAAACGGTAAAATGACGATCGAGCGCGGCTCGGTTAATCTGGGCGCAACAGCAGTGCTGCCGCCGCAGCCCGGCATCTGGTTGAGCGGTGAGCTTGCCCTGCTTGATCTTGATCATTGGCGTGGCATCCTCGGACCGTCGTCGGACGAGACGCCGTTGCCCGGATTTGCCGGACTCAATCTGAAATTTGGTGCTCTCGATGTGTTTGGCAAACGCTTTAATGACTTGCATATTAGTGCCAAAATGCAGGAGGGCACATGGCAGGCGAAGGTAGTGAGCCGGGAACTTGCCGGCAATGTGCAATGGAACCCCGAGGCGCGTGGTCGGCTGCAGGCGCGCCTGGATTATCTGACCATTCCCGATCCTGCTCCGGCGAAGCTGGGTGTTCCGACGAAAGCGCCGCAGGAGAAGGAGCTGCCGGCATTGGATGTCGTCGCGGAGAGTTTCTCGGCCAAGCAGAAAAAACTGGGCAAGCTCGAGTTACTGGCTGTACAGGAGGATGACGATTGGCGCATCGAGAAGTTGCGTATCAGCAACCCCGACGGCAACTTGCAGATGGATGGATTGTGGCAGGGGTGGCGACGCAGGCCGATGACCAACGCCAATTTGCATGTTGATGCGCAGGATTTGGGTAAACTGTTGGCGCGGTTGGGTTATCCGGATGCGGTGAAGCGCGGAACAGCAAAGCTCGATGGTCAGCTTTCCTGGGCGGGTAGCCCACATGATATCGATTTTCCGAGTTTGACTGGCAGTCTGCAATTGGAAGCAAAGAATGGCCAGTTTCTCAAAGTTGAGCCGGGTGTGGGCAAGCTGCTTGGCCTGCTCAGCCTTCAGTCACTGCCACGGCGCCTGACGCTGGATTTTCGTGATATTTTCAGCGGAGGTTTCGCCTTCGACTCGATTTCCGGCAGTGCGCGCATCGACCACGGTGTAGCGCACACCGATGATTTCAGGCTGGAAGGCCCGGCGGCAAAAGTCCGGATGCAGGGTGAAACCGATCTTGCCAAGGAAACCCAGAATCTGAAGGTAAGAGTGGCTCCTCAGTTGGGAGAGGGCGTGTCCGTCGCTGGCGCATTTCTGGGAGGTCCCGTGGTCGGGATAGCTGCGTTGGTGGCGCAAAAATTGTTGCGGGACCCGATTGATCAAATCGCTGCCTACGAATACAGTATTAGCGGAACATGGGACAAACCCAATGTCGTTAAGATCGGCGGGAGTGTGCAGAAGGAATCGCCATAGGTGAGGGGTGAGGGGTGAGGCGGAAGGTCGCCCTCCACCGCACCGTTTTTGACTTTTCTCCTCACTCCTCACCTTCTAACCCTCACCGAATTAAGAAATGGACGAGAGGAAATAAAATGACAACAAAAGCCAAATCGAGCTTCGCCAGAACCAAGACTCGCACTGCAGTTGCACGTGCCAAACCGCAGCCAGGCGTTTGCCGCATCGCGGCCATCCAGATGGCTTCCGGCCCGAGCGTGGCGGCCAACCTTTCCGAGGCCGAGCGCCTGATCGGCATGGCCGCAGCGCAGGACGCCAAACTGGTCGTGCTGCCGGAGTTTTTTGCCATCATGGGAAAGAAGGAAAGCGACAAGGTGGCGGTGCGTGAAGCCGAGGGCAAGGGGCCGATGCAGAAATTCCTCAGTGCCATGGCAAAGAAGCACAAGATATGGATCATAGGTGGTTCGGTGCCCTTGGAGGCGAGTGTGCCATCCAAGGTGCGCAACAGCTGTCTGGTATACGATGACAAAGGAAAACAGGTGGCACGCTACGACAAGATCCACTTGTTCGGACTGGATCTCGGCAACGAGAAATATCGTGAAGAAAAAACCATCGAACCGGGCGACCAGATAGTGGTGGTGGAAACTCCGTTCGGCCGAATCGGTCTATCGGTATGTTATGACCTGCGTTTTCCCGAACTTTACCGCGCCATGGGCGAGGTCGATATCATCGTCGTGCCCTCCGCCTTTACTGAAACCACTGGCAAGGCGCATTGGGAAACGCTGGTACGTGCCCGCGCCATCGAGAACCTGGCTTATGTGGTGGCATCAGCCCAGGGCGGCTATCATCTGTCCGGCCGCGAAACGCACGGCAACAGCATGATCGTTGACCCCTGGGGTGTGATTCTCGATCGTCTGCCGCGTGGCTCCGGCGTAGTGATTGCCAACATTAACCCGGCCTATCAGGCGAGCTTGCGCAAGAGCCTGCCAGCCCTGACACACCGAACTTTGAAAACTTGCTGAATTCTGAAAATTTATGAAAATTGAAACCGCTTCGTTCCACTCCGATCCTCTGTTCGGCACCGCCCAGTCGACTCTGCTGACCCCTTACGGGTTGGATGTAGGAGATTTGCAGCAGGTGTTCGGCCGCATCATGACCCATCAGGTGGATTACGCCGATCTCTACTTCCAGTACACCCGCGCCGAGGGGTGGAGCCTGGAGGAAGGCCAGGTCAAGTCGGGTAGTTTCAGCATCGACCAGGGCGTGGGCGTGCGCGCCGTAACCGGTGAAAAGACCGCATTCGCCTATTCCGATGACATCAGCCTGCCAGCCTTGGTAACTGCGGCTGAAACCACTCGTGCGATTGCCCGGCAGGGGGCGGAAAAGTCGGTGCCGGCAGTGTATGGCGCGGCCAAGCCCCAGCTTTACCTGCCTCACGATCCGATTGCCAGTCTCAAGGATGCCGAAAAAGTGGCCCTGCTGGAAAGGCTGGAGCGCCATGCCCGCGCGCTCGATAAGCGGGTAACCCAGGTCATGGCATCGCTGGCCGGAGAGTACGAGGTGGTGCTGATCGCCCGTAACGACGGCTTGCTGGCGGCGGATGTGCGTCCCTTGGTCAGGCTTTCCCTACAGGTGATCGTCGAGGATGGCGACCGGCGCGAGCAGGGCAGCGCAGGCGGCGGGGGGCGTTTCGATTACACTTATTTCAGCGACGAGGTGTTGCAGGATTACGCGCAAAAGGCGGTGCATCAGGCGCTCATCAATCTCGATGCCAAGCCGGCTCCGGCAGGCACCATGACTGTGGTGCTGGGCTCCGGTTGGCCGGGCATCCTGCTACACGAAGCGATCGGCCACGGGCTGGAAGGGGACTTCAACCGCAAGGGCAGTTCCGCCTTCAGCGGCAAGATCGGCCAGCGCGTTGCGTCGGCTGGCGTGACCGTGGTGGATGACGGCACCATCGCTCGTCGCCGTGGTTCGCTCAACGTCGACGACGAAGGCAATCCGACCCAGTGCACGGTGCTGATCGAAAACGGCATCCTCAAGGGCTACATGCAGGACACGCTGAATGCCCGCTTGATGGGCATGGCTGTTACCGGTAACGCCCGGCGCGAATCCTTCGCGCACATCCCGATGCCGCGCATGACCAACACCTACATGCTGAACGGCGACAAAGACCCGGCGGAAATCATCAAGTCGGTCAAGCATGGCCTGTACGCGGCCAATTTCGGCGGCGGCCAGGTGGATATCACCAGCGGCAAGTTCGTGTTCTCGGCGGCGGAAGCTTACATGATCGAGGATGGCAAGATCACCTATCCGGTCAAGGGCGCGACCCTGATAGGCAATGGTCCTGACGTGCTGACGCGGGTGTCGATGATCGGCAATGACATGGCGCTTGATCCGGGCGTGGGCACCTGTGGCAAGGATGGCCAGAGCGTGCCGGTGGGCGTGGGGCAACCGACCTTGCGCATCGATGGTCTGACAGTGGGTGGAACCGCTTAAATTTCGGAGTGCTGAATATGAGACAAGGTGTGCGCGTTGCTGCTGCGATTATTGCGATCCTGTTTTCTGTGGGGGCAAGTGCGGCGTCACTTGCAGAAAAATTCCAGCCAGAGGCACCATACTATTTCGAGAGTTTCGATCCGGCGATGAAACCGTGGGACCCCGGTCAGGACCTGAACTTCGAAGAAGTGTTCAAAAATTATGCTTACTACGAAATCATCTTCGATAAATCAGGCCGGGAGATTACGGTGAACCATTACATCCAGAACCGTAAGGAGCGCAGTAACCGATTTCTGATCCGACCCGACCGGTCGCTCGAGGCAAGGTAAGGAAGAATGCGCGGGCTTCATCATAATGTCATGAACATGTTCTACTCTTGAAAAATTAAGCTATACTTCGTTCAAAATTTGATATGAAATTATTCAAGATTTAACTGGAGAAAAAATTATGGCAACCACCGAAAAAGCTGCAAAGAAAACGACATTATCTAGCGCTGCAAAAACCACTGCCGCTACAAAAGCTGCCGTGAAGAAACCAGTTGCTGCCAAAGTAGCTGCGCCGAAGAAAGCTGTTGCGGCAGCACCGAAAAAGGCTGTTGCACCGGCAAAAGCCGCTGCGCCGAAAAAACCTGCAGCGAAGCGCGCAGCGGTTGCCAAATCCACCGTCACGCCAGAGCAGCGCTATCGCATGGTTGCCGAGGCGGCTTATTACCACGCCGAGCGGCATGGGTTTCTGGGCGATTCGTTGCAGGACTGGATTGCGGCAGAAGCGGAAATTGAAGCGCTGCTCAGCAAGAAGTAGCCTTTAATAAAGTGAACATCGCGTAGCGATACTCTGTCCCCCTCTCCCACAACGTGGGAGAGGGCTAGGGGTGAGGGAACGGGCACGGCGAGAAGCGATGTCGCCTACTTTTGGTCATATCGGGGTGGTGCTTCTCGCTATGCCCGTCAGGCGCCGCACAAGCGCCTGAATATTCTCTTTCTGTTCTGTATCCACGTTGATAGCCAAGGCCAGTTCGCTGGCGTCTAGCGGCTCGCTATTACGGAGCTGATTTTCCAGCACTGTGATATCCGCTTCCGAGGCATCTCGCCCTTGTTGCATGCGTTGCTTGACGCGTTCTCGCAGCAGGTTTTTGGGTGCGGTGACATCCAGAATGACGAAAGGAATGTTTAATTCCTGAGCCAGTTCATGGAAGGATGCGCGCTCTCGTCGCTTCAGGAATGCCGCATCGACGATAACGGAAAAGCCGGACTGGATAATTCCCCGCGCTACCTCCGTCAGTCGTCGGTAGGTGCGTTCATTGGCTTCCGCGGAATAAATACTCCCGATACTCCCGGTATCGCTGCGCGCCTCCGGCTTGAGCCCATACAAGCGTTTTCTTTCTACATCGGAACGGACTCGGAACAAGCTTGTGGCTTCCAGCAACGATTGCGTGACCGTGGTTTTTCCGGCGCCGGACAAGCCGTGGGTGATGGCCAGGAAAGGTTGAGAGGTGCGCGTGAAGTCTGCCGCCAGTTCGATGTGATTTCGGTATTGCGCCCAGTGGTCGGCGGACCGTCTCTCCTGTCCGGCCTGGATGCAGGCCACCTTGGCACGCACCATGGCGCGGTACACCAGGTAGTAGCGCAGCACCTCAAGACCTTCGTAATCCCCGGTTTGCTCCAGGTAGGCATTGAGAAATCGGCGCGCCAGATCAGGCCGTCCGCGGCCATGCAGATCCATGGTCAGAAAAGCCACCTCACTGATGACATCGATCCAGCGCAGGTTGTCGCTGAACTCGATGCAGTCGAAGGGAACCACCTCCCCATCCAGTAGCGCCATGTTGCCGAGATGCAGGTCGCCATGGCACTCGCGGACAAAGCCCCGTGCCTTGCGCGACGCAAGGGCGTCGAAACGGGCCAGATATTCCTGTTCGCTCCATCGCTCCAGTTCATCCAGGCGGATCAGGTCTTCTTTATCCCGCAGTCGCGGACGAATTTGCGCAAAATTTTCCACTATCGGGAGGTGGGTCTGCTCCGGCGTGCCAAAAGGATTCCTATTGTCTGCGACTGCAGTTCGTCCATGGAAATCGGCTATTTTGCGGGCAATGGCGTCTATCGTTTCAGGGGTCAGTTCGCCGCGCAGCAATACCTGGTCGAGCAAACAGGCTTGGGGAAAGCGCCGCATTTTAACGGCGTATTCGATGGTTGGGCCGACATTGTTCAAGACAGGATGATCTGCGCTGCCGACGATGGGAACGACCTCCAGGTAGAGATCTGGCGCCAGTCGCCGGTTGAGGCGCAGTTCTTCCGCACAATAGAAATGACGCTTTTCCAGGGTGCTGAAATCGAGAAAGCCGAGATCG
>JAHJJI010000140.1 GCA_018823025.1 Gammaproteobacteria bacterium | reverse complement strand
GACGGCTGGTGGGGCGAGGGCTACGACGGCACCAACGGCTGGGCGATCAAGCCGGCACCGACCTACATGGACGATTACCGCCGTAACAAGGAAGACAGCCAGACCTTTTACGAGATCCTGCAGGACCGTATCGTGCCCCAGTACTACGATCGCGGCAAGATGGGCTACTCGGCGGAATGGATCAGGCGTTCCAAGCGTTCGATCGGCACCCTGCTGCCGCGCTTCAATTCCAACCGGATGGTGGGCGAATACGTGTCCAACTTTTACCTTCAGGCCAGCCGCCAAGGTGAACTGTACGCCCGCGATGGCTACGCAAATGCGAAGAATGTTTCAGCCTGGAAAATGAAGATCCTCGCCGCCTGGGAGGGTGTCGAGATTCGCCGCCTGTATACGCCGAAGAAGCGCATTCAGTTTGGGGACAAAGTGCGTTTCGAGGTTGCCCTGAAACTGAACGGCCTGGCGCCGGAGGATGTGAGGGTCGAGTTGATGATGCGTCGCCCTAATCGCAATGAGATGAAGGATTACCTGCACTTCAGCTTCTCGTTCCAGGGACTCGTCGAGGCGACCGGGGAGCATCTGTTTACCCTCGATCTGGCCCCAGACCGGTGTGGCCATCTGGATTACAAAATCCGCGTTTACCCCTGGCAGGAACTTCTGACCCATCCGCTGGAGATGGGGCTGATGGTTTGGCTTTGAGAAGCACTGAGTGCGGAAAAACAGTACTGAGTGCGTTGTATCGTTGCGCGATATTTTTTGAATCAGGACTCAGGACTCAGGACTTCTTTATAAAGTGCCAGGTAATCCTCGGCGCTTTTTTCCCAGCTGAAATCTCGTGTCATGGCGTTGTGCTGGATGGCGTGCCATGCTTGCTTGTCGTGGTAGGTGGCGAGTGCGCGGCGGATGCTGGTCAGGAATGTCTCGGCGGTCATCGGCTCGAACACGAAGCCGGTGACGCCATCGACCACCGTGTCGGCCAGACCGCCGGTGGCATGCACGATTGGTGGCGTGCCATAGCGCTGGCTGTACATCTGGTTGAGGCCGCAGGGTTCGAAGCGTGAGGGCATCAGGAACATGTCTGCGCCGGCTTCGACCAGATGAGACAATCCTTCGTCAAAGCCGATCGTCACTCCCACCCTGTCTGGATGTGCGTGGTCGAGGTTACGGAAGCCGTTTTCCAGCACGGTTTCGCCGGTTCCAAGCAGGACAATTTGCACGTTTTCCCGCAGCAGTTGCGGCGCAATCTCCAGCAGCAGGTCCCCGCCTTTCTGCTGGGTGATGCGGCTGATCATGCCGAGCAGCGGGATGTCCGGGTCGCGCTTCAACCCCATTTTTTCCTGCAGGGCGAGCTTGTTGGCGGTCTTGCCAGCCATGTTTCCAGCGTCGTATCCCTGCACCAGATGCGGATCGGTGGCTGGATTCCAGTCGCTGGTGTCGATGCCGTTGACGATTCCGGTCAGTTTGTTGCTGCGGTGAGTGAGCAGTCCCTGCATGCCGAAGCCGAGTGCTTCCTGCTGGATTTCCTGCGCGTAGGTGGGGCTGACCGTGGAGATGTGGTCGGCATAGTAGAGGCCGGCCTTGAGAAAGGAGAAATTGCCGTAGTATTCCACCCCCTCGATGCTGAAGCATGCCGGCGGCAGACCGACCTCGGTCACGACGTGTGGCGGGAAGATGCCCTGGAAGGCGAGGTTGTGGATGGTCATGACCGTCGCCGCTTTTTTTCCATGCATGAAGCGCAGAAAAGCGGGAACCAGTGCACTTTGCCAGTCGTTGCAGTGAACGATGTTGGGACGGAATGAGAGGGGCGTGGCATCGCTGCCAAGAATGGCGCCGATCCGTGAAAGCAGGGCGAAGCGCTGGGCATTGTCCGGCCAGTCGACGCCGACAGGGTTCAGGTAAGGGCCGCCGTCGCGCTGGTAGAGTACCGGGCAATCGATGATCAGCAACGGCACTCCGTTGCCAGGCAGGGAGGCCGATAGCAGGTGTACTTCGTCAGCTTCGGGCAGGTCATGGAAGGTGTGGAGCAAGCGCTTGTTCTTGGCGCCGGCCAGCACTTTCGGGTAACCCGGCACCAGCACTCGCACTTCCGTGCCCAGTTCGCGCAATGCCGCAGGCAATGCGCCGCTGACATCGGCCAGTCCGCCGGTCTTGATCAGGGGGTGGATTTCAGATGTGACGAATAGCACCCGGGAGTTTTTTGTTTTGCTTGTGGCCATTGTGTTTCAATGTCGTGACAAATCGAGCTAAATTATAACAGAAGCGTACTGCGCTAAATATTCCATGTTCTATACTGAAAAAATATTGAAAGCCGTGATGACATGACCAATACTCAACTTTGCCGCTGGTATCTTTTTTCTTCTATGCAGTCGTTGCAGACTGAAGCCGTCAGCGTGATTGCTCGTGCCGCCGAGCAGGCGATTACAGATTCCGGCGCCTTCCGTCTGGTGCTGGCCGGCGGTAATACCCCCCGCGCCTTGTATCAGCAGCTGCGAACTTTAAAGACCGACTGGGAAGCCTGGCATATCTATTTCGGCGACGAGCGTTGCCTGCCCGCTGCCGATCCCGAGCGCAACAGCAGCATGGCGCGGGACGCCTGGCTGGACCATGTTCCGGTGCCGCAAAAGCAGGTTTATGCAATTCCGGCCGAAATGGGTGCAAAAGCTGCTGCTGCAGCCTATTCTGTCACCTTAAAGCAGGTTGGGGAGTTCGATCTGGTGCTGCTCGGGCTGGGCGAGGATGGCCATACCGCCAGCCTGTTCCCAGGCAACGATTGGGGCCAGGGGGTAAGTTCTCCTGTGGCTCTGCCGGTATTTGATGCGCCCAAGGCTCCGGCTGAGCGGGTAAGCTTGAGTGCCTGGCGCTTGAGTCAGGCAAAGCAGGTGTTGTTCCTGGTTACCGGGGAGAGCAAGCGTGAAGCCGTGATGAACTGGCGCGCTGGTGCCAATATCCCCGCCCGCGCCATTACGCCCCGGCTAGGGGTGGATGTGCTGGCTGAAAGCATCCTGCTTGAGGGCTAGCTCGTCAAGTCAGTTGCGCGGGCGGCGCCATTCTCTGGTGTGGCGTCCTAACGGTCATGGTGAACCGCCGCCCCAGATGATGAAACAGCGATTCGCCATGACCTCGTCCCTCTCTCCCGAAGGGAGAGAGGGACGAGGTCTCGCTTCGCGAGTTTTACGTTAAGCCCTGAGTCCCTTGAAATAATTGATCAACCCGTTGGTGGAAGAATCGTGGGAGGAGACGGCTGTCTTGCCGTCAAGTTCAGGCAGGATTTTTTGCGCCAGTTGCTTGCCCAGTTCCACCCCCCACTGGTCGAAGGAATTCAGGTTCCAGATCATGCCCTGCACGAACACCTTGTGCTCGTAGAGTGCGATTAGCGCGCCCAGGGTCCTGGGATCGAGTTTCTGGAACAGAATCGAGTTGGTCGGGCTGTTGCCGGGGAACACCTTGTGCGGTAATAACTGTTTGAGCGCCGTGCCCTTCATGCCTGCCGCTTCCAGTTCGACACGGGCTTCTTCTGCCGTTTTCCCCTTCATCAGCGCTTCGGTCTGGGCGAAGAAGTTGGAGAGCAGGATGGCGTGATGCTCGCCAACCGGGTTGTGGCTTTCAACCGGGGCGAGAAAATCTGCCGGCACCAGCCGGGTGCCTTGGTGAATCAGCTGGTAGAAGGCATGCTGGCCGTTGGTGCCGGGTTCGCCCCAGATTACCGGGCCGGTGGTGTAATCGACGGTTTTGCCGCTGCGATCGACGCGCTTGCCATTGCTTTCCATGTCGAGCTGTTGCAGGTAGGCCGGGAAGCGCGCGAGGGACTGGTCGTAGGGCAGCACGGCGTGGCTGTGGGCATTCCAGAAGTTGGCGTGCCACATCCCGATCAGGGCCATGATCACCGGCATGTTGTTTTCCAGCGGGGCGCTGCGGAAGTGCTCGTCCATTTCGAATGCGCCGGTCAGCAAGGCCTCGAAATTGTCCATGCCGATGAAAACGGCAATCGGCAGTCCGATCGCCGACCACAGCGAGTAGCGACCGCCCACCCAGTCCCAGAATTCGAACATGTGCGTGGTGTCGATGCCGAACTGGGCGACGGCTGCGGTGTTGGTAGAGACGGCGACGAAATGTCGGGCCACCGCGGTTTCGTCACGCGCCGAACGGAGCAGCCATTCGCGTGCTGAAGTCGCGTTGGTCATGGTTTCCTGGGTGGTGAAGGTCTTCGAAGCGACAATGAACAGCGTGGTTGCCGGGTCGAGCCGCTTCAGCGTTTCCGCCAGCTGGGTGCCGTCGATATTCGAGACGAAGTGGGTATGCAGCCCGGGCTTACCGTAAGGCGCAAGCGCCAGGCAGGCCATGGCTGGGCCGAGATCGGAGCCGCCGATGCCGATGTTGACGATGTCGGTGATCGGCTTGCCGGTGTGGCCTTTCCACTGGCCTGAGCGCACGCTTTCCGTAAATTCACGCATCTTGTTGAGCACGCGCCTTATTTCAGGCATGACGTCGTGCCCGTCGAACATGACCGGACGACTGGAACGGTTGCGCAACGCCGCGTGCAGTACCGCGCGATTTTCAGTGAAGTTGATCTTGTCGCCGGCGAACATTTTTTCGCGCCAGCCTTCGATATCCATATTACGCGCCAGCGCCGCCAGCAGCGACATGGTCTCCGAGTCGATACGGTTTTTCGAGTAATCCAGCAGGATGCCGCAGGCCTCGAGGGAGAATTTGTCGAAGCGTTTGGGGTCGGCTGAGAACAGCTCGCGCAACGAGTTGGAAGCCAGTGTTTTCTGATGCGCTTTCAGCGCTTGCCAGTGTGTCGAGCGGGTGAGGGCGGACATAAATTTCCTTGATACCGCGGAGGGCGCGGTTATTTTATTCGGCCAAAGCCAATATTATCCCCGCCAGCGGCGGTACGGTTATCACGATGGAATAAGGGTGGCCCATCCAGGGTTTATGCTCGGCAACGGCACCTTCGCCATTGCCCTGGTTGGAGCCGCCGTAAAACAGGGAATCGCTGTTGAGGATTTCGCGGTACAAGCCGGGCCGGGGCACTCCGATGCGGTAGCCGAGACGCGGTACCGGTGTGAAGTTCAGCATCACTGCCACGAACGAGCCATTGCGGTCGCGCCGCAGGTATGAAAGGACCGATTGGTCGGCGTCGTGGCAATCGATCCAGGCAAAGCCGTCTGACGTGAAGTCAAGTTCGTGCAATGCAGGCCGGTCACGGTAGAGGCGGTTGAGGTCGCGCGACAGGCTTTTCATTCCCTGGTGCTGCTCGCGCTCCAGTAGTCCCCAGTCAAGCTCTCCGCCGATGCGCCATTCCCGGCCCTGGGCCAGTTCGTTGCCCATGAAGTTGAGTTTTTTACCGGGGTAAGTCATCTGGTAAGTGAACAGCAGGCGCAGGTTGGCGAATTTCTGCCAGCCATCGCCCGGCATTTTGGCGAGTAACGAGCGCTTGCCATGCACCACTTCGTCATGGGAGAACGGCAATACGAAATTTTCCGTATAGGCGTAGAGTTGGCCGAAGGTAAGTTCGTTGTGGTGGTAACGGCGGTGCACCGGATCGTTCTGCATGTAAGATAGGGTGTCGTTCATCCAGCCCATGTTCCACTTCATCGAAAAGCCCAGGCCGCCAAGGTAGACTGGGCGCGATACCATCGGCCAAGAGGTGGATTCCTCGGCGAAGGTGAGTGCGCCGGGAAACTCGTCATGCACCATGATGTTGAGCTGGCGCAGAAATTCGATGGCTTCGAGATTTTCCCGTCCGCCGTACTTGTTCGGCAGCCATTCGCCGGCTTTGCGCGAATAGTCGAGGTAGAGCATGGAAGCAACCGCGTCCACGCGCAGGCCATCGAAATGGAATTCCTCCAGCCAGTAATGGGCGCTGGACAGCAGAAAGCCTTTTACCTCGTGGCGACCGAAATTGAAGATGTGGGTGCCCCAGTCGATATGCAGACCAAGGCGCGGGTCTTCGTGTTCGTACAGGGCGGTGCCGTCATATTTGGCGAGCGCCCAGGCATCCTGCGGGAAGTGCGCCGGTACCCAGTCGAGGATGACGCCGATGTCCGCCTGGTGGCAGGCATCGACGAAGGCGCGCAGTTCGTCCGGCGTGCCGTGACGGGAAGTCGGGGCGAAATAGCCGGTGGTTTGATAGCCCCAGGACTCGTCCAGAGGATGCTCGGAAATCGGCAGCAGTTCGATGTGGGTGTAGCCCATTTCCTTGATATAGGGAACCAGGCTTTCGGCCAGTTCGCGCCAGGTATAGAAGCGGCCGTCGGGGTGGCGCCGCCATGAGCCGGCATGGATTTCATAGATGTTGAACGGCGCGTGCAGCCAGTCGAGGTTCTTGCGCTTTTCCAGCCACGCGCCGTCCTGCCAGGTATGGCCTGCAGATGCCGTAATGCGGGCGGCGGTGTTCGGGCGCAGTTCAAATTCCCGCGCGTAGGGATCGGCCTTGACCAGCACCTCGCCGCTGTGGCGATTACGGATTTCGAATTTGTACAGGCTGCCGGGAGGAAGTCCGGGGATGAAAATTTCCCACACGCCCGAGCTTCCCAGGCTGCGCATGGTGTGAACGCGACCGTCCCAGTCGTTGAAGTCGCCGACCACGCTGACTCTTTCCGCGTTGGGTGCCCACACCGCGAAGCGCACGCCCGCGATGCCGAGACTTTCCATCGGCTGCGCACCCAGCATGTGGTAGCCCTGGTAGAGCCGGCCTTCGCCGAAAAGAAAGAGGTCGTGCTCGCTGATGGTGCTGGGGAAGGAATAGGGGTCGTGGCTGTTTTTCAGTACCCCGTTTTGCAGGTGGCGCAGGTGGCACGGAGTGGGAGGCGCTTCCCTGCCGTGCCACTCGAACAGGCCATGCGAGTCGGTTTTTTGCATATCCTCCCAAGCATCTCCGATCTGTAGCCAGAGTTTTTCGGAGTAGGGTGCAAATACCCGGACTGTCCACTTTCCGTTGGCTTGATGAGTGCCGAGGAAGGCGAAAGGATCGTGCAGCCGAGCTTGAAGCAAAGACTTCACCTGCGGATTGACTTTCATGGGTGTGGTGTTTTTCTAAATTAGAAGTATATTTGGATTATAACGACTGTTACTCGGGTTGCGGGAGATTTCAGTCTGCTATAATCCCTCGTTAGAGCTCCCCGCATTAGCTGTGCTCGGATGGGCTTCAACAGGTTTCCGACTAATTGTAAGTGGAGGTCAGTCTTGGAGAAAGAATACCCACGTTTTGTCAGCTTGCTGACAAAAAACACCGTCGCACTGATCCTCGCCGGCGGCCGCGGTTCCCGTCTGAAGAACCTGACCGAGTGGCGTGCCAAGCCCGCCGTGCCATTTGCCGGCAAGTTCCGGATTATCGATTTCCCGCTTTCCAACTGCGTCAATTCCGGCATCCGCCGCATCGGCGTTATTACCCAGTACAAAGCGCATAGCCTGTTGCAGCATCTGCACCGTGGCTGGAGTTTTCTGCGCGGCGAATTCAACGAATTTGTCGAACTGATGCCGGCGCAGCAGCGCATCGACGAAACCATGTGGTACCGTGGCACCGCCGATGCGGTTTTCCAGAACATGGACATCTTGCGCAATTACGATTCGACCTATGTCCTGATCCTGGCTGGCGATCATGTTTACAAGATGGACTACGGCGAAATGCTGGCGTTTCATGCCGCCAGCGCGGCCGATCTGACGGTGGCTTGTATCGAGGTGCCGATCGAAGATGCCAGGGAATTCGGCGTGATGTCGGTCGATGAGGCGCATCGCGTGGTTGCCTTCAATGAAAAACCGGAGCATCCGCAGTCGACCCCGGGCAATCCCGATATGGCGCTGGCGAGCATGGGTATTTACGTGTTCAACGCTGAATTTCTCTATGAGCAACTGGCCCGCGACGCCGACGATCCGAATTCTTCGCATGATTTCGCCAAGGACATCATCCCCCATATCATGTCGCGCTACCGCATCTTTGCGCATAGTTTTTCCGATAGTTGTGTTGCCGCACCGGGCGAATCGGCATACTGGCGCGATGTGGGAACGGTGGATGCCTATTGGGAAGCCAATATGGAGCTCACCAAGGTCACCCCCGACCTTAACCTTTACGACAAGACCTGGCCGATCTGGACTTACCAGGCGCAGTTGCCGCCCGCCAAGTTTGTGTTCGACGATGAAACTCGTCGTGGTGAGGCGGTGGATTCCCTGGTGTCGGGCGGTTGCATCATCAGTGGTGCGACGGTGCGCCGCTCGCTGCTGTTTTCCAATGTCTATGTCCACAGTTTTGCCGAGGTCACCGATTCGGTGGTGCTGCCGGATGTGAACATCGGTCGTGGCGCTCGCCTGCGCCGGGTGGTAGTGGACAAGGGCTGCAAAATCCCGGAAGGGTTAGTGGTGGGGGAAAATCCCGAGGAGGATGCCAAGCGCTTTCACGTGACAAAAAAGGGAATCACACTGATTACGCCCGAGATGCTTGGGCAGAAGTTGCATCATCTTAGATAATTTGAGTTCCTGAGTGCCGAGTCCTGAATCCTGAGCTAACCATCACGCAGGGGTCCTACTGACTCAGCACTTTCAGCTCAGCACTCAGTACTAAATCATATGACCGACAAAAAACTCCACCTGATCCTGTGCTGGCACATGCACCAGCCAGATTACCGCAACCTGACCACGGGCGAGTACATGCTGCCGTGGACCTATTTGCACGCCATGAAGGATTATTCCGACATGGCCTATCATTTGGAAAGCCATCCCCAGGCCAAGTCGGTGTTCAATTTCGTTCCTGTGCTGCTGGATCAACTGGAGGATTACAGCCGGCAATTCGAGGAAGGCAAGCTGCGCGACCCGCTGCTTGCCTTGTTGGATGAAGAGGACCTGAATAATCTCTCTTCCGTCAGGCGAGGTCTGATTTTTGACAGTTGTTTCCGCAGTAATCATACCAAGATGATCGACCCTTACCCGGCCTACAAGCGGCTGAGCGATCTGTACAAGCATCATGAGCTGAATGGCGAAGCGAGCCTTGATTTCCTTTCCGGGCAGTATCTGACGGATCTGCTGGTCTGGTACCACCTGGTGTGGTGCGGTGAAAGCGTGCGTCGCGGCAGCGAGCTAGTGGTCAATCTGATGGCGAAGGGCTCGCATTTCACCCTTGCCGACCGTCGTCATCTGTTAGATCTGATCGGAAAAACCATCCGGGGATTGATTCCGCGTTACCGTAGCCTGGCAGATTCCGGGCAGATCGAAATTTCCACTACGCCCCATTATCACCCCATCGTGCCGCTCCTGATCGACTTCAAGGTGGCGCGGGAAAGCATGCCTGGCGTCGACCTGCCGGAAGCGACGTGCTATCCGGGCGGCCTCAAGCGTGCTTCCTTTCATATCACATCCGCGATCGAAAGCCATCGCGACCGATTTGGCGTTGCGCTGCAGGGCATCTGGCCCGCAGAGGGCGGCGTGTCGCAGGCGGCGGCGACAGTGTTTGCCGAGCATGGCTGCCGCTGGATGGCGAGCGGAGAATCTGTGCTGGTTAACAGCCTGCGCGGACTGGACGGGAACCAGCCGTTACCGTCCAGAATGGACTATCTCTATCGGCCTTACCGCCTTGCTACGGGCGATCATGAGATCGTCTCCTTTTTCCGCGACGACAAGCTGTCGGACAAAATCGGCTTCGAGTACGCGAAGTGGTTCGGCCGGGATGCAGTGGATAATTTCATTGATGAGCTGGAGGAAATCTGGCGGCATACGCCGGAAGGCGAGAGCCCGGTGGTCAGCGTTATCCTGGACGGGGAAAACGCCTGGGAATACTACCCTTACAACGGATATTACTTTCTATCCGAGATGTACGATGCGCTGGAGTCGCACCCTTTCATCCGCTCCACCACCTTCAAGGATTATCTCGACGGCTGCGTGGAAAACAACGGTATGCAGGCGCAATTGCCGCTGGGCCTGGTCGCGAATGCCGGCACAACGAGCCCGGCGATGGGAAAGTTGCCCTACCTGGTTGCCGGCAGTTGGGTGTATGGCACGTTTTCCACCTGGATCGGAGAGCCCGCAAAAAACCGCGCCTGGGACCTGCTGTGCTCCGCCAAGCAAAACTTCGACCTGGTCATGGGCAGCGGCCGCCTGGACAAGCAGGAAGTTGAACTCGCACATAAACAGCTGGCCGATTGCGAAGGTTCTGACTGGTTCTGGTGGTTCGGCGATTACAATCCGCAGCACAGCGTAGAAAGCTTCGACAAGCTGTATCGGGATAATCTGGCGAACCTCTACCGATTGCTGAAGCTGCCCATACCGGAGCAGCTCGGCAAGCCGATTAGCCACGGCGGCGGCAGCCCCGAAGCAGGCGGAGCAATGCGCAGAGCAGCTTGAACAGCAACTTTTCACCGCGGAGGACGCAGAGGGAAACGATAAAACATTATCGCATTTCCTCTGCGTCCTTCGCGTCCTCTGCGGTTAAATAAGGGTTTCTCACATGGCACGTCAAATCTCCCTCCTGCTCGGCGTCCACGCCCATCAGCCCGTCGGCAACTTTCCTGAAGTACTGGAAGATGCGCACCTGCGCTGTTACCGCCCGTTCATCCATACTCTGCACCGCTTTCCCGACTTTCATTTTGCCGTGCATTTTTCCGGCTGGTTGTTGGACTGGCTGTTCCAGCATTACCCTGAAGACATGGCGCTGCTGCGCGAAATGGTCAAGCGCGGCCAGGTTGAGTTGTTCGGTGCCGGTGACACTGAACCGGTGCTGGCGGTGATTCCCCATCGCGACCGTGTCGGGCAGGTGATGCGGCTGTCCGACAAGCTGGAAAAGAAACTGGGCCAGCGACCGGCGGGCGCCTGGCTGACCGAGCGGGTGTGGGAAGCAACGGTGGTTCCGGCACTGGCCGATTCGAAGATTCGTTATGTTACCGTGGACGACTACCATTTCTTCTGCGCCGGAAAGACCGCGGCTGAACTGGATGGCTTCTATACGACCGAAGAGGACGGATGCAGGCTGGATCTGTTCCCGATTTCCGAGGAACTGCGCTACCGTTTCCCGTTTTCGCCCGCCAACGAGGCGGTGGGCTACCTGGAGAGCCTGGCTGACGAAGGGCGCACCGCGGCGGTGTATTTCGATGACATCGAGAAATTCGGGATCTGGCCGGAAACCTACGAATGGGTGTACGAGAAGGGCTGGCTGGTGAGTTTCATCGAGGGCGTGCTCGCCTCGCCGAAAATCCGTACCCAGCGCTACAGCGATTACCACGCTGCCGCCAAAACGCGCGGCGTAGTGTATCTGCCCACCACCTCCTATATCGAGATGAACGAGTGGAGCCTGCCGGCGCCTGCCGCCAACCAGTATGCGGACTTGCTGGCGCGCGCCAAAGCCGAAGGGTGGTTCGTCCGGGACAAGGCGTTCCTGCGTGGCGGCATGTGGAAGAATTTCCTTACCCGCTATCCCGAGGCGAACTGGATGCACAAGCGCATGCTGGGGCTGTCCGAACGGCTGGACAAGCTGCCGTCGAACCGCAAGAAACCGGCGATGCTGGATGCGCTTTACCGCGCACAGGCCAACGACGCTTACTGGCACGGACTGTTCGGCGGCCTGTACCTGCCGCACTTGCGGCGCGCGGTGTACCACGCCATCGTCGAGCTGGAGGGCAGCCTCGATCAATGCGATCCGCGTTCAGGAAGAACCCGTTTTGATTGCGACTTCGATGGCCAGGATGAGGTTTTTCTGCATAACTCCGCCATGCAGGCGGTAGTGCGGGTGGACGGCAATGCCAGTGTGATCGAGTTCGATAGCTACCCGCTGCGCCACAATTTCGCCGATAGCCTGATGCGCCAGACCGAGCACTACCATCGAAAAATCCATCTGCGCGATGATCATGGCCAGCACGAAGGCGCCGGTATTGCCTCGGCGCATGATCGCGTCGTCTTCAAGCACGAGATTCATCCGGATGATCTGGCTACCGATGTGCGCCCGCGTGGTTTGTTCGTCGACAGCATTCAGCCGGAGGGCGGCGAATTTTCTGCCCTGCAGGATTACCAGCTGAAGACGGAGCGCGATCTGTCTCTGACCTTTGTCGGAAGTGGTGTGGAAAAAAGGGTGCACTTATCTGAAAACAGGCTGGAGGCGAGCTATCGCTTCGGTAAGGAATCCCGCGGCACGTTCACCACTGAAATCAATCTCGCCATGCCAAGCTGTGATGGTCCGGCCGGGAAGTTCATCTTTGCGGGCCAGGTGCCGGGCGGTTTCGGCCAGCTGATGGAACTGGATTCGGTGAGGGAATTACTGCTCGACGACGACGTTCTGGGCGGCACGGTAAAATTGACACTGAGCGAGCCGGCTCGGCTGATTAGCCGGCCCCATTTCAGCGTGTCCCAGTCAGAGGCGGGCTTCGAGAAAATCATGCAGGCGGTTACGCTGACGCTTTCGTTCCCACTGGATAAAATCCAGCGTGAACTGCACGTGTCGCTGGAAGTGCTGCCAAAATCCTAAGCTGTTACAATATCCAGCTTTTTTACCCGATCAGGAATTACATTCATGGCTGAGCAGAAAATCGGCAGGAACAAGACAGTACACGTGACTTACGTGATTCTGGACGAGAGTGGCAAGGTCTTCGAGCAGTACGACATGCCGATCGGCTACGTCCACGGGGCAGACAGCGGCCTGTTCGAGAAAATCGAAGCTGCGCTGGAAGGTCGCGTTGCCGGCGATAAGATCGAAGTTACACTGAATCCGCAGGAAGGGTTCGGCAGCCATCATTCCGAACTGACCTTCACCGACGACATCGACAACGTGCCGCCGGAATTTCGTCATATGGGTGCCGAGGTGGAGTTCGAGAACGATAAGGGCGAGGCGATGAAGTTTTTCGTCACCAAGATCGAGAATGGTAAGCTGACTATCGACGCCAATCATCCTATGGCTGGCCAGACCGTGACCTTCGTCGTGAATGTAGTGTCGGTCAATGACGCCACACCATCCGAAATCGCCAGCGGCAGGGCGGATGGGGAAGATATGCCTAGTCTGCACTAGCTCTTTCAGGTTTGGCGGGAAAATGCAGAAATCAGGGGTGTCTCTTATGGGGCTCGAATGTCAATATCTTGGCCGAATGGGGGTGCCGTCCTTCCCCCGCAGAGGCAGGAGTTGAGCCCGTCAGTTTCCCGATTGCGGACATCATGCCGTTCTCGTCGTAGAGTGTTTTCCACATCATGTTGTACAGCCGGATGCATGCCGAAAGCGGATTGCTCGCCCTAGTACGCTCCATGTCGATGCGCCATTGCAGGGCGCGCAACCGAGGTTGTCTGTGTTGCGGAGCACGCGCAATGGCCTCCTCAATCACACGTCTGCGCCTTTCCTCGAAAGCCGTGGGGTCTGAACGGCTGAGTGCCATCCAGTCGTTGAAATCCCATGGCTCCCTATGCGGTGCGTTCACGGCCCACTCCTCACGCTCGGCAATCGAAATGACTACAGATTCCATGCCGGACGCATTGCTTTTCAGTTCAGGCTATTAAATCCAGTATAGATTTTTCTCTGGAATTTGTGCTGAAAAGACAATGTTGCAGGGGAAAGGGTGTTCTTAAAGTCTAGCTGACTGAAAATAGACGGTAATAAAATCAAGCGATGGAGAGGTACGACTGATGCTGCTCACCCGCCCGAGGAGGGCAGGTGAGTGTGTGGCTTAGTGTTTCATGCCCTCGTGGTCATGTTTCATTTCCATTTTCATTTCGGTCTGGATCTTGCGCACCGGCGCTTCAACTTTCTTGCTGCTGCCGTCCTCGAAGGTCAGCGTGATCGCAACGTTGTCACCTTCCTTGAGTTCTTGTTTCAGGCCGATCAGCATCACGTGCAGGCTGCCGGGTTTGAGTACGGCTTCACCCTTGCTCTTGATCTCGATGTCCTTGACCTGGCGCATTTTCATTACGCCGCCATCGTTGGTGTGGGTGTGTAATTCCGTCGCCTTGGCAATAGTGCTTTCCGCCTTGACCACTTTGTGATCCTTGCTGTCGGCATTCTTTAGTACCATGAAGGCCCCGGTGTTGGTCATGCCGGGCGGTGCCAGGCGTACGAAAGGTTCGTTGGCCGAAACGCCTTCCGCGGCGGAACCCGCCAGTACCGGGGTGGCAATCAGGGTGGCCAGAACGCAAGCGGCGATGCGGATGGAACGGAACTTGACAGACATGCTTCTCTCCTTCAGTTGAAAAAATAAATCAGTAATCAGGTTGGCAAAGAGCTGCGATGATTAAACGGAAAATTGATCGTTGGCAATTTTTATCCCTGTTTCATCGCGGCGCGGATCGCTTCGAGGACCTGCGCTGGCGGGGTGCCGTGATCGAGGGCCTTGAACAGGCTGCCGTCGGGCGCAATGACGTAAGTGTACGCGGAATGGTCGACGACGTAGCCTCCCGCTGAGGCGGTATTCTGCTTTGAATGGCTCGCGCCGTAAAGTTTCGCAACTTGGGCGATTTCCTTCGGGGTGCCGCTCAGGCCCATGATGCTGGGGTGAAAATACGCGGTGTAGGCTTTGAGTTTGTCCAGCGTGTCGCGCTCCGGGTCTACCGTGATAAATAGCATTTTCACTTTTTCCTGCTCGGTCTTGTCGAGCGAGACAAGCGCCTGGGAAGTGAAGCCGAGCGAAGTCGGGCAGATATCAGGGCAAAAGGTATAACCGAAATACAGCAACACCACCTTGCCCTTCAGATCGCGCAGCGCTAGCGGGCCGTCCGGAGATTGCAGGGTGAAGTCTCCGCCACGGGGCGCTTCCGCCAAGCCGAGCGGAGAGTGGATGCCGGAGGGTTGCCAAACTGTAATAGCCCAGACTAGCAGCAGGCTGAGAGCGATGATGATGCCGACAAGAATGTTTTTCATGGTTTTATCGTTTCGTTTCAAATCTGAATGGCACGGCAAAGCGCTTGCCGTCTGACTCGACCAGTACGGTCGCCTGCCAGGCCATTTTGTCGCGCACACATACCGGTAGTGTGGCTTCCCCCGTAAACAGGCCATCCTTGCCGGACACCAGGTGTGGGCGGTTGAAAGCCATCTTCATGTCCACGCCGGTGAAATCCACATCCACCGAACCGGCCTTGAAGCCAGTGGCCCGCACTAGCAGCCTGAGCGGCTTCAGCACCGCGATCGGCCGGGGTTCCAGGGAGAATTCCAGGCGCCCTCCACCGGGTAGCAAGGAGGTACACGGCCCCTGATGCAGATCGCAGGCAGTATCCAGCGGCAGGCTGATTTTTTGCGGCGGGTTGAGCAGTGGCGACAGCTTGACCGCTGCCGTAATGGCCAAGGCGGTGGCCAGCAATGCTATAGCGCTCCATAAGACTTTATCCGAAAAAGAATTCATAGGTCTGACGCAAACAGTGTGCCTGAAATAGAGGTAATTAAATCAATGCGGGCCATGGTGGCAGCTGTGTCAAATGGCGCGTGCCGTGGAATGTCACACACCTGAGAGATTATGGCGACATCCTAACCCCCCTCGTCTGGTTTTGTATAGACCGGAGACATAGTGAACACATGTTCGGGGACATGGTGGACGGATTGAACATCAATTTCTTCGTCCCTTTTCAAGGGTAATCGACGATTCTTTGGGCGAGATGGTCGCTACATGATGAATGCCGAAATACACTTCCAAGCTGTCGTCGGATCGGATTTTGCGCAACGCGACGGGACAGCCGCTAAACGCTTTGCCCAAGACGTACAGTTTGTTCTTGTAGCTCAATTCGCCCTTACCCTGCACTTTGCGCACGATGTCACCGCTGCCGTATTCAAGCTCGGGCAATTGCTCTGGATAGGCCCTGGTGCTGGACTCGTAGCGCGTGGCCGGGGTGGTCATGCCGAGCGCTTCGTGGGGCCGCTCCTGGTTGTAGATCGGCAGCCATTCGTCGAACTTCTGTTGAGCGTGCGCCAAATCCCGGAACGCTTGGTCCTGCAGGACTTCCGCCTTCAAGGTGCGGTGGAAGCGCTCGTCCTTGCCCTGCGTTTGCGGGTGGTAAGGCCGCGAGTGCGATACCTTGATCCCCATGCGCATCAGCCACAATTCGAAGCGCGTGTAGCGTTCCGGATCGCCCCACGGTGCGCCATTGTCCATGGTCATCCGCCAAGGCAGGCCATAGCGCCGGAAGGTCTGGATAAGCCGTTGCTGGGTGGATGCACCCCGCTCGTCGCCCAGCGCGCCCAAGCACAGCACGTATCGCGAATGGTCGTCCAATACCGTCAACGGGTGGCAACGTCCGGCGCCAGTGACAAAATAGCCCTTGAAATCCATTTGCCACAAGTCGTTGGGCTGGGCATGTTCGAAGCGCTGCCAGGCTTGGTGCGCAGCGCTTTCGTCGGTGCTGATTTGCCCATTGCGCCTCAATATCGCATGGATGGTAGAAGCCGACGGCAACCCTGTCGCGCCGCGATCCTCAATCCAGCGCTTGAGCTTGCGCGCACCCCAGCGAGGGTGGGCTTCGCGAGCTTCCAATATCCGAGCTTCCAGCGTTTCCTCGGTGCGCAATGGACTGTTCTGCGGACGGCGCGAATGATTCCCCAACCCGGCTTCACCCTCCCCTTGAAAGCGCCCAAGCCATTTGTAAGCCGTCGTCGGGCTGATCTCGTAACGCCGACACAGTTCTCGCAAATTCGCCCCTTCTTTACTCGCCAACATGACAAATTCTTTCCGCTGTTCCATGACCGACAGTTCCTTCCACGGCATTTCGATTCCTCGGAATTGAAAACCGTAAAGTGTCCACCATGTCTCCAAACATGTGTCCATTATGTTCCCGGTCTATACATGGTTTTGCCAAGAACCAAAAAATTGCCGCTCGTGGAATTCGAGATTAGAATGCGTCCGTGAGAAAAAATGCCCTAAATTACTGCCTGCTTCTGGTTCTGACATTCCTGCAATGTCTGGTACCGCTTTTGCATGCCCATGCCGGCGGTCTGCACGTTGAGTCCCATGTGCATGTGCATGTTCATGCTGATAGTCTGGGATTGTCGGCTTCCCATTCGGCGCATGTGCCGGCACTCAAGGCCGATTCAAGCGACTTGCCCGTGGTGGGCGCCGTCAGTGAGTTCAGGCGCGACTCCGCGTATGACGGTTTCACCGGAGTGTTGCCGACTATTCCATGGTTGTCCGTTCAGTATTCGACTTACGTTGTCGTTATCGCTTCATCCGCTATACTTTCCTATATTCCCTTCCAGGCCGGGCCGCCTTTATCCCAGGCGCCGCCTGCGCTCGTTTAAGCATTCCTTAAGGTAGCTGGTTCACCATCTTTCTGTCGGTCTCGCTGGAGAAACGGCAGGAACTATTCGGATTTTGCAAGGAGACAGATATGCGGAAAGCGCAAGATTCGCGCGTTGCCATGGGAGCGCTGTTGCTCTGTGGGTTTTTTGTTGCTGCACCGCTTTACGCCGGTGATGATATTAAACTGTCCACGACCCAAGCCAAGGCCATGGGCGTGGTTACGGCTCCGCTTGCCAGTACTGTCACGGCGGCCGGTAAAGGCTTGCCGGCGAGGGTGGTGATACCGAATCATCAACTGCACATCGTAGCCGCACCTCTCGCCGGTCTGGTGGAAAACATGTCGGTGGCGCCCGGTCAGGCGGTAAAAAAAGGCCAGGTTCTGGCCCGTTTGCAAAGTCCGGGTTTGGTGGAAATTCAGCGCGGCTTCCTGCAGGCGGCGACCCAGGCACAGTTGGCACGCGATTCCCTGAGCCGTGACGAGAAGTTGTTCAAGGAAGGCATTATTGCCGAAAGCCGATATCTTGCCGCCAGGAGCCATCAGGTCGAGGCCGTGGCGGCATTGTCCGAGCGGCGCCAGGCTCTTGCACTTGCAGGCCTGAGCTCCGCCGCATTGCAGCGGCTGGAAAAGAGCCATGCCATGTCCGGCGCCATCGAGATCACCGCGCCGGTCAACGGCGTAGCGCTTGAGTTGATGGCGGTGCCGGGCCAGCGCATCGAGGCTGCCTCACCATTGGTGAAACTGGCGCAGATCGTGCCGCTGTGGCTTGAAATTCAGGCGCCAATTGCTCAGATTTTCGGCCTGAAGGCTGGCAGCGTGGTTAGCGTGCCGGCTTATCAGGCGAGCGGGAAGGTGGCTCAAATCGGTCGTAGCGTGGATGAAGGCAGTCAGACCGTGACGGTGCGAGCCGAGATCCGTCAGGGTGCGGAAAATCTGCGTCCGGGCCAGTTCGTCGAGGCCGTTCTGGCGGTCAACGGTGATGACAAGCACTGGCATGTGCCCAATAGCGCGCTGGTGCGTCAGCGTGACCAAGTCTATGTGTTCGTGCAGACTGCCACGGGCTTTCTCGTCCGGCCGGTGAAACTGGGTGGCGAGACGGCTGGGGACAGCGTGGTGATTGCGGAATTCAAGGGTGACGAGCGCATCGCAGTGGGCGGCACGGTTTCGCTCAAGGCGATGTGGCAAGGGCTGGCGGCGGGAGGCGAATAATGCTGACGCGGATAATCGAATTAGCCCTCACCCAGCGGCTGGCGGTGATCGTGACCACCCTGGTGCTGATCGGTGCCGGCGCGGTGGCTTTCAAGCAGTTACCGATCGACGCTTTCCCCGATGTTTCATCGACCCAGGTCAAGGTCATCATCAAGGCGCCGGGGATGACGCCGGAGGAGGTCGAGTCGCGCATCGTGGCGCCGATTGAAGTGGAACTCCTGGGCATCCCCTACAAGAAAATCCTGCGTTCGGTGTCGAAGTATGCCCTGACCGACATCACGATCGATTTCGAGGATGGCACCGACATCTACTGGGCGCGCAACCAGGTGGCGGAACGCCTTACCGGCGTGATGAAAGACATGCCCGCCAGCGTCAGCGGCGGGCTTGCGCCGATCACCACACCGCTGGGCGAGATGCTGATGTTCACCATCGAGGGGGGCGACATCACTCCGCTGGAACGTCGCGCCTTGCTCGACTGGGTCATCCGTCCGGCGTTGCGCACCTTGCCGGGCGTGGCGGATGTCAATGCGCTGGGTGGCTTGGTGCGCACCTTTGAAGTGGTGCCGGACAACGCGGCCATGCAGGCGCGCGGCATTGCCATGGCGGCTTTGCAGCAGGCGCTGGAAGTCAACAATCGTAACGATGGCGCGGGTCGCCTCAGGGATGGCGAAGAAGTGCTGCTGGTGCGCAGCGAGGGTGCGATCAAAAGCATTGACGACTTGCGCACAATCGTTGTCAGTAACCGCGACGGCCAGGTGGTGCGCGTGGGCGACGTGGCGACGGTACGCATCGGTCACCTGAGCCGCTATGGCGCTGTCACCAAGGACGGCAAGGGCGAGGCGGTGGAAGGCTTGGTGCTGGGTTTGCGCGGCGCCAACGCGCAGACTGTGGTGAATGGTGTCAAGGCGAGGTTGAAGGAAATCGCGCCGTCGTTCCCGCCCGGTGTCAAGACCGAGATTTTTTACGACCGCGGTAGCCTGGTGGAGCGCGCCGTCGGCACGGTTTCCAGGGCACTGCTGGAAGCGATCGTGCTGGTGGTGATCCTGCTCCTGCTGTTTTTGGGCAATCTGCGCGCCGCTATCGTAGTGGCAGTAACGCTGCCTCTGGCGGCACTGTTCACCTTTATCCTGATGAATTTATTCGGCATGTCGGCCAACCTGATGAGCCTGGGTGGCCTCGCCATCGCCATCGGCATGCTGGTGGATGCTGCCGTGGTGGTGGTGGAGAACGTGGTTTCCCATCTCGCCCACGACCAGAGTGCGAAGAACATTCCTCACCTGCATGTGATATACCGGGCGGTCAAGGAAGTAGTGATGCCGGTGGCCTCCGGCGTGGTGATCATCATCGTGGTGTTCCTGCCGCTGCTGACCCTGCAGGGGCTTGAAGGCAAGCTGTTCATCCCGGTGGCGCTGACCATCATATTCGCCCTGGCCGGCTCGCTGATCCTGTCGTTGACCGCGATTCCGGTGCTGGCGTCCTATATGTTGAAACAGGGCGGCCATGGCGACCCGTGGCTGGTGCGCAAGCTCACCGCGGTCTACATGCCCGCACTCGACTGGGCGCTCAGGCACGCCAAGCTGGTGGGTATCGGCGCGGTGGCCGCGCTGGTCCTGACGGTGGCGGTATATCCGATGATCGGCAAGACCTTCATGCCGACGATGGATGAGGGAGATATCATCATCGGCGTGGAAAAACTGCCTTCCATCAGCCTTGAGGAGTCGATAGCGATCGATTTGCGCCTGCAGCAAGCGATCATGGCACGGGTGCCGGAAGTGAAAGGGGTGGTGGCGCGCGCTGGTTCGGACGAATTGGGTCTCGACCCGATGGGCTTTAACCAGACCGATACTTTCCTGGTGCTGAAGCCGCGCGATCAGTGGCGAAAGCCGGACAAGGAGTGGCTCACCGACCAGTTGCGCGAGGTGCTCAAGGACTTTCCCGGCATCGCCCACAGCTTCACCCAGCCCATCGATATGCGTGTGTCCGAGATGGTCATCGGCGTGCGCGGCGACGTGGCGGTGAAGATTTTCGGTCCAAATCTCGCCACCCTCAACCAGCAGGCGGAAAAAATTGAGACCGTGCTCAAGGGCATCAAGGGTAGCGAGGATGTTTACCGGGTGATGAACGATGGGGTGCAGTACATGAAAATCGAGATCGACCGCCTTGCTGCTGGACGTATGGGGTTATCGGTGGATGAGATCGGCACCGCCCTGCGCTCCCAACTCGAAGGCCAGGTGCTGGGCATCGTGCTGGAAGGCGTGCGGCGCACGCCGGTCCTGCTGCGCGGCAGCGACACGGTGCGCGATATCCCGGCGGTGTTCGCCGACCTGCGACTGACCCTGCCTTCCGGTCAGAGTGTGCCGCTGGCTAGCGTGGCTCACCTCAAGCGGGTGGATGGACCGGTCAAGATCGACCGGGAGAACTCGCAGCGCTACGCAGTGGTTCAAAGTAACGTACGTGGTCGCGACCTGGTCAGTTTCGTCGAGGAGGCAAAGCTGGCGGTGGAGAAGGTAGCGCCATCGCCGACCGGCTATAGCCTTACCTGGGGTGGCCAGTTCGAGAACCAGCAGCGCGCTGCTGCACGGCTCGCCATCGTAGTGCCCGTGGCCTTGGCCCTGATCCATCTGCTGTTGTTCGCCACCTTCGGTTCGATGCGTCAGGCGTGGCTGGTATTCGCCAACATTCCCTTCGCCCTGATCGGGGGCGTGTGGGCGCTATGGCTTTCGGGCGAATACCTGTCGGTCCCGGCGTCGGTCGGATTCATTGCCCTGCTTGGTATTGCGGTGCTGAACGGCGTGGTGATGGTGAGTTATTTTAACCAGCTTCGGGATCAAGGTATGGCGCTGATTGAAGTGGTGGTGGAGGGCTCCCGGCGTCGCCTGCGGCCGGTGATGATGACCGCCAGCATTACCGCTTTCGGCCTGGTTCCGCTGCTATTCGCCAGCGGTCCCGGTTCGGAGATCCAGAAGCCGTTGGCGATCGTGGTGATCGGCGGACTGCTGAGCTCGACTCTGCTGACATTGATCATCCTGCCGCTGCTCTACCAGCGGTTCGGCGTAGTCGGAGAGGATAAAAAATGAAACAACCGGATTGCTGTCTGACCATCGTTTTTTCCAAGGCGCTGGAGGAGGACATGATCGACCACTTGCTTGAACACCCCGAGCTGGCAAGCGGTTTTACTACCTACGAGGTGGAGGGGCACGGGCAGGTTGCCGTCTACCACAGCGTCAACGAGCAGGTGCGCGGCCGAGCGCGGCGGGTGAAGATGGAGGTGGCGATGGAGCATGAGGATGCACAGACGCTGATCGCCCATTTCAAGGAAACCCTGCCGAGCCGGGATATCGTCTACTGGATAGCTCCGATCAATGAATTCGGGAGGTTCGCATGAGTCTGATAGCCACAATCCTCTTACCACAGAGACACAGAGGCACAGAGATAAAAAACAAGAAAAATGATGAAAAGACACTACTCTCGTTATCAGCAACTTATTTGGCGGCAAGTTTTAAGCCCTCATTTAAGGTTGGTTTTCTCTGTGCCTCTGTGTCTCTGTGTTTAACTGTTTTTTTGGTGCTTTCTGCCCCACTACCTGCAATGGCGGCTGAGACATTGGCCAATTATCCCGATCTGCCGCCGCCGGTAACCGTCGAAGCCGCGCTCAGGAACAGCCCGGATGTGCTGGCTGCCCAAGCCGGCATAAAGGTTGGCGAGGCGGTGCGCCAGCGCCTTCAGGCAGGCGAGCATGAAGTCACCATGCGCCTGATGGGGCAGCGACGCAGCGTCAATCCCTACGAGCGATACCGGGAGTGGGACGTCGGGCTGGAGCGGGCGATCCGCCTGCCCGGCAAGGCATCACTCGACGGCAAGATGGGCGACGTCGAGGTGGCGCGTTCGCAAACCCTGTATGGCGATGCACTGCATGAAACGGGGCGTGGCTTGCTCAAGGCCTGGTTTTCCTGGAACAGGGAGAGGACTCAGTCGCAGCAATGGGCCGATCAAGTTGAACTGCTGAAGAGTCAGGCTGGAATCGTTGCCAAGCGGGTGCGTGCGGGCGATGCGCCGCGGCTGGAAAGTGACCTCGCCGAGGCCGCTGTGGCCCAGGCGGAAAGCGCACTGTACCAGGCCAGGCTGCGTCAGCAGGTAGGTGCCAATGAGCTCAATCAGCGCTTTCCAGCCATTCCACTGCCCACCTTGGTACCCACCTCGGCTCCTGTGCCGTTGCAACAGGGACTGGAATACTGGAAGGAAGAAATCCTCAAACATAACCACGAGCTCAGCGTCGCGCGCAACGAGGCGGCGCTGGGGCGGCTGCACTCGGAACGGTCTTCCGCCGACAAGCTGCCCGATCCCACCGTAGGGATGCGTTTTGGCGGCGAGCGTGACGGCGCCGAGCGCATCGTCGGTCTGCATGTGTCGTTTCCTTTTCCCGGTGGTGCGCGCTCGGCCCGAGCGGATGAAGGTAGGGCAATGGCGGAGATGGCGGCACAGCGCGAAGCGGGTATATTGCGAAAAGTCACTGCCGAGGCGGTCAACAGCTTTGCGGCAGCCCAGGCAGCTTACGGTGGTTGGCAAAGCGCACAGAGCGCTGCTGACAAGATGCGCGGCAATGCCGAATTGATGGCGCGCGCCTATGCCTTGGGCGAGATGGGCTTGCCGGAAGTGCTGACAGCGCGCAGACAGGCGCTGGAAGCTAATCTATCAGCCGCTCTGGCGCGCCTGGAGGCCGCCGAAACCCGTTATCGCCTGTTGCTCGATGCGCACCAGCTGTGGCCGCTGGATGCCGACGAAGAAGATGAGGGACACGCGCACTATTAAGGTGGTGTGCCAGAACTTCGATTTCTCCTTTTGTCTGGCTTGCAGGGCACTACAATGTAGGTATCTGCTCTGTCCTGATACGGTCGCCATGATCAACCCGGAAATGAACAAGCTGGTTGAGGTCCTGCTGGCAGGGGATCACGCCGCGGCGCTGGCCGAGGCTCGGCGGCTGCGCGCCGCGGGCATGGCGTCGGAGCGGATCGTGACGGAAGGGCTGGAAGCGGCGATGCAGCGGCTCGACGACAAGTGCACCGTGGAAAGCTTCAATCTGCTTGAAATCATGCTGGCTGGCCGTGCGGTGTCCGCCGTGGTGAACGAGCTTTATCCGGAAGGTGTGCCGCCGGAGCAGGGTCGAGATACCTTCGTCATCGCCACGCTGGAAGGCGATGTCCATGATCTGGGCAAGAACATCGCCAAGATGGTGTTGATCGGCAAGGGTTACCGGGTGGTCGATCTGGGCAAGGACTGCCCGGTGGAAACCCTGGTGAACGCGGCTGAGCGCGAGCACGCCCATGCCGTGCTGGTGAGCGGCCTGATCACGCCGGTCATTCCGCAGGTGCGCAAGGTCAGGCCCGCGCTGGACAAGCGCGGTCTGGGCGGCATCAGGGTAGTGGCGGGCGGCGCTGCGCTGAAGCAGTCCTCGGCTGAGGCGCTGAACGTGGATTACGTGGCAGAAACGGCGTTCGACGGCGCGCGCTACCTGGATAGTGTGGCGCGAGGGGCATTATCATGAACAGCCTGGAGCGGATCAAGGCCGCGATCGCTTTTGCTCCGGTCGATCGCACCCCGGCCGTGCCGCAGCTGTTCGGCCACGCCGCCGTGCTGGCCGGCGTGGTGCTGAGTGATTACCTGCGCGACGGCGGCCTGCTCGCGCGCTGCCAGATCGAGGCCCTGCAGCATTATGGGCACGACCTCGTGTTCGCCTTCATGGATTTGTGCGTGGAGACCGAGGCGGTCGGCTCCATTCTGCAATACCGCGAAAACCAGTATCCGGATGTGGCTTCCTATGTGCTCTCGCCTGCCGGCGACGTGTCGGTGCTGGCCGTGCCCGACCCAGCCATTGCCGGGCGCATGCCGGAGCTGCTGCGGGCAGCGGGAATTCTGCGCCTCGAGCTGGACGACACGGTACTGGTGGCCGGTTGCGTTGCCGGTCCAATGACCCTGGCGACCCAGCTGATCGGCATTGAAACCGCGCTCTACCTGGCGGCGGACGATCCGGCGCGGTTCGAAAAAATCCTCGATTTTTCCGCCGCGGTCGCGATCCGCTACGGTACCGCCCAGATCGAGGCGGGCGTCCATCTGCCCATCGTGTTCGATCCATCCGCTTCGCCGGCGGTGGTGCCGCCGCAGTTCTTTCGCGAACTGCTGCTGCCGAGGCTGCAACGGGTCTTCGCCTCATTCCGGCAGGCCGGGGCGCTGGCCAACTGGCTCAACACTGCCGGGCCGACCGAAACCACCCTGCCTTATTATCCAGAGGCCGGGGCGGATATCGCCAACTTCGACTACTACGTCGAGCCGCAGCGGGCGCAGCAGTTGCTGCCCCGCACCTGTCTCGATGGTAACTTGAAGTCGCTGCTGTTCGTCGAGGCGTCGCCGGACGAAGTGACCGCCGCCGCTTCCAGGCTGGTCGCTGCATTTGCCGAGCGGGGCGGCTTCCTGCTTTCCTCCGGCTGCGAAATTCCACCTGAGGCGAAGCCGGAAAACATCGCCGCCATGGTGGCGGCATGTCGGGGAGGGTGATTCATGCCGGAGCTGATTCTCGGCATCGACGGCGAGACCCACCGCATTCCTTTTGAACCCGGCCCGTCGGTCCGCGACATCCTGGATGCGACCGATTTCCGCGTCCGTTCTGGCTGCCGCGGCATCGGTGCGTGCGGCCTGTGCCGGGTGCGCGTGATGGAAGGCGAAGCCGGGGAACCGACGCAGAACGAGCGCCTGCACCTGACGTTGGCGCAGCTTTCCCAAGGCGTGCGGCTGGCCTGCCAGGTCATCCCCCGCCACGACATGAAAATCGAAATTCTCAACCCAGCGCCGCCGTCGAACTGGAAATCGTCGCAGGATGCTGCTTTGCTGCACATCCTTCACGAACCGGCAGTTGAGGGGAGGTGGTTGCCGCCGGAGATCAATCATCCGTGCGGCGTGGCGGTGGATTTGGGCACGACGCATATGTGCCTGTCGCTGTTCGATCTGGCCAAGGGACGGTGGCTGGCGGATCGCTGGGGGCGCAACCCGCAGCAGAATTTCGGTGCTGACGTCATCACCCGCCTAGCGGCGGCGGCAGAATCACCCGGTGCGGCGCGGGAAATAGGCCGGCTGGCGGTAGCGGCGATCGGTGAAGCGCTGCTCGACATCGCCACGCGCGATGGCTTCGATCTGCGCCGCATCGTCAATGTTACGGTGGTCGGCAATACCGCAATGCTGGCCCTGCTTTCCAGCCGCAATTTCGAGTTGCTGCTGCAGCCGGATTACTGGACGCGGCCGGTGGTTTGCACACCCCTGGAAACTTCGGGCTGGGTGGCGGAGTGGGGGATCAACCCGGCGGCCGAGGTCGATGTGGTCGCCCCGCTGGCTGGGTTCGTCGGCTCCGACCTGCTGGCAGGACTGGTGTCCACGCGCTTTACCGAGGGTGCGGCGCCGGCGCTGTTCATCGATTTCGGCACCAATTCCGAGATCGCATTGTGGAGTGGCGAAGCGTTGTGGGTAACCGCTTCCGCTGGCGGTCCGGCCTTCGAAAGCAGCGGCATCAGCTGCGGCGCGCCGGCGGAGGCCGGTGCGGTGTTCCGGGTGAGGCTGGATGAGGCAGGGTGCGTGGCCTGCCAGATCATCGGCGACGACCGTGCCAAGGGAGTGTGCGGGTCTGGCCTGGTGGATCTGGTCGCGTACCTGCTCGACTCGGGCAGGTTAACCAGTGCCGGCAAGTTCGCCGGCGGCGAAACAAACTATACCTTCAGCGCGGGCGGAACCGAATTGACCCTGACCAAGGCCGATGTGGATCTGTTACAGCGCGCCAAGGCCGCCATCGGGGTCGGCATCAGGGCGCTGTGCGGCCAGGCCGGGGTAGGCATGAAGGATCTGCAGCGGGTCTACGTGGGCGGGGCATTCGGGCGCTATCTGGATGTCGGCAGCGCCCAGGCGATTGGGTTGCTTCCGCTGGTGCCGCCGGAAACGGTGGAGCTTGCCGGCAACACTGCCCTCGCCGGCTGCTGTGACATAATGCTGTCATCGCTGGCGGCGGAGCGGCTGAACCAGTTGCGCAGCCGTGCCCGGCTTGTCAACCTGGCGCACTATCCTGATTTCGAACAGGTCTTTTTTGAAAATCTGTATCTTCAGCCGCTGCGGGAGGCTTGATGAGCGAACCGTTCTGCGGACAAAACCCGCATTTCAATGCCGTGATCAAGACGGCTCAGTACTTGGCAGGACTCACCAGTGACCGGGATGTCTGGACGGAACTGGGGAAGGTGGTGACCCGCTTTTTTGGAGCGGACATCGTCGCCTTTGTCGGTCGGCACCCGAACGGGAGGATTATCGTCCATTCCTGCAACCCGGCAGATACAAACCTTTGCCCCCGCCTGGTCGAGGCGGCAGAAAATATCATTATCCAGGTGCTGGAAAGCGGCTTTCTTGCAACTGAAACGCTGAAGTTGCCGCAGTCCTGTTCGGTCGTTTTCCTGCCGTTGACCGAGGGTCGCCGCACTGCGACCGTGATGTTGGTGGGGTATCGCACCGACGCGCCCTTGTCCAGGGAACTGCTCAATGTCTATCTCGCCGTGGCGGGCCTGTTCGATACCACGCTCGCACGCATCGCCTCGGAGCATCGTTTTATCAGCATGGCGGACAACGTGCCGGAAATGCTGTACCAGATGCTGCGTTATCCGGATGGAAAGGCCTGCTTCACCTATGTCAGCAAGGGCTCCAGCGAGGTGCTGGGGCTGCCTCCGGATGAACTGCTGGCCGATGCGGCGGCGTTCAGCAGCGGTTTTCACGTCGAGGATCAGGAGGCTTACGAGGCGGCGCTGGCCCGGTGCGAGGCAGGGGCGATCCGCCTGAACCAAGCCTTTCGCTGGCTTGACCGGGCGGGTGGGGTCAGGCATATCCTGCTCAACGCCATGCCGAGCGCGCAGGAGGACGGCAGCGTGGTGTGGGACGGCGCCGCCCAGGACATCACCGAGCGCGAGCGGCTCGAAGCCGAGCGCAAGCACAGCCTGGAGCAGCTGGAAAACAGCATGGAGGAAACCATTCAGGCCATCGCCACCACCATCGAGATGCGTGACCCCTACACTGCCGGCCACCAGCGCCGCGTCGCCGGGCTCGCTCAGCGCATCGCCGAGGAAATGCGCCTGCCGGCAGAAGAGGTGCACGGCATTTACCTTGCCGCCACCATTCACGACATCGGAAAAATCCACATTCCCGCCGAAATCCTGAGCTTTCCCGGCAAGCTAGGAGAGATCGAATACGCCCTGATCAAGGTTCATGTCCAGGCTGGCTATGACATCCTGAAAAATATCGAATTTCCTTGGCCGGTAGCGCAGATGGTGTACCAGCACCATGAGCACCTCGATGGCAGCGGTTACCCGCGCGGGCTGAAGGGCGACGAGATCATGCTTGGCGCGCGTATTCTGTGCGTGGCTGACGTGGTTGAATCAATGGCCTCGTACCGCCCCTATCGGCCCGGGCTTGGCGCCGAGAAGGCTCTGGCGGAGATCAGGGAGAACCGCGGCAGGCTGTACGACGCTACGGTAGTAAATGTGTGCCTGGGGTTGTTCGGCAAGGGTTACGAGTTCAACTAACCGGGCATGGCGCTTGCGTCACCCAGGATCATGAAAACAGTGGCAAGCGCCATGCCCGGTTTCCCCCCACCCCTAACCCTCACCTACTTTGTGGGAGAGAGGGACACGGTGCACCTGCGGCGCATTTTTGCTGTAACGGCTACCATTTCACCACGTGCACATTGGATAACGTGCGACCAAGGAAGCGCTCGCCGATGGTCTGGAACCGGAGCGGTACATCGGTGACGTAAAATTCGTAGTGTGGAGCCGTGCGCTGCGGATTGGACAGGTTCATTTCGGTGAGCAGTGCAGCGGTTTCCTCAGCCATCGCTTCGGCTGAATCCACCAACCTTACACCTGGACCCACTACATCCTGCAGCAGCGGCTTGAGCAGGGGGTAATGGGTGCAGCCCAGCACCAGCGTGTCGATGTCTTGTGCCAGTACCGGCTTCAGGTATTCCTGCGCGGTCAGTCGCGTGACCGGGTGATCCAGCCAGCCTTCCTCTACCAGCGGCACGAATAGCGGGCAGGCCTGGGAGAAAATCCGCACTTCAGGTTCGTACTGGTGAATGGCGCGGGCATAGGCGTTGCTGTTGATGGTGGTAGGGGTGCCGATCACGCCCACCTGTTTTTTTGCCGTGGTGGCGATAGCGCCAAGCGCGCCGGCGTCGATCACGTCCAGCACCGGCACCGGGGAAAGATCTTTGACCACCTGCGAGGCTACCGCTGCCATGGTGTTGCAGGCAACGACCAGCAACTTGACCTCTTTGGCGAGCAGGAATTCTGCGATCTGGGTAGTGTAATGTGCGATGGTTTCGACCGATTTCACGCCGTAGGGCACGCGCGCGGTGTCGCCGAAGTAGACGATATTCTCGAACGGCAGGCGCTCCATCAGGGCGCGTACCACGGTGAGGCCGCCCACGCCGGAATCGAAAACACCGATGGGATTGCTGGAGTTCGGATTCATCATAAGATTTTCCACATGAGCAGGCCGCCATTCTGAGTGTTCAGCCGGTTATGGTCAAGGTGCGCAAACAGCGGTTTTGTCGTAGAATTGTTGTTGATCTGGATCAATTTATTTGGCTAGGAGACGTTTAAAGTGTATCAAAAAACAATGAGTTATCATTTATTTCTGCTGGCTGCTCTGATGCTGGTGCCCGCGATTGCTTCCGCCGCCGACAAGCCGGCGTCCAAAAAATCCGCGAAGCCGAAAGCGGTGGTTGAGGCGTCAGAGCCGGCACTTTCTCCAGGGAAGCACACTACTCAAATGACAGCCGCCATTACCGCTCTTAAGGCCGACATGGAAACCGGCCGCCAGATCAATGGCGTGTGCGCGGCCTGCCATGGCGACTCCGGCCAGGGCGGGAAGAAGGGCGAGTACCCACGCCTGGCAGGTCTGGACGTGGAATACTTGATGGACCAGTTGAAGAAGTTCAAGGCGCGCCAGCGCATGAATTTGCCGATGTTCCCCTACACTCTGGAGCGGGAGCTGCCCGATGAGGATATTGTGCATATCGCGGCCTATCTCGCCTCTATCAAGCTTGACACCACTTATCCAGTGTTCAAGGATACCGACGATGCCCTTACCCGTCTGCTGGCAGTGGAAAAAGTGCTCAACATTCCCCGCTCAGAGGGTGATGTTGATGCCGGCGCCAAGCTCTACAAGTACGAGTGCGCCTCTTGTCATGGAAGCCAGGGCTTGGGCAAGCGTGGCGCGCCGATGCTTTCCGGTCAGTACACAACTTACCTGAAGCGCCAGGTCGACAAGTTCATCAAAGGTGAGCGCATCCACGACGTGGATATGAAGGATCCCAGCAAAGATGTCCTGAACCTGCTCAAGCCTGAAGAAATCCGCGATATCCTGGCATTTCTGACTACTCTCGACGACTGATCTGTCTTTCCAGCGCCCAGGCTACGTGCTCCCGCACCAGAGCGGACGGGTGGTCCAGGCGGGATTGCAGGGCGGCGATCGCATCATCTGACGGCAAGGCATTGCCCAGTCCGACGGCAATGTTGCGCAGCCAGCGTTCATGGCCGATGCGGCGGATAGGGCTGCCGGCCAGACGGACATCGAATTCTTCTTCACTCCAGCGGAAAAGTGCGGTCAGTTTTGCATCATCCAGGCCATGGCGCACGGCGAAATCCGGCTCGCGCGTGAGTTGGCCGAATTTGTTCCAAGGGCAGGCTAGCTGGCAGTCGTCGCAGCCGTAGACGCGATTGCCGATCAGGGGGCGCAGTTCCTCCGGGATACTGCCTTTGAGCTCGATGGTGAGGTAGGAGATGCAGCGCTGTGCATCTACCTGATAGGGTGCGACGATCGCATCGGTGGGGCAGGAGGTCATGCAGCGGGTGCAGGTGCCGCAGTGGTTTTGCTCGGGTTCGTCGATGGGCAGCGGCAGATCAGTATAGATTTCACCGAGAAAAAACCACGAGCCGGACGAGCGCGATAGCAACAGTGAGTGCTTTCCGCGCCAGCCCAGCCCGCTTTTGCTGGCGAGTTCCACTTCCATCACCGGCGCGCTGTCGGTAAAGGCGCGGAACTGGAACGGGCCGATTTCGCTCTGGATTTTTTCCGCCAGCTTTTGCAGCCGGGCCCGGATCAGCTTGTGATAGTCGCGGCCCAGCGCATAACGCGAGATGAAGGCTTTGCTGCTGTCATCCATGACCTCAAGGCTGTCGCGCGCCTGGGGCGGGAAGTAGGCCATGCGCGCCGTGATCACGCGTAACGTGCCCGGTACCAGTTCCTGCGGACGGCTACGCTTGACGCCGTGGTTTGCCATATAATCCATCTCGCCATGGCAACCTTGTGCCAGCCATTCCAGCAGGCGTGCTTCGGCTTGGCCGAGATCGTTACCGGCAATGCCGATAGCCTGAAAGCCGAGTTCCATCCCCCAGGCCTTGATATTTGCGGCAATCTGCCGTAAATCCAGATGAGAGTAATCAGTGAAAGTGTCCACGTGCATAGTTTAGATGAAAACGCCCGGCCGTCGAAAATAACCCGCCATCTGGCCGATGAAGGTGCGACTGATGCGTTTGGCGCGGAACTGGCCAAGGTGCTGAAACCGGGCCTGATGATCACCCTCAGTGGCGACCTCGGCGCCGGCAAGACCGCATTGGTGCGCGCCATGTTGCGCGCGCTGGGTTATTCCGGAAAAGTGAAAAGCCCTACTTATGCATTGGTTGAATTTTATGTGATTTCTAGCTTATACTTATATCACTTTGATTTTTATCGCTTCAATGATCCGGACGAATGGCACGAAGCGGGCTTTCGGGAATATTTCAACGAAAACTCGGTATGTCTCGTCGAATGGCCAGAAAAGGCGGGTGGTCTGTTACCCTCGCCGGACATCAAAATTTCCCTGGATATCCGGGAATCCGGCCGGGATGTCACGGTTGAGGCGGGCAGTGAGAAGGGTAGTCAATGCTTGCAGGAATTAGAATAGCGCTTGTATTTCTTCTGGTCGCAGCGGCAAGCGTCCATGCAGAAATCAGCATCACCTCGGCGCGGGTCTGGCCGGCGGACGATTACACGCGGGTCACGCTGGAATCCGCAAGTCCGGTCAAATATCAGTTTCTCGCGGTCAAGAACCCAGATCGTCTGGTGATCGATCTTGAAGGCGTGGATGTCAATTCTGTGCTGGAAGGGCTTGCAGCCAAGGTTGCGGCAAATGATCCTTACATCAAGCTGGTGCGCGTCGCCCGCAACAAGCCGGGTGTGGTGCGTGTGGTGCTGGACCTGAAGGGTGAGGTCAAGCCGCAGATATTCACCTTGCTGCCCTACGGCGATTATGGTCACCGTTTGGTGCTGGATGTTTACCCATTACAGCCGGCGGACCCTCTGATGGCGCTGCTGGAAAAAAAGGAAGTCACTGTACCGGAGGGCACCAAAGAGCAAGTCGAAAAGTTGTCTGAACTGGCCATTGCCACCACATCGGAAAGTCCATCCAGCGAAAAGTCCGCGGATATGGCAAAGGTGGCAGAGAAACCGGGTCGGACGGAAATGCGTGCATGGAAGCCGGAGGTATCACGCCTCATCACCATTGCGATCGACGCTGGCCATGGTGGTGAGGATCCCGGTGCACTTGGCAGAAATGGCTCAAGGGAAAAGGACGTTACTCTGGCCATTGCCCGACGTCTGAAAGCCCAGGTTGACGCGGAGCCTAACATGCGCGGCGTGCTGATCCGCGATGGCGACTTTTTCATTCCCTTGCATGGACGGGTGGTCAAAGCGCGCAACGTCAGGGCCGACCTGTTTATCTCGATCCATGCCGATGCTTTCGTCAAGCCCGATGCGCGAGGCTCTTCGGTGTTCGCGCTGTCGGAGCGTGGCGCCACGTCCGCCGCGGCGCGCTGGCTGGCAAAGAAAGAGAACGATGCCGACCTGATCGGCGGCGTCAACATCGACGTCAAGGACGTCTACCTCAAGCAGACCTTGCTCGATTTGTCGCAGACAGCCACCATCAACGACAGCCTCAAGCTCGGCAAGGCCGTGCTCGGCGAGCTCGGTGGGATAAACCGCCTGCATAAGAGCTCGGTGGAGCAAGCCAGCTTCGCCGTGCTGAAATCGCCGGACATCCCTTCGATCCTGGTGGAAACCGCCTTTATCTCCAACCCCGAAGAAGAGAGAAGGCTTTCGGACGATGCCTATCAGGACAAAATGGCAGCGGCAATGCTTAGCGGAATCAAGAGTTACTTCGCGAAAAATCCGCCGCTGGCACGTTCAAAGATGGCCAGCGCCAAATAAGCGTGTTGGAAGCACCGGCGAGTGCCGGTGCGAGTCCTGGTTAAACGCAGCCAGTAGGTTTGGGCAGACCGCCGTACTTGGTGATCGGCTTCATTGGACCGGTCATCCAGAGTTTGAATACGGTGTTTTGTTCTTCGCCCAGGTATTTGGCGAACTTCCGTATCGGCGGTACGCTGCCGAATTCTTCGAAATATTCACGGGCTTTTAAGACCTGAGCCCATTTGGCATCATCGAGCACATAACCGTCCGCTTCAGCCATTGCTCGGCCAATCTCCTCGGTCCAAATGTTCATGTCTTCGAGATAACCATCTCCGTCGCGCTCTGGAAGTTCCATATTTAAGTATTCCTTTCTGAATCTGAAATTATTGATAACCACACCAACTGCATGATTATTTGCTGTAACTGTGTTTAATCTACGTTAACTGTAATATCTCTGTTTAGACCATGTCTTGACATTAGACAATACCCAAGCTAAACAGTCAAGAATTATTTGCACAGACGATTTAGAGAATTCTGATGCGCCACAGTGGTATGGCACCCAGATCTGTATGGAGCATGCATGGCGACATGGGTGCTGTCATTATTCTGTAATCTGACTTTCTTAGAATGACTGTTCCCTATTTTTCCAGGCCTGTTTGAAATGACTGATGGGCGTGATGGAGAGGACGGCTCCGTGCTGTTCCAACTTGAGATGAGGAATGAACAGTGAAAATTCTGATGATCTCGGATGTCTACTTTCCCCGCGTCAATGGGGTTTCCACCTCTATCGCCACATTCCGGCGTGAACTGGTGGCGCAGGGACACGAGGTACACCTGATCGCGCCTGACTATGGCCAAGTCACCGAGGATGAGCGCAATATCCACCGCATACCTTCTCGCGGTCTGATTCTCGATCCGGAAGACCGGATGATGAAGGCCGGGCACGTGATGGCGATGAGGGAGTGGCTGCATCAGTCCGATTTCGATATTGTGCACATCCAGACTCCTTTCGTGGCTCACTATCTGGGGGTGCGTCTGGCCAAAGAACTGGGCGTGCCTCGGATCGAAAGCTACCATACCTTCTTCGAGGAATATCTCTACTTCTACGTACCCTTCCTGCCGAAACAGTTGATGCGCTTCATGGCGCGCCGCCTGTCCTGCAACCAGTGCAATAATCTCGACGGGATGGTGGTGCCTTCGTCGGCGATGCTCAAAGCCTTGCGCAACTATGGCATCGAAACGCATGCCGAGGTGATTCCAACCGGGCTGGATCCGGAGAGCTTCGAACCCGGCGATGGCGCAGCCTTCCGCCGGCGCCATGGCATCACGGCGCAGCGTCCGGTAATGTTGTATGTAGGAAGGGTGGCATTCGAGAAAAACATCGGCTTCCTGATCAAAGTGCTGGTTCGTGTTCGGCTGGATATTCCGGATGTGCTGCTGGTCGTGGCTGGCGAAGGGCCGGCGCTTTCCAGTTTGAAGCATGAGGTAGACAAGCTTTCCTTGTCGAGCAACGTACTGTTCGTGGGTTATCTCGACCGGTGCCGCGAACTGCCGGGCTGTTACTGCTCGGCCAACATTTTTGTGTTTTCATCTCATACCGAAACGCAAGGGTTGGTTCTGCTGGAGGCCATGGCTCAGGGAGTGCCGCTGGTGTCTCTTGCCAGAATGGGCGCCAAGGATGTGCTCAAGCCCGGGCAAGGCGTATTGATTGCAGACGATGATATCGAGGATTTTTCAGCCAAGGCAGTCAGGCTGCTGCGTGACAAGGAGTACGCAGCCGGTCTGGGGGAAATTGGCAGGGAGTATGCGGCAAGCTGGTCTGCAGTGGCATTGGCACAGAGATTGGCCGGGTTCTACCAGGCTATGATCGAGCGCCACGCCGAGGTGCCTACCGCCAGCCTCGATCCGCAGCACAACTGATTCTGAGCGGGAGATCCTCGGCCATGGTCGGCAGTTCTTTGCCGCTGGCCAGGCTGCCGTCCCAGTGGATCAGTTCCATGCGGCCGTCCAAGTGCTCGACAATGGCGGTACAGCTATCGACCCAGTCGCCGCAATTGAAGTAAGCCAAGCCGCCAATTTCCTTCATCGCTGGCCAGTGGATATGGCCGCAGATCACGCCGTGCAGGCCGCGTTCACGGGCATGGTGGATGACGGCATCTTCGAAATTAAAAATAAAGCTGATGGCGGTCTTGACCTTGCGCTTGGCATAGCCGGCCAGTGACCAGTAACCTGGACGGCGTAGCGTCCTGCGCAGCCAGGAAAGCCAGATGTTGAGCCACAGCAGGAAATTGTACGAGATGTCACCGAGCACCGCTACCCAGCGGTGATGTCGCGTTACTTGGTCGAACTCGTCGCCGTGCAGGAGCAGGTAATTCTCGCCGCTGACCGTGGTGTGAACATATTCGTATTCGACACGGATGTCACCGAACGAGGTGCCGACATATTCGCGTAGCGCCTCGTCGTGATTGCCAGGGATGAAAAACACCTTGGTGCCGTGCCGGGAACGCCTCAGCAGCTTCTGCACGATGGTGTTCTGAGCCGGTGACCAGTAAATCCCGCCCCGGCTCATGGCCCAGAAGTCCACGATATCTCCCAGCAGGAACAGGTGTTCGGAAGGATGCTCCTTGAGGAAATCCAGCAGCCGTTCAGCCTGGCAGGCGCGAGTACCCAAGTGCACGTCCGATATGAAAACGCTGCGGACCTGATCCATTATTGAGTTTGTGCCGAACAAAATAGTGCATATGCCATGAGGTGATATTACGCAGCGATTGTGACAATGGCGTTACACGGGGCGGCTGCCTGCAGGCGCTAGGTCTGAATTGATGCCGGTACAATCATTTTATGGCGGCTGCGGCGAGGGGATGGTTTCGAATAGTCCGGGCAGAACGGATATAATCATGAATCTTAGTGTTCTGTTCGGATTGTTTTATGTCTGTCATCCGGGTTTTGCCCGACCTGCTCATTAACCAGATCGCCGCCGGCGAGGTGGTGGAACGTCCTGCTTCGGCCTTGAAGGAGCTGCTCGAAAACAGTGTCGACGCAGCGGCAAACGAGATCGCAGTTACCCTGATGCAGGGCGGGATCAAGCAGCTTCGTGTTGCCGATGACGGAATCGGTATCGTCGCGGAGGAACTGGCGTTGGCACTGGCGCGCCATGCCACCAGCAAAATCGCTACACTCGACGATCTGGAGTCGGTGAATAGCCTGGGTTTTCGGGGCGAAGCACTGGCCAGTATCGCCGCGGTGTCGCGCCTGTCGCTGATCAGCCGCAGACGGGGAGAGCGTCACGCCTGGAAAGTAGAGGCTGCCGGCAGCGACGTCACCGGGCTGCAGCCGGCCGCGCTGGAGTCGGGTACGGCGGTGGAAGTGCAGGACCTGTACTTCAACACCCCTGCGCGGCGCAAGTTCCTCAAGAGCGAGGCGACCGAATATGGTCATTGCGAGGAAATGTTCCGGCGCCTTGCGTTGAGCCGTACCGATATCGGCTTTGCCCTGCAGCATAACGGACGCAAAATCTGGCAGCTTCCTGCGGGAACGATGGAGCGTCGTGCCGCAACACTGCTTGGCGATGAGTTCGCTGCTGCCTCGGTCATTCTGGACGAGCGTGCCGGCAGCTTGCGCCTGTGGGGTATGGCGAGCCTGCCCGGATTTTCGCGCGGCGGACGCGATGCCCAGTATTTTTACGTCAACGGGCGTTTTGTGCGCGACAAGCTGATCGCTCATGCCATCCGCGAGGCTTACAAGGATATTCTGCATAACGACCGCCATCCGGCGTTCGCACTATTTCTCGAAATCGATCCGGAAGGGGTGGACGTGAATGTTCACCCCACCAAGATCGAAGTGCGTTTCCGCGATGCACGTGCTATCCACCAGTTCATTTATCATGCCCTGAACAAGGCGCTCTCGGCGCCGATCCGTGCGCGCCACGAATCCACTGCGGCACCGATGGCCGAGCCGACGCACCAGGCTTCATTCGCAAATTATCCCAGGCAGCAGGCCATGCCGCTGGGGGTGGCGGAACGCACCGATCTTTATGCCACCATGTTCGGTCGGATCGGCAGGCCGGAAGCAGCACTGCCGATTGAAGCGGCGCCGGAAATTCCCCCGCTCGGCTTCGCCCTGGGGCAACTGCACGGTGTTTACATTCTGGCTCAGAATGCCAAGGGGCTGGTGATCGTCGACATGCACGCCGCTCATGAGCGGGTCACCTACGAGAAACTGAAAGCGGCTCTCGATAATCGTGCCGTCGCCATGCAGCCGCTACTGATCCCGGTGTCATTTCATGCCGGGGCGCTGGATGTCGCCGTGGCCGAGGAACATGCCGCTGCATTCAGCGCGCTGGGTTTCGATATTGCCATGCTGTCGCCGACCACACTGGCGGTGCGGGCGCTGCCAGCGCTACTGCAGGATGCCGATCCAGTATTGTTGGCACGTGATCTGCTCAAGGAATTACGCGAGTTCGGCGCCGACCGGGTGCTCGCAGAGCGGCGCAACGAACTGCTCGCTACGCTGGCCTGCCATGCCTCGGTGCGCGCCAACAGAAAACTGGCCGTGCCGGAAATGAATGCCCTGCTGCGTGAAATGGAGGCCACCGAGCGCGCCGATCAGTGTAATCATGGCCGCCCCACCTGGCGTGAGATTTCCATGGAAGAACTGGACAGGCTGTTTATGCGGGGAAAATAATTGTGCTGAGTCCTGAGTAGAAAGTCCTGAGTGCGTGGTTCCGCTACGCGGTCATTTCTTGTGCTCAGGACTCAAAACTCAGGACTCAATACTTGAAACACTCAGCACTCAGCACTCAGCACTCAGCACTCGATTGTCTTCCCCCGGCAATTTTCCTCATGGGCCCCACTGCCAGTGGGAAGACCGGCGTAGCGGTCGATCTGGTGCAGCGCCTGCCATGCGAGATCATCAGCGTGGATTCGGCGATGGTCTATCGTGGCTTGGATATTGGTACTGCCAAGCCCGATGCGGAGACGTTGGCGGCGGCGCCGCACCACCTGATCGATATTATCGATCCGACACTAAGTTATTCCGCCGCACAGTTCCGGCATGATGCGTTGCGCCTGATGGCGGAGATCACCGCACGCGACCATATTCCCTTGCTGGTGGGCGGCACCATGCTGTATTTCAAGGCGCTGCGGCAAGGATTGAATGACTTGCCCCAAGCCGATCCGGCCACCCGTGCAAGCATCGATGCCATTGCCGAAGAGCGTGGCTGGGCCGCAGTACATGCGGAACTCGCTCGGCTCGACCCGGTCACTGCCGCGCGCTTAAATCCCGCCGATGCGCAGCGCATCCAGCGTGCCCTGGAAGTGTGCATACTCAGCGGCCAGACGATGTCTTCGCTGCTCGAAAAGGAAGCTGTGGCCGACCTGCCTTATCACGTCCACGCCCTGGCTTTGTTGCCGGGTGATCGCGCCGTACTGCATCAGCGCATTGCCCAGCGGTTTGACGCTATGCTGGCGCAGGGCCTGATCGAAGAGGTGGAAAAATTGAGGCGGAATGATGCGCTTGATCTTTCCCTGCCGTCGATGCGCTGTGTCGGATACCGCCAGGCCTGGCAGTACCTGGATGGAGCATTCGATTTGCCCGAGTTGCGCGAGAAAGGCATCGCCGCCACGCGCCAGCTGGCGAAACGGCAGCTGACTTGGCTGCGTGGCATGGAGGGGATAACAGAGTTTGATTGCCTGGAGAGAAACTTGACTGATGCGGTTTTCGACTGGCTCCGCGGGAAGCTATAAACAAAGAGTAGTCGGCGGCAGGTGGCCCGCAAATGGCTAGTGTGTCTTGTCCAGAACGGTTTCGATTTCTATGTGGATTTGCTAGCTGTCGAATTATAAAACCGAATCAAATTGCGCCCCGCCTCTTTCGCCTGATACATCGCCACATCAGCCCACTTCAGGATGTCGTCTTGACTTCCTGCGTGGTCGATGAACATGACCACGCCGATACTTGCGGTGCAGTGATGCTCGATCATGGTGTCTGCCTTTCCATCGTGGCTGATGTTCAGCAGATAGGGTTCCGATAAGGTAATACGGATTTTTTCTGCAACGATCTTAACTTGTGAAGCCGATTCGGCTTTATCAGCCGTCAGATCACTTAGCACAACGACAAACTCATCGCCGCCGAAGCGCGCCACTGTGTCCATCTCGCGCACACAATGATTCAGACGATTCGCAGCCTCAATCAACAGCAAATCGCCAGCCCTATGCCCATGCGTGTCATTTAGCTGTTTGAAGTTGTCCAGATCAAGGAACATCAGTGCACCATAGTGCCCACTACGCGTACTGGCAGCCATGGCCTGGCTCAAGCGGTCATTGAGCAGCCGCCGGTTAGGCAGTTGGGTCAGTGGGTCGTAGAAGGCCATACGCTTGATCACGTCTTCCGCAACCTTTCGCGAGGAGATGTCGGTATGTGCACCAACGTAGTGGGTAATGGTTCCATCGTCTGATTTTACTGCGGTGATGGTCAGCCATTTGGGATAGATTTCACCATTTTTTCGCCGGTCCCAGATTTCACCCTGCCAGCTCCCAGTACGCTTGATGCTTGACCACATTTCGGTATAAAAGGCCTCATTGTGCCGGCCGGATTTGAGCAGGCGCGGTGTCTGGCCCACAGCATCTTCAGCCGTGTAGCCCGTGATTTCGGTGAAGGCGCGGTTGACCCTCAGAATCACACTGTTGGCATCGGTGATGACCATGCCTTCCTGCGATTCAAAAGCGGTGGCGGCGATGCGAAGTTCTGTCTCGCCTTGCTTGCGCTCGGTGATGTCTTGAATCGTGCCATGCATTTTTACTGGGTTACCTTGGGCATCAAATTCCAATTTGCCCAACCCGTGAACCCAGCGTTCGGTATGGTCGTTGTGACGGAGAATGCGGTATTCCTTATCTAATTCCTTATCCGGCCCAATGTCTTCATTGCTAAAGTAGTCTTCTATCATCGAGCGGTCATCTGGAAGGGTCAAAGCAACCCATCCCTGTAAAGAGCGTTCATATGCTTCGTCGATACCCAACAACTGATCAAGCACGTCCGAGCTTTTCCACCGTCCAGTGGGAATGTCCAGAACATAACTGCCCAAGCCTGCGATGCTCTGCGATTCTTTGAGGGATTCTTCACTTTTGCGCAGCATTTTTTCGGCCTGCTTGCGTTCGGCAACCTCTGTGGATAATACGTCGCGCGATAAGGTGATCCTGGAAAGCTTCGCAGTCATTTCGTTATAGTGGTGGGCCAGCGCCAGTGCCAGAAGCGTTGCTTCAATGATGGCGCCATACTCAAGTCCGTGATAAGTCAATGAGTTAAATGGGAGCCAGCCCCATACGGCAAGGGTGGTGGAGGCCGCGCCAACCATGCCGAAAAGTGTCGCCACGAGAAAGTAGCGGCCAGCCATCCGGCCATGGCGAATGGTGAGGATGCCGAGCAGAACCATGCCCAGAGTGAACAATGATATGAAGCTGAAAGCCACCAGTGCTGCGCCTAGCTGGCTACCCGCCATGATGCACAATGCAATCAGGCTCAATCCCGATACAGCACTCAGGCGTACCAGCCGCAACACACGCGGTGCATGTTCCGCCAGCGCAAGGAAACGGCTGGCGAAAAGTAGTCCACAACAGCCATATAGCACCATCAGGAACAGGATCATATAGCGTTGCAGTAGTGGATAATCCGGCCACAGCCAAGCGCTGCCATGCCCGGTATAGGCAACATTGAGCAGAATGAGGCTTACCAGGTACAGAGAGTAATAGAGGTGGCTACGTTTTCTCAATCCGATGAAGAGCATGCCGTTATAGGCTAACAGGGCAATCAGGAAGCCGTAAATGAAGCCATAGCTGTAATGCACCAGCCGCTCGCTTGATAGTGCTTGCTCCTCTGTCATCAATTCGATCGGGAGCACCAGCGGATCGATCGATTCGACTCGCAAGTACAGGTCACTGCGCCCCGGAGCAAAACTTGCCGTGAAGGTGAAGCCTATCCCCGGGGTGAGTCCGTGTGCTTTGGGATGGTCATCCCCCGTTTGCCAACTGGAGGTTACCTGATTGTCATGCACGACAAACAGCTTGAGTCGGTCAGTCCAGGTTGTCCCTGTTACTAACCGGAAGGGTAATGAATCGGTAGTCGGGTTAAAAATCTCCAGATGGATCCAGCGTGGGCGGGAGCCGATACCGTAGGTTAGCACCGTCCGGTTGTCCTTATGAAACAGGCCCCCGTGTTGACGGGCTTGAGCTTGTTCCAGGCTCAGTGGCGGCCCGTCTTCTATGAGCAGATTTGCCCAAGTGCCGAGCGATCCAGTCGGCAATTCGGTGAGCACCAACGGTTGCGCTTGTATTAGACCCGCAGCCATCGTCAACAGGAGTGCTAGCAGGGTTCTCCAGTAGCCATGATGTCTAAGCGCAAGCATGCAGCTCCAATTTTACGTGGCCGTGCCGGCTGTTGATTGGATGAAAGTGTTTGCCAAAGAGTGGCCACGCTTGTGTTAATGGCATATTGAAGTTTTGAACGGGCGACAGTTCTTTTTTGTTAGTTGCTTGATATCACTGCTTCGAAATAAACGGCTACTACGGAAAACACAGAGTTGCGCTAGCGCCCCTCGGTATTTTGTCCACCTGAAGCGGCATTCATGCCCTCGATGACTTCCTTGAGTCCCCGGACGCTTTCTTTGGCATTCTTGCCGTTGATGATCAGCACGCCCTCCCGGGGCGTGGCGGCGGGTCTTGCCGGCTTTGCGGTAGCGGGCTGTTTTTTTAGCGCATCGATTTGAGCCTGCATTTCCTGATTTTGCTTTTTCATTGCTTCGATTTGCGCCTGGACGTCTTCCTCGGTCGGAACTTCGGCGACAGGCGCTTCCTCTGGAGGTAAGGGAGCCTCTGCCACGGGTGCCGTGGCATTGTTTTCCTGTTGTGGCGCAGGTTCGGTCGGAGGTTGCTCGGTTTCCGGTTGCGCCGTTTGCTCTGCTGCTTCGGTCGGCTCAGGTGCGGGTTGCCCGTCAGTGTTTACTTCCTGTGATGCCGCGTTTATAGCTGGCGGTGCTTCGTGGTGTGCTGGCGGCGGCAATAATTTAGTTGCAGCAAAAAAACCTCCGCCGGCAGCCAGCGGAATCAGGAGTGCCAGAGCTATCACTAGCCGTTTCCTGGGTTTTTTTGCGGGGATGTCGGTGGGTTCCGGCTCTTCATCCGGATGTTTCCTGTCTGTGCGTTTGGCCGAAGATCTGGGGTTTTCTGGATTTTCTGCGTCCTCGGTTTTGTTCTTTTTACGTGAAGGCAACAGGAGTTTTTTAAGTCGAGCCAGGAAGCCCAACTTGGGAGGTGGCGCTTCAGACTCTTCATCCTGATGCTTATCTTTCATGTGCCTCGCGGAGGGCTCTGGCTCTTCTTCCTTCTCCGGCTCGCTTTTCTTGCGCGATGACGACAGGCTGTTTTTCAGTCGCGCCCAAAAGCCTGGTTTTGCCGGAGTCGGTTCGGCCTCCGTGGCGACGATGGTTTCATCTGCAGCGCTATTGTCACTTTCCTCAGGCGTTTTTTTCTTTTTCCAGAACTTCAGGTTCATCGGCCGTCTTCCTTGCTCATTACTCTGGCTGCGGCATTGCCGCGTGCGAAGGTGATGGAAAGCGCTTCATCCACTTCTATTTCCTTGCTGTCGTAGACGATTTTCCCGTCGGTCGAGCGCACCATGCTGAACCCGCGGTCGAGCACCGACTGCGGATTGAGGTGGAAGAGATTGGCCTGCAGTCGTTGCAGCCCAGTTTGGTACTCCTGCATCCGGTGAACCATGGAAAGCTGCAAGCGTCTCACCAAGTCGCGCTGCCGTGCTTCGTGTGCAGCGATATCTGGTTTGGCTGCCGCCAGGCGGTGAGCCAGTTTCTGCAAATGCCATTCACGTTCTGCGAGAGCATGGCCGGCGTTGTTGTTCAGGCGCTGGTTCAGGTGGGTCAGATGGGTCAGTCGAGCGTTCAGTTTTTCGCCAGGATGAACTAGTCGTCGCGACAGGTAGTCCACCTGCTGCATGCGCTGTTCCAGCTTCTGCCGCAGATGACGGTTCAGGCGGCCGTGCATGGCCTCGATCCGGTTCTGCAAATCGACTCGGTTGGGGCTGGCTTGTTCCGCCGCTGAAGTCGGCGTGGGGGCACGCTGGTCGGCAACGAAATCGCTGATGGTAAAGTCAGTTTCGTGGCCGATGCCGCTGATCACCGGGATGGGGCAGGCATGGATCGCCCGCGCGACGATTTCTTCGTTGAAAGCCCACAGGTCTTCGATGCTGCCGCCGCCACGGCAGACGATCAGGATATCGCATTCAGACCGATTGGCGGCAGTGCGGATTGCATCGGCGATTTTTGCCGCGGCGCCTTCGCCCTGCACCGGGGTGGGGTACAGGATGACCGGGATCGATGGCATGCGCCGCCGCAGTGTAGTGAGTACGTCGCGCAGTGCGGCGGCGGCAGGGGAGGTGACGATGCCGATTTGTCCGGGAAAGGGTGGCAGGGGTTTTTTGCATGCTTCGTCAAACAGTCCTTCCTGTTCCAGGCGATCCTTGAGCTTTCCGAAGGCTTCGTACAGCGCTCCCAACCCGGCTCGCCGGATATTTTCGACGTTAAGCTGATATTCGCCACGCGGTTCGTACAGGGTGACCAGGGCGCGCACTTCGATCTGGTCGCCGTTGCGCGGCTGCCAGTCGAGATACTGGCTTTTGTGGCGGAACATCGCGCAGCGCACTTGGGCGTTGCCGTCCTTGAGGGAAAAATACCAGTGGCCAGACGCAGCAGCGATGAAGTTGGAGACTTCACCGGAAATCCACATTAGCGGGAAATTTCTCTCCAGCAACTGTTTCGCGCGGCGGTTTAGTTCGCTGACGCTGAGGACCGGAGATTCGTCTGTAAGTGCTGGGGCGAAATGCATTTTTCCATTCTACATTAATCCACAAGCTTGGCGTATGCAGGTGTAACAAATTGCTATCACCATAAGCCCATTGTATATTTTATAATTAATTGATTTTAAACAATAAAACAGAAGGTTAAATTTTAACCTGCGTAAAAAAACCTTTTCCTGCGGGCAAGTTAGGGTAAATGCATACAACTTGCCCACAGAGTTATCCACAATCTTTGTGGATAGTCGGTAAAGGGTTTTTACGACAATAAGTTAAACCTCTTTCTTGATGCGCTACTTGACCGGGCTTGCTGAAAACACTGTGGCAGGCTAAAGTTACGGGCGTTTTAGAAATACCAGAATTATAAGGGAGAAGGGCGAGTGTTATCCATTATTCAAGCAGCGGGCTGGCCGATCTGGCCGCTGATAATTGCATCGGTTATTTCCTTGACGATCATCGGTTGGCATTTGTGGACATTCAACCTGATTGCCCCCAAAAATTTGCTCGTCCAGGTGCAGGAATGGATCAAGCAGGGTGCGGTGAACGCCGAAAGGCTGGCGCAACTGGAGAAGCACTCCTATCTGGGGCAGATTTTTGCGGCCGGGTTAAAGAATGCCAAGAGTTCGCGCGAAGTGATGCAGGAAGAGATCGAGGAAACCGGTCGGCATGTTGCCCATGAAATCGAGCAGCCTCGCCTGAAATATGGCATGTCTTTCCTGGTTTCGCTCAATACGCTTGGAACCATCGCCTCGGTGAGCCCGCTGCTCGGTTTGCTTGGTACGGTGATCGGCATGGTGGAAATTTTCGGCGCCCTCACCCCCACCGGCGGCAGCCCCGCCCAACTCGCCCACGGTATTTCGGTGGCGCTGTACAATACCGCCATGGGCTTGATCGTGGCGATTCCCAGCATGATTTTTTACCGCTATTTCCGCGCCCGCGCCGAAGCGCTGGTGCTGGAAATGGAGCAGCAAGCGATCAAGCTGGTGCATATCGTCCACGGCCAGCGGAAGTGAGCGTTTGAACATGAATTTTCAGCGCGGCAGGGCCAAGGATGACCCCGAGATCAATCTGATCGCGATGATCGACGTGCTGCTGGTGATCCTGATTTTCATGATGGTCACCACCACTTTTTCCCAGATTGCTGAATTACAGATCAATCTGCCCACCGCCGAGGCGGAGAAGCCGGCCGACAAGCCCGCTGCCATCAACGTAGCAGTGGACGCCGGCGGACGTTACGTGGTCAACGGTTCAGCCGTGGCTGATGCCGATGCTGCAGCTCTCAGCCTGGCACTACGCCGTGCTGCAGGGGATAAGCCGGATCCGGTAATTATCATCAATGCCGACGCCAAGGCGACCCATCAGGCGGTGGTGAACGTCATGGAGGCCGCGCGCCAGTCGGGCTACAGCCACATCACTTTTGCCACCCAGGCGAAGCTGGAAAAATAGGCGGGGATTGGGTCTGGCGCTCAACCCCGAATAATATGCTCTGGCTCCAGCGACAATGGTTCAGTCTAACGCCGTGGCAGGTTGTGTTGCTTCCCCTGAGCGCTTTGTTCGGGCTGGTTGTGGCGCTGCGTCGAGGGCTTTACCGCGTTGGGTTGCTGCGCGCTATCCGATTGCCGGTGCCGGTGATCGTGGTTGGCAACATCAGTGTCGGTGGTACCGGAAAAACTCCGCTGGTACTATGGTTAGCTGATTTTTTGCGGCAACACGGCTACCATCCCGGCGTTGTCAGCCGCGGCTACGGTGGCGGCACAGGTGGCGTAGTGGGGGTTGATGTCCGCAGTGATCCGGCGGTTGCGGGCGATGAACCTCTGTTGCTGGCAAAAAAAAGCGGTTGCCCGGTCTGGGTTGGTCGAGACCGGGTGGCTGCAGGAAATGCTTTACTGCGTGCGCATCCGGAGTGTGATGTGCTGGTGAGCGACGATGGCCTGCAGCATTATCGCCTCGGCCGCGATATGGAAATCGTGGTTGTGGATGGGGATCGCAAATTCGGAAATGGATTGCTATTGCCTGCAGGGCCACTGCGTGAAGGCGTTTCTCGACTCGGGTCGGTGGATGCGGTGGTGGTGAACGGTGGTAGCCCGAAGGCGGCCATGCACCTGCGCAACGAGTTCGAAATGAGTCTCCAGGGCGGAGTGTTCTATAATTTGCTCAATCAGGAATTGAATATTTTTGCGGCCGATTTTAGTGGCAAGAAGCTTCATGCCGTGGCTGGCATCGGTAATCCGCAACGGTTTTTTACTCATTTGCGTGGTCTTGGGTTGGCGTTCGAGGAACACGCTTTCCCTGATCACTGCGTCTTTCGGCCGCAGGATCTGGATTACGAAAATGCCGATGCCTTGCTGATGACCGAGAAGGATGCGGTTAAATGTGCCGGTTTCGCCGACGAACGCTATTGGGCTCTGGCGGTGGAAGCTGTTTTGCCACCGGCTTTCGGACAGACAGTACTACAAAAATTGAAGGATATTGATGGACGCCAAACTGCTTGAAATTCTGGTATGCCCGTTATGCAAGGGGCCGTTGGTCTACAAAAAGCCCGAGCAGGAGCTGGTTTGCAAGCCCTGCCGACTGGCTTACCCGGTTCGTGATGACATTCCGGTGATGCTTGAGGATGAGGCGCGCAAGTTGCCGGCCGAGGAAGAGGTTTGATCCTCTGCGGTAAATAAGCTCTCATGAACTTCAAAGTCGTCATCCCCGCCCGCTTCGCTTCCACCCGCCTGCCCGGCAAGCCGTTGCTCGACATCGGCGGCCGGCCGATGGTGCTGCATGTGGTCGAACGTGCTCTGGAGAGCGGTGCTGATGAAGTCTGGGTGGCGACTGATCACCAGGGCATCGCCGACGTCGTGCGCGCCGGTGGTCACCAAGTCTGTATGACTTCACCCGATCATCCTTCCGGCACTGATCGCATTGCCGAGGTGGCAAGTCAACGCGGTTGGGGTGACGACGAGATCGTGGTCAACGTACAGGGCGATGAACCGCTGATCGAACCGTCGCTTATCCGTGAGGTGGCGCAACATCTTTATGACCATCCCGAGGCGGCGATTTCGACCGCCAGCCACGCCATTCATGATAGCTCCGACCTGCTCAATCCGAATATCGTCAAGGTGGTGACTGACCGTGATGGCCATGCGTTGTATTTTAGTCGCGCTCCGGTTCCCTGGCCGCGCGATGCGTTCGCCGTTGCGCCCGAAAAATTTCCGGCGGGATTGCCGGCCTATCGCCATATCGGTATCTATGCCTATCGCACTTCGTTCCTGAAAATTTATAAGCAGCTGCAACCTGCCGCGATCGAGCAGTTCGAGGCGCTGGAGCAGTTGCGTGCGTTGTGGCATGGCTACCGCATAGGTGTTGCCGTGATTGAGCAGGCACCCGTTGCGGGCGTTGATACCGAGGAGGATCTGCAAAGAGTGAGGAGGCTTCTTAACTAGATTTATGGGTGGATACAAAATTTGAATGTGCATATGTTAGCGTTTTTGAATATCCTTGACGACAAGCTGGGTAAAAAGTTATTTGGCCGGGCATGCGCCCGGGCAACCACAAACACACGACAATTGGAGGTTTTATGCGTTTAATTCTATTGGGCGGCCCTGGCGCCGGCAAAGGCACTCAGGCGACTTACATCAAGGAAAAATTCGGTATTCCGCAAATTTCTACTGGCGATATGCTGCGCGCTGCAGTCAAGGCCGGCACCGAGCTGGGTGTTGCTGCCAAGAAGATCATGGATGCGGGTGGTCTGGTGTCGGACGAAATCATCATCGGTCTGGTCAAAGACCGCATCCTGGAAGCGGATTGCGCCAAAGGTTTTCTGTTCGATGGCTTCCCGCGCACCATTCCTCAGGCTGATGCAATGAAGGCCGCCGGTGTGCCGATCGATTATGTGGTCGAGATCGATGTTCCTGACGAAGAAATTGTCAAACGTATGTCTGGCCGTCGTGCTCACCTGGCCTCTGGCCGCACCTATCACGTCATCTTCAATCCGCCCAAGGTGGCAGGCAAGGACGACGTAACCGGCGAAGATCTGGTTCAGCGCGACGACGACAAGGAAGAAACCGTGAAGAAGCGTCTGGATATCTACCATGCACAGACCGAGCCGCTGGTGAAGTACTACTCTGATTGGGCCGCTGCGGGTGCTGCAGGCGCACCTAAATACGTCAAGGTTTCCGGTATGGGTAAAGTTGACCAGATCCGTGACTCGATTTTTTCTGCATTGGGTTAATCGATAGAGCATGAGCGGCGTCCCCAACATCACCGATTCCGAGCTGTGGATGGTCGAGGCTACCCTCAGGGAGCGCTACGGCAAGCCGGTGGAAGTGCAGTTGGCGGACGTCGAGTTGCGTCTGGATCCTGCTGTGATGGAGTTGACACATTGTCCAGCGATGGTGTGGAAGGAGCAGGGAGCCGGTTTCGTGGTATCTAAGGTGGGCGATAATCGTTTCCGCTGTCAGTTCTTTTACTCGGCGCGCGAGCAGTACGGTACCGGCAAGGCGGAATACGATGATTTGCTGGATTGCGTGGTAACCGTACTCAAGCTCCAGGCCGACCACGACGCGAAGCGTCAACAGAATCAATAATTGAGGGAGTCTAAAGATATGGCAAAGAAGAACGCTTTTTATGCCCAGTCCGGTGGCGTGACCGCGGTGATCAATGCATCCGCCTGCGGTTTGATCGAGACTGCGCGCAAGCACAAGGACGTAATCGGCAAGGTTTATGCCGGCCGTAACGGTATCATCGGCGCGTTGACCGAAGACCTGATCGACACTAGCAAGGATACCGCCAAAGCCATCGCTGCATTGCGCCACACACCTTCCGGTGCATTCGGTTCCTGCCGCTTCAAGATGAAAAGCCTGGAAGAGAACAAGCTCCAGTATGAGCGCCTGATCGAGGTGTTCAAGGCGCATAACATCGGCTATTTTTTCTACAATGGTGGAGGCGATTCCGCCGACACCTGTCTGAAAGTATCGCAGCTTTCGGAAAAGATGGGCTATCCGATCCAGGCCATCCATGTGCCGAAGACCGTGGACAACGACCTGCCGATCACCGATAACTGCCCTGGTTTTGGATCTGTTGCCAAATACATTGCTGTCTCCACTCTGGAAGCGACCTTTGACGTGGCCTCTATGTGCAAGACATCGACCAAGGTGTTCGTGCTCGAAGTGATGGGTCGTCACGCAGGCTGGATCGCTGCAGCTGGCGGACTTGCTTCTACCAAGGACGCCGAGCAGCCGATCGTGATTCTGTTCCCGGAAGTGACATTTAATAAAGAAAAATTCCTTGCCCGCGTGGACGAGCTAGTCAAGAAATTCGGCTATTGCACCGTAGTGGTGTCCGAAGGTGTAATGAATGCCGACGGCAAGTTCCTTGCCGACCAAGGCCTCAAGGACGCATTCGGTCATGCTCAACTTGGTGGCGTTGCGCCGGTAGTGGCTAACATCGTTCGCGAAGGTCTTGGCCTTAAGTACCACTGGGGCGTGGCCGATTACCTTCAGCGTGCTGCTCGCCACATCGCTTCGAAGAGCGACGTGGATCAGGCCTATGCGATGGGTAAGGCGGCAGTCGAATTTGCGCTCAAGGGCCACAACTCGGTGATGCCTACTATCGACCGTGTGTCGAATGCGCCTTACAAGTGGAAAGTTGGTATGGCGCAGCTCAGCAAGGTCGCCAACGTCGAAAAGATGATGCCGAAAAATTTCATCACCAAGGATGGCTTCGGCATTACCGAAAAGTGCCGTGAATATCTGGCACCGCTGATCAAGGGCGAGGACTACCCGCCTTATAAGGATGGTCTGCCACAATATGTTCGGCTCAAGAATGTAGCGGTACCGAAGAAGCTGGCCGAATTCAAGCTTTAAGTCCTGGGGTAAAGAATGAACTTGCTGCTGAACAAACCGTTTTACCGGCTCAGTGGCAGGTTCTTTCCCGAGTGCGTAGATGATCGAATGTATTTTGTGGGATTATTCCGGACAAAAAGCTGATTCCTGGATGAATGTTATTTGATATAGATCAGTTTTTGTGGGTGTTTTTGGGTTTGGGTGTTGGGATGTTTGGCTTTAGGGCGATTGGCCGGCCTTGATCGGTCGGCTTAACTTGGGGAGAGTAATTATGTCAGGTGGTCTGGGGTTTGCACTGTTATGTGCAATTGCGGCGCTTCTATATGGAGCGGTTTCGATTAAGTGGATTTTGGGCTTGCCGACAGGCAACGATCGCATGCGAGAAATCGCCGCTGCGGTGCAGGAAGGGGCTCAGGCCTATCTGAACCGGCAGTACACTACGATTGCTATCGTCGGCGGGATTCTGCTGGTGGCTATTTTTGTTGCGCTGGGCTGGCAAACCGCTGTTGGCTTCGTTCTCGGTGCAGTCCTGTCTGGGCTGACAGGATATATCGGCATGAACGTGTCGGTACGCGCCAACGTGCGCACCGCGGAAGCCGCCAAGGATGGCCTTAATGCCGCCCTGAACGTAGCTTTCAAAGGTGGCGCGATCACTGGCATGCTGGTGGTTGGTCTGGGTCTCCTTGGCGTGGCGGGCTATTACGCTTTCCTCACTATGTCGATGGGCGCTACCACCTCCCAAGCAACCCACGCTCTAGTGGGCCTGGCATTCGGCGGCTCGCTGATTTCCATCTTTGCTCGTCTCGGCGGCGGCATCTTCACTAAGGGCGCTGACGTCGGTGCCGACCTGGTGGGTAAGGTCGAAGCCGGTATTCCCGAGGACGACCCGCGTAACCCAGCGGTGATTGCCGACAACGTTGGCGACAACGTTGGCGACTGCGCCGGTATGGCCGCAGATCTTTTCGAAACCTATGCCGTGACCATCATCGCCACCATGCTTCTGGGTGGACTGTTGATTACCGGTTCCCCCGAGGCGGTGATTTATCCGCTGGTGCTGGGTGGTTTCTCGATCATCGCTTCCATCATCGGTACTTTCTTCGTTACGGCGCGTGAAGGCGGCAAGATCATGAACGCGCTGTATCGCGGTCTGATTGTTTCCGGCGTATTGGCGGCCATTGCCTTCTATCCCATCACCACCATGATGTTGGGCGAGGGGGTGATGATAGACGGCAAGCTGGTTTCGTCGATGAACCTGTACTTCGCTGCATTGATCGGTCTGGGTCTGACCGCGGCCATGGTGTGGATTACCGAGTATTACACTGCGACCGAGTTCAGCCCAGTGCGTCATATTGCCGAGGCTTCTACTACCGGTCACGGCACCAACGTGATCGCCGGTTTGGGTGTTTCCATGAAATCAACCGCTGCACCAGTGCTCGCAGTGTGTCTGTCCATCTGGGGCGCCTACGAACTGGCAGGTCTGTACGGCATCGCTATCGCCGCGACCTCGATGTTGTCTATGGCAGGCATCATTGTGGCTCTTGACGCTTACGGTCCTATCACCGACAACGCCGGTGGTATTGCAGAAATGGCCGGCTTGCCGGACAACATCCGCAACATCACCGACCCGCTCGACGCCGTGGGTAACACCACCAAAGCTGTGACCAAGGGTTACGCTATCGGTTCCGCCGGTCTGGCCGCGCTGGTGCTGTTTGCTGACTACACTCACGCCTTGAACGTCAATGCCTTGGCTGCTGACGCTAGTGCGGTTGCCATGACCTTTGACCTGTCCAACCACATGGTGATCATCGGCCTGTTCATCGGCGGCATGGTGCCCTATCTGTTTGCCGCTATGGGCATGGAAGCGGTCGGTCGCGCTGCGGGTTCAGTGGTGGTTGAAGTTCGTCGCCAGTTCAAGGAAATCCCTGGCATCATGGAAGGCACCAGCAAGCCGGAATATGGCACCTGCGTCGACATGCTGACCAAGGCCGCGATCAAGGAAATGATCGTTCCCTCGCTGTTGCCTGTCGCCGTCCCGGTGATAGTCGGCCTGACCCTGGGTGCTCAAGCACTGGGCGGTGTGCTGGTCGGTACTATCGTGACCGGCATCTTTGTGGCAATCTCCATGACCACCGGTGGTGGCGCATGGGATAACGCCAAGAAGTACATCGAGGAAGGCAACTTCGGCGGCAAAGGTTCCGAGGCCCACAAGGCAGCGGTGACCGGTGACACCGTCGGCGATCCCTACAAGGATACTGCCGGCCCTGCTGTCAATCCATTGATCAAGATCATCAACATTGTTGCGCTGATGATTGTGCCTCTGCTGTAATCCTGAATCGGGCCAGTAGGCCCGTTAGGTCGCTGTAAATAAAGCCGGTATAATGCCGGCTTTATTTTTTGAGGTTAGCCAGATGAATCTTGACCGAGTCAGCTCCGGACGCGATCTTCCGAACGATTTTAATGTCATCATCGAAATTCCGATGCACGGCGACCCGATCAAGTACGAAGTAGACAAGGATACCGGTGCCATGTTCGTGGATCGTTTCATGTCCACAGCCATGCATTATCCTTGCAACTACGGCTACATCCCTCATACCTTGTCTGATGACGGCGACCCGGTAGACGTGCTGGTGATTACACCAGTACCGCTGATTACCGGCGTGGTGGTGCGTTGCCGCCCGGTAGGCATGCTCAAGATGACAGACGAGGCTGGAGAGGATGCCAAGCTGCTGGCAGTGCCGATCGACAAGTTGTGCAATCTTTATCGCAACATCGAGTCGCCGCGTGATTTGCCAGAGCTGACGCTGTCACAGATCAGCCATTTCTTCGAGCACTATAAAGATCTGGAAGCAGGCAAGTGGGTCAAGGTGGAGGGCTGGGTTGGTGCGGAAGAGACTAAGACCGAGATCCTGGCTGGCGTTAAGCGGTATCAGGAAGCAGCTGTCAAGCCGATGTTCTAAAATCCGTGAGGCGGGAGGGTGAGGCGTTAGATGTGCCTTTGACCTTTTCTCCTTACCCTTCTCTTCTCTCTATCCTTGCTCCTCACGAAAATTATGAAAATCTGCATACTTTCCGATAGTCACGATAACCGTACGCTACTGGCTTCCGCCGTGCAGGATGCCAAGGCGCGTGGCGCCGTTGCTGCGCTGCATTGTGGTGACGTTGTTGCGGCCAATACGTTGAGCGTGTTCAAGAAGCTGGACATGCCGGCACACGTAATTTACGGCAATAACACCGGCGACCTGTATACCTTGTCACGCATGGCACACGAGTCGGGGAATCTGATCCACTTCTATGGCCAGGATGCGGGAATCACCCTGCATGGCCGCGCCATTTTCATCGTGCATTACCCGCATTATGCCCGCGCCCTGGCCTGCACCGGTGAGTGGGACATGGTCTGCTGCGGTCACGACCATCGCTCCGCGATTGAGCGGGTGGAGAATATCCGCGGTGGAAAGACCTGGATGGTAAATCCGGGAACGGTCGGCGGAGTAGGGAAGCCGCCTACCTATGTGCTGGGTGACCTGGAGTTGATGACCTTCGAAGTTCTTCCAGTTCCGGTCTGACATTGATTTAATCTATTTAAACATAAGAAAATTCAATTATATTCATGTGACTGGCGCTGTGGATTGGCTCTCCAATTGGGAGTAAGATTAGATCCGGTCAAGAATTCCAATTAAATGCTTCAACCGGTGTAGGCGCACATGGTCGCCAAACCTGTTTATCCGTGATGGAGGTAACCTGATGACGGACGTTATTGCAACCAATCAGACCATTCTGGTCGTCGGTGGTGGCATCAGCGGCATGACAGCCGCCCTGGAGGCGGCCGAGTGCGGCAAGAATGTGGTGCTGGTGGAAAAGAACCCCGCCCTTGGCGGTCGTGTTTCCCAGCTTTATCGCTATTTCCCCAAGCTGTGCCACCCGACCTGCGGTCTGGAAATCAACTTGCGTCGTCTCAAACAGAATCCGCGCATCCGTGTGCTGACCATGGCTGAAGTGACGGCGATCACCGGCGGTGAAGGTGATTACAGTGCCACCGTCAAGCTGGCTCCGCGCTACGTCAACGAAAATTGTACCGCTTGCGGCGAGTGCTCCAAGGCGGTGGATGCCGAAGTGCTGGACGCTTTTAATTACAACCTTGGCAAGACCAAGGCGGCTTACCTGCCGCATAAAATGGCTTATCCGCAGCGCTATGTGCTGGACCCGTCGATTATCGGCACTGCCGATGCCGACAAGGCCAAAGCCGCCTGCAAATATGGCGCGATCGATCTCGACATGAAAGAAGAGACCGTCCAGTTCAAGGCCGGGGCGGTAATCTGGGCGACCGGTTGGAAGCCTTACGATGCGGCGAAAATTCAACCCTATGGCTATGGCCGTTTCTCGAATGTCATCACCAGCGTCGAGTTCGAGCGCTTGGCCGATATTCATGGTCCGACCAAGGGCAAGATACTGCGGCCCTCAGATGGTAAGGAAGCGAAAAACATCGCCTTCATCCAATGCGCCGGTTCGCGTGACGAGAACCATCTGCGTCACTGCTCGCGCATCTGCTGCATGGCTTCGCTGAAGCAGACCAACTACGTGCGTGAAGCCTACGGTGACGCGGGCAAGTCCACCATCTATTACATCGATATCCGGGCGATAGACCGCTTCGAGGATTTCTACCAGAAAGTGCTGAAGGACCCGACTGTCAGCTTCATCAAGTCCAAGGTTGCCAAAGTCACCCAAGATGAGAAATCCGGCGACGTGATTCTGCACGGCGTGAATACCGAGGGTTACCACCGCTATGCCACTCCTCACGATCTGGTTGTTCTGGCGGTGGGTATGGAGCCGTCCGTTACGGGCGCCAATCTCCCAGCAGAAATCGTATCCGATTCGAGTGGTTTCATCGAGGCTGATCCGGCCAACCACGCTTTCTTCGGCGCGGGTTGTGCATCCAATCCGCTGGACGTGAACCGTGCGGTGCAGAGCGCCACTGCGAGCGCTTTGCGCGCAATTCAGGTGGTTAACCGTGTTGCCAGAGTGGAGGGTTAATTAAATGGCAGATATGAAAGTAGCAGCCTACATTTGCCAGGGGTGTGGTTTGGGCGATCGCCTGGATACGGCCGCATTGGCCGGTGTGGCTAAAAAAGAAGGTAAGGCCGCGCTGGTCAGGGAGCATGAGTTCCTGTGCAACGCTGAAGGCGTCAAGATGATCCGCGACGACATCGCCAACGAAGCCGTTACCCATGTCATGATCGGCGCCTGTTCGCGCCGCGCCAAAACCGAGGCTTTCGGCTTCACCGATGTCGCTGTGTCACGCGCCAATCTGCGCGAAGGTGTGATCTGGTGCCAGCCGGAGACCGACGAAGCGCGCGAGACCACGCAGGAGATGGCGGAAGACTACATCCGCATGGGCTGCGCCGAAGTGAAGAAAATGACACTGCCTGAGGGTAATCCGGCTGCTGTTACCGAGCGTAGCGTACTGGTGGTGGGCGGTGGTGTTTCCGGTATGACCGCTGCGCTGGAGGCCTCCAAAGCTGGCTACAAGGTGGTGCTGGTGGAGAAATTCGGCGCCCTCGGCGGTTGGGCGGCCAAGTTGCACAAGCGTTCGCCGGGCAAGTCGCCGTATGCTGAGCCGCAAGATACGCCAGTGGCGGATATGGACGCGGCGATAGCAGCCGACACCAATATCAAGGTTTACCTCAACGCCATCACCAGCAAGACCGCCGGCTCCCCGGGTCAATTTGAAATCGAGATCAGCACTGAGTCTGGTTCTACCACGACCGAGAAAGTTGGTGCCATTATTCAGGCCACCGGTTTCTCGCTGTACGATGCCAATAACCTTCCCGAACTCGGCTATGGCAAGTCCGCGAACGTGGTCGACCAGGCCGGACTGGAAGCGCTTGCCAAGGCAGCCAACGGTGGCGTGATCAAGCGCCCCTCGGACGGTGGCGAAGTGAAGACCGTAGTATTCGTCCAGTGCGCCGGTCAGCGGGACGATACCGGCAAACATTTGCCTTACTGCTCCGGTTCCTGCTGCTCGACCTCGGTCAAGCAGGCGATGTATTTCAAGGATGCCAATCCTGACATCGATACGGTAGTGATTTACACCGATCTGCGCATGCCCGGCAATGGTGAAGATTTTTACCGCAGCGGCCAGAATAAGGGTGTGACTTTTACCAAGGGCAAAGTTTCCAGTGTTGAAGCCGCCGGCAACCAGTGCAAGGTGAATTTCCACGACTTGATCCTCAACGATCAGACCGCCATCGACAATGCCGACCTGGTGGTGTTGGCCACCGGTCAAGTGCCGAATTCCGGCGTTGATATTGACACCAAGCTGAAAGCAGACATTGCCGCTGCAGCTGGCGATAACTCCCTGCTGGAAGCTTACAATGCCTCCCAGGCCGAGGGTGCCGTTCAGCCGATTTCCGTGCTCAACCTGACCTATCGTCAGGGGCCTGACGTGCCTCAGCTGAAGTATGGCTTCACCGATTCGCACTTTATCTGCTTCCCATACGAAACTCGCCGTACCGGCATTTATTCCGCCGGTCCGGTGCGCCGTCCGATGGACATGGTGCAGGCAATGGAAGACGCCACTGGCGCCGCGATGAAGGCAATCCAGGCGGTCGAAAATGCCGGTTTGGGCCGTGCCGCCCATCCGCGTTCGGGCGATCTGAGCTTCCCGAAAGTGCGTCTCGAGGGCTGCACCCAGTGCAAGCGCTGTACAGTGGAATGCCCATTCGGCGCCATCGACGAAGATGAAAAACGCTTCCCGGTGTTCAATGAATCCCGTTGCCGCCGTTGCGGCACCTGTATGGGGGCCTGTCCAGTGCGCGTGATCTCTTTCGAGAACTACTCGATTGATACCGTCGGCTCGCAGCTGAAAGCGGTTGACGTTCCTGATGAGTTTTCCGAGAAGCCTCGCATCCTGATTCTGGCCTGCGAAAACGACGCTTATCCCGCGCTCGACATGGCGGCGATGAACCGCAACGTTTACAGTGCGTACGTGCGTATTATTCCGGTTCGTTGCCTGGGTTCTGTCAACACCATCTGGATTAACGATGCGCTAAGCAGCGGCTATGACGGCGTGATGATGATGGGTTGCAAGCATGGCGACGACTATCAGTGCCACTTCGTGAAGGGTTCGGAGCTTGCCAGCTACCGCATGAGCAAGATTGGCGACACGCTCAAGCAAATGGGGCTGGAAGAAGAGCGGGTTGCCACCTTTGAGGTCGCAATTACCGACATCGAGCGAGTGCCGCAACTGATCAACGATTACGCGGCGAAGATCCAGGAAATCGGCATGAGCCCGTTAAAGGGATTCTAGGAGGCGGCAAATGAGCGAAAAATATCACAATAATTTCCTCAAGGAAGTCGAGGAAATGGTCGAGGAAGGTGAATGGGTAAAAATGTGCATGCAGTGCGGTGTGTGTGCCGGCTCGTGTCCGCTCGGCCCGCACTGGGCACATCCGCCACAGGAAATTTTCATGATGATCCGCGCCGGCAAGCGCGAGGAAGTCCTGAGATCCGATTCGATGTGGATGTGCACTTCCTGCTACAACTGCGTTGTGCGTTGTCCGCGCAAGCTGCCGATCACCCACATCATGCACGGTTTGGCTAACTATGCCCACCGCCTGGGACTTTCGCCCAAGAACCAGCCGACGCAGCAATTCGCCACCCTGTTCTGGAACAACCTGGCACAGACTGGCCGCGTCAACGAACTGAAACTTTCTCTTGGAATTTATTTCAAGGATGGTTTTGCTCAGGGCGTCAAGAACGCCATGGCGATGCAGAGTGTTGGCCTGGGCATGGTAAAGGCGAAGCGCCTGAACCCGATGGAATTGTTTGGTGGACACGGCGTAAAGGACAAGACCGGCTTCCATGCCATGCTGAAGAAAGCGAAGGAAATAGAAGACCGTCGCAAGAATTTCGCCTAAGGAGTCAATGATGGCTAAAAAGACATACTCGTTTTACCCCGGTTGCTCGTCACAAACCAAGGCGTCCTCAGACAACTACCTGAAGTCGACAAATTCGATGTGCAAATATTTGGACATCGAACTGAAAGAAATTCCGGACTGGAACTGTTGCGGTGCATCTATCGGCTATGCCGAAGGTGGCGAGTTGCCGCGCATCACGCTGTCTGCCCGCAATATGGCACTGTCTGAACAGCACAACCCGGGCATGGATCTGGTCGCAACTTGTGCTGCATGCTGGCTTTCCACTCGTGAATCCAAGGAGCGCCTGGCACATAGTTCGCAGACGCTGGCTGATGCCAACACGGCTCTGAACGAGGCGGGTCTGACCTATAAAGGCAATCAGGCGGCACGCCATATGGCGGAGGTGCTGGTTGAGGATTTTGGTTTCGATGAGCTGAAGAAGGGTGTAAAGAACCCGCTGCAGGGCATCAAATTCGCCGGTTACGTCGGCTGTCAGACTAATCGCCCTTTCGGTCTTGCCGGTGAATCATTTGAAAATCCCGTGTATCTCGATAACCTGATCGAGGCGATGGGTGGTGAAGCGGTATCTTACGACCAGAAGGTGACCTGTTGCGGTGGTGCGCTGGCCTTCTCAGAGCCAGAAAAAAGCCAGAAGCAGATCAAGGATATTATCGAGTCTGCCTACGATCATGGCGCAGAGATGATCGTCACGCCTTGCCCACTGTGCCAGGCCAACGTAGAGATCTACCAGGGTGAAGTGAACAAGCGCTTCGGCACCAAGTTCAATATCCCGGTGATGTATTATTCTCAGTTGATCACTGTCGCCTACGGCGGTACCGCGCAGGAAGCCGCGCTGGACGGCCAGCTGGTTCGTGCGACCAAGCTAGAGGAAATTGCCAACAAGAAGTAAAGAATAACCATCTTGATGGCAGCAACTTGGGGGCGGCCTGCGGGTCGCCCCTTAATCGTTTTACCGCAGGACAAGGAGGCATTATGAAAAACCCTAAAACTTTAGATGAATACATCGACCTCGTTCACCAGGCGGTTTATGAAGTGGATGAGCTGCGCGCCATCGTCGAGGATGACGAAGAGCGCAAGACCATGATCCTGCCTTGGGTGGATGCGATGGACAAGGAATTGCGCCAGATGTTTGACGATATGACTTCCGGCCGATATCAGTTCGATCCCAACGGACCTGATCTGCCATATATGGCGATCGTCAAGAGGTTCGGCCCGAGCATTCCATTCAAGCCGCTACTCAACGTCATCAACCATACCCACCGCTTCGGGCTGGATATCGATTCCAAATAACGGTTAAAGCCGGTGGTCGGCCAGTACAGCGGTACCGGGAACCTGAACATACTCCAGGACAGTATCGGTGACCCGTTGGCTGCGGCTTTTCTCTGAGGTGTCACGAAACACCGTGTTCCTCAATATCTCCGAAATATTCAGTGAAATGCCGAAGTAGACGTGCCGACTTCGGTCAGGTGCGGGTACTCCGTCGTTGGGCTCGAAGCCTCGTGAACCGTAACCCGCCGCCAGCTCGAAATAGCGCAGCACATCATGGTTTTTCAGTTGCGGTATGCCGGTTGCCTTGGCAACAAGCAAATAGGTTTGTCCCGAATAGTCTCCGACCGGTCCGACCTGGTTGAGGCGTTTCGCATCGCCGGAAGGCCAGTAATGAAGGCGGAAATCGAACAGGTCGTCGAGGCGCTTGTTTTTCTCGAACAATAGACCCAGCCCGGTGCCGACGGCATTCATGATCAAATCTTCCTTGCTGAACTTGTATCGTTCCGAGAATCCGTCGAGGGTTTCCACCGCCAGCAGTGTACCGAATACTGTTGCAGCCGACAGGATGACAGCGTCGTCCCGGTCGTTTCCTGCCCATTCGAAGGCACTGGCAAGCAGGCGGGTTCCCACATAAGTAGAATAGGCATGGCCCAATTTGTCCGCCCCCCCGGTATACGTGTCCTGCCCGAACCATCCTTCGTTGGTGGTACGGAAATGGCCGGAAGATCCATCCTTCCACCAGACGGTGGCGCCGTAGGCTAAAATGGTTCCGGCTCCGCCCCAAATTATCGCCTGCGTCCGAAAACGCTTGTCTTTCTCGGACAGCGCTGCAGCTCTTGCGCTATCCCCCTGATCAGCAGGGATATTCAGTGCTGCAACAGAATTTCGTTTGGCTTGGGTGAAAACCACGGAGGGTGTGCTGATGGGATCGTCTGATTCCGTGCCGCCATGAGCACCAGGCAGACAGAAAAGCGTGGAAACAATGAAGAATGCCATCACTTGAATAACAGGAAGCATCCGGATTTTGCGATCAAGGTAAAGCAATATATTCATCGTGCTTTAATACTATCAGCTGGCGGCATGTTGTCAATTTACTTGTTCAATTCAGCACCATTACGGGGCGCATAATGGGCAATTGCACTAAACTGGTGCGCCATTTAAGTGTGCTGTTAGGGAAGGTTCCTTTCAAAACGGGGTATGCAATACTGGCTCAATTATTGCTATTTTTGGGTGAAACTATATTTCTGGAGTAACGATGGAAAATCTGAAGACTGGCAGCGACGTATTGTTCATCCTTCTGGGCGCAATCATGGTGCTGGCGATGCACGCAGGCTTCGCCTTTCTGGAACTGGGTACGGTGCGCAAGAAAAATCAGGTCAACGCCCTGGTGAAAATCATGGTCGATTTCGCCATTTCCACCATTGCTTACTTCTTTATCGGTTATAGCATCGCTTATGGGGTGAATTTCTTTTCCGGTGCCGAAGTGCTGGCTCAGAAGAGCGGTTATGATCTGGTTAAATTCTTCTTCCTGCTGACTTTTGCCGCGGCGATTCCGGCTATCGTTTCCGGCGGCATCGCCGAGCGTGCCAGATTTAATCCGCAACTGGCGGCCACTTTCCTTCTGGTGGGTTTTATTTACCCCTTCTTCGAGGGCATCGTATGGAATCACCACTTCGGTGTGCAGGACTGGCTCAAAGGAACTTTCGGGGCGGAATTCCATGACTTTGCCGGTTCCGTGGTGGTACACGCCATGGGCGGCTGGATTGCGTTGCCGGCAGTGCTGTTGCTTGGCGCACGGCGTGGTCGCTATTCCAAGGATGGCATGGTGGCTGCCCATCCCCCCTCAAGCATTCCATTTTTGGCATTGGGTGCGTGGATACTGACGGTTGGCTGGTTCGGCTTCAATGTCATGTCGGCGCAGACCATAGACGCTGTGAGTGGCCTGGTGGCGGTGAATTCGCTGATGGCGATGGTCGGTGGTATTCTCGCCGCGCTGGTGGTGGGCAGGAATGACCCCGGCTTCGTGCATAACGGACCGCTCGCCGGTCTGGTGGCGGTGTGTGCCGGTTCCGACCTGATGCACCCATTGGGTGCGCTGATTACCGGAGGGGTGGCGGGTGCGCTGTTTGTGTGGGCGTTTACCCTGACCCAAAACAAATGGAAAATCGACGATGTGCTCGGAGTCTGGCCGCTGCATGGCCTGTGCGGCGCATGGGGTGGAATCGCAGCCGGGATATTTGGTCTCAAGGCGTTGGGAGGCATCGGCAACGTGAGTTTTGCCGCGCAACTGATAGGTACCCTGATGGGTATAGCTATCGCTCTGGTTGGCAGTTTTGTGGTTTATGGACTACTCAAGAAGCTGGTGGGGATACGGTTGGACCCGGAAGAGGAGTTCAACGGTGCTGATATCAGCATACACAAGATCTACGCCACGCCGGAGGGTGAAGTCTAGCCTTCATGATCGTTTGCAGATAAAGTCAGACGGAATTCGAAGCGGCTGGAGATAAAAAGGCCCAGTTTTATTCCTGGGCCTTTTTATCTTTGCCAATTCTGGAGAATGCTTATTCTTGAGTATTCCGGCTAACTTATTGGTCGAGCTTGCTGCAACTCACTCAACTTCATATTCTAAGTCCCAGTAACTCGCACTGGCGCAGGAAATTACACAGTCCAAAACTGATCGAGATTCTTTATCCCCCATGTCGCTGCATCTTCTCGACTGACAATCTTTTCGGTGGTGCCGGGGCGAGAGAGATAGATCACCTCGGGTTGAATGTAAGCATTAGCCTTGGTTGAGAAGAAAACTTTGACGTTCGGAGTCAGCAGCGATTTTTCTGACTGCTCGGTCACTACCGCGAGGCGCCCGGACGAGAGGCGCACCAGCGACCCGATGGGGTAGATGCCGATGCTCTTGATGAAACTCTGAAAGACTTTCGTGTCAAAGTGGCCGTTGCACCACTCGGTCATCTTGCGGATTGATTCGGCCGGGTCCCAACCAGTCTTGTAGGGGCGGTTGGAGGTGATGGCGTCATAGACATCACAGACGGCGCCCATTTTGGAAAAAAGACTGATCTGCTCGTCCTTCAGTTGATGCGGATATCCGCGCCCATCAACCTTTTCATGGTGGTGCAGGCAGACGTCTAGCGAAACCTCACCCACGGAGCCCCCTTCGACCAACAGGCGATGGCCTTCTGTCGGGTGGGTCTTGATGAGGTCAAATTCTTCATCAGTCAGCTTGCCCGGTTTGTTGAGTATTTCCATGGGTATCATGGCTTTGCCAAGATCGTGCAATAGCCCGGCCATGCCGGCTTCACGGGTCTGCTTGTCGTCGAGCTTGAGTTGGCGAGCTAACGACACCATCAGGGCGCAGACGGCAACTGAGTGCATATAAGTATAGTCATCTGCGGTTTTTAGTCGTGCGAGACTGATTAGCGCACCAGGGTTGCGCATTACTGAGGAGGAAATTTCATCCACCAGTTCGCTCGCGGCCTCGGCGGAAATTGCCTTGCCCATGCGCACTTCCTGAAACATGGAGACGACGGCTTCTTTCGATTTGGCGCATATCTTGGCTGCTCGCTTCACTTCTTCAGCCATCGAAACCAGCTTGACCGGATAGTCGCGAGAAGCGGACTGGATCAGGACCTTATCGACCTCGGCAGACACTTCTTCTTTGGTTTCGGTTTCAGAGGCCGCGATGCCTTGTTCAACATCGAGGCCAATTTTTACATCGATCCAGACTTCCGTGATGCCGCTATCGATGATGAGACGAATGTCATTTGGATCCTTGAGGAGGAATTTGGTGCGCCAAAAGGGGTGTTCCATCCAGGAACCGCAAAGTTCATGGAGATGCATTCCCAGCCGGAGATGTTTAACAGCAATTTTTTTTAGCATGTTATAGGCTAGTCAGCGTTCTCAGACTTTACTGAAATGTTGCCGTGGTGGGTAAATCACCCAAAATTAAATAAACCTCGCCAGCATCGCTCTGTCGACATTGTCGCTGAGCGGGATGTGAACCACCCAGCCGCTACCCGGGGCTTCCATTATGGAAGCGCCTTTCTGGTTAAGGATTTGTTCCAGCACCATCTCACGATTGCCGGCGGGATGGATGAGTTCCAGTCGGTCACCCACGGCGAAGCGGTTTTTTACTACCACCTTCGCCATTTTTCGGGTCGAGTCATAGGCGACGATGTCGCCGACATACATCTGCCGCACGCTTTCCGATTGGCCGGTGAGATAGTTCTGGTATTCAACGGTATGGTGGCGCTGGTAAAAGCCATCAGTGTAGCCACGGTTGGCGAGGTTTTCCAGCGCGCTCAAATGTGCTGTGTTGAATTCACGACCCGCAACGGCATCGTCGATCGCCTGGCGGTAAATCTGGGCCGTGCGCACCACGTAGTAGGCCGATTTTGTTCGCCCTTCGATTTTCAGGGAATCCACGCCGATTTCAGCCAGTCGGGCAACATGCTCCACTGCGCGCAGGTCCTTCGAGTTCATGATGTAGGTGCCGTGTTCGTCCTCGAGTACCGGCATCAGTTCGTCTGGGCGCTTGCTTTCCTCGATCATCCATACCTTGTCGGCGAGTGGGTGGCGTTGCTGGTCGCCACAAGCGGTAAGGCCGTATTCGCCCATGGCCTTGTTGAAATCGAATTCGGTTTCACGGATCACGCCCGCTGCGTCTTCCTGCGCTTCCTGAACCTTGTAGTCCCAGCGGCAGGAGTTGGTGCAGGTACCCTGGTTGGCATCGCGGTGGTTGAAGTAGCCGGATAGCAGGCAGCGACCGGAATAGGCAATGCACAGGGCGCCATGGACGAATACTTCAAGCTCCATGTCGGGACATTGCTGGCGGATCTCGGCGATTTCATCCAGGGAAATTTCGCGCGACAGGATTACCCGCGTCAAGCCCAGCCTTTGCCAGAATTTCACTGCAGCGTAATTGACGGTATTGGCTTGCACCGACAGGTGTACCGGGATTTCCGGCCACGCCTCGCGCACCATCATGATCAGGCCGGGGTCGGCCATGATCAGGGCATCCGGCTTCATGGCGATGACCGGTGCCATATCCGCCATATAGGTCTTGAGCTTGGCGTTGTGCGGCGTCAGGTTACTGGCGACAAAAAATTTCTTGCCCAGTGCATGCGCCTCGGCGATCCCTGTTCCCAGTTCCTCCAGGCCAAATTCGTTGTTGCGGGCGCGCAGGGAGTAGCGGGGTTGGCCAGCATAGACAGCATCCGCGCCATAGGCGAAGGCGTAGCGCATTTTTTCCAGGCTGCCGGCGGGGAGTAAAAGTTCGGGGGTCTTCATCATCATGGTAAAATTATACCATCATGATTGCCCCTTCCTTTATCCACCTCCGACTGCACAGCGAGTATTCGATTGTCGACGGCATCGTGCGCATCAATGACGCAGTCGGCTTCGCCGTCGCCGACCGGATGCCGGCGCTGGCGCTGACAGATCTCAGCAATCTGTTCGGCATGGTGAAGTTTTACCAGGCCGCGCGCGGCAAGGGCATCAAGCCGATCATCGGCTGCGATGTGTGGATCAGTAACGAGGCTAATCGCGACCAGCCTCATCGCCTGCTTCTGCTGTGTCGCAACCGGCAGGGGTACTTGCGTCTGTGCGATCTGCTCACGCGCGCCTATCGCAGCAACCAGCATCGCGGTCGGGCGGAGGTGCGCCGCGAATGGTTCGAAGGCGGCGGCAGCGATGGCCTGATCGCGCTCTCAGGCGCGCACTTCGGCGATGTCGGCCAGGCGTTGTTGCAGGACAACCGTACGCAGGCACAGGAACTCGCAGCAGAGTGGCAGCACCTGTTTCCCGGCGCGTTTTACCTCGAGTTGCAGCGTACCGGACTACCCCAGGCCGATGTCCATGTGCGACTCGCGCTGAGACTGGCTTCGGAATTGCACTTGCCAGTGGTAGCGACCCACCCGATCGAGTTTCTTGCGCTCGATGACTACAAAGCCCACGAGGCGCGAGTGTGCATTTCCGAGGGCTATATGCTGGCGGACAAGCGGCGTCCGCGCGTCTTCACCGAGCAGCAGTACTTCAAGACCCAGGCGGAGATGGCTGAGCTGTTTGCTGATATTCCCGAGGCGCTCGCCAACAGTGTCGAAATCGCCAAGCGCTGCAATCTCAGTGTCGAACTGGGTAATAGCAAGCTGCCACTGTTCCCGGTACCGGAAGGGATGACCCTGGACGACTACCTGTGCCAACGGGCGGAGGAGGGACTGGCAGAGCGCATGAAAGAGCTCTATCCCGACGAGGCGAAGCGGGCTGAGCAGTATCCCGTCTATACCGACAGGCTCAAGATCGAGCTTGGGACCATCATCCAGATGGGTTTCCCAGGTTACTTCCTGATTGTGGCTGACTTTATTACCTGGGGTAAACACAACGGTGTGCCGGTTGGCCCGGGGCGCGGCTCCGGCGCGGGTTCGCTGGTTGCCTACAGTCTCGGCATCACCGACCTCGACCCGTTGCGCTATGCCCTGCTGTTCGAGCGCTTTCTCAATCCGGAGCGGGTGTCGATGCCTGACTTCGATATCGATTTCTGCCAGGAAACCCGTTATAAGGTCATCGAATACGTGCGCGAGAAGTACGGTGCGGACGCCGTTTCGCAAATTGCCACTTTCGGTACCATGGCGGCCAAGGCGGTGGTGCGTGACGTGGGGCGGGTGCTGGACCTGCCTTACAACTTCTGCGACCAGCTTTCCAAGCTGATTCCGGCTGCGCCCGGCAAGCAGTATTCGCTGGACGAGGCGCTGACGATGGAGCCCCAACTCAAGGAGCGCTACGACAACGAGGAGGAGGTGCGCGAACTGTTTATTCTGGCGCGCAAGCTCGAAGGGTTGACACGCAACGTTGGCATGCATGCCGGTGGTGTGTTGATCGCGCCCGGCAAGCTGACCGATTTCTGCCCGCTGTACCAGCCGCCCAACGCCGACAACGTGGTTAGCCAGTTCGACAAGGACGACGTGGAGGCTGTTGGCTTGGTCAAGTTCGACTTTCTCGGTCTGCGCAACCTGACTATCATCGAACTTGCCCTCAAGTACATCAAGAAGCTCGACCCGAGCTTCGATCAACCCCTGGATACCCAGCATTTCGACGATCCGGCAGCGTATGAGGTATTGAGGAAGGCTAACACCACAGCGGTGTTCCAGCTTGAATCTGAGGGTATGAAGAAGCTGTTGTCCAAGCTCCAGCCTGACCGTTTCGAGGACATCATTGCCGTGCTCGCACTCTACCGGCCGGGGCCATTGGGCTCGGGCATGGTGGACGACTTCATCCTGCGCAAGAAGGGCAAGCAGACGATCGACTACTTTCACCCTGACCTGCAACCCTGCCTCGCACCGACTTACGGTGTGATCGTCTACCAGGAACAGGTGATGCAGATCTCCCAGATCATCGGCGGCTACACCTTGGGCGGGGCAGACTTGCTGCGGCGCGCAATGGGCAAGAAGAAGCAGGAGGAGATGGACAAGCATCGCAGCCTGTTCGTCGAGGGCGCGCTCAAGAAAGATTACCCGGAGAAGCTCGCCAACAGCCTGTTCGATCTGATGGCGAAGTTCGCCGAATATGGCTTCAACAAGTCCCACACCGCTGCTTACGCGGTGATTTCCTACCAGACCGCCTGGCTCAAGGCTCACCACACCTCGGCCTTCATGGCGGCGACGCTGTCTTCAGAGTTGGACAACACCGACCAGCTCAAAGTGTTCTACGAGGACACCCTGGTCAACAAGGTGAAGGTGCTGGCGCCGGATGTGAATGTCTCCGGCTACCGTTTCGAGCCGGTCTCCATGACCGAGGTCCGCTATGGTCTTGGCGCCGTCAAGGGTACCGGCGAAGCGGCGATCAGCGTCATCGTCGCGGCGCGTGAAAAAGACGGGCCGTTCACCAGCCTGTTCGACTTTTGCCGCCGGGTGGACAAGCGCACCGTCAACCGCCGCGTGATCGAGTCCCTGGTGCGCGCCGGTGCATTCGACACCCTCAACGAAAACCGGGCGAGCCTGCTGGCGAGCGTTGGCGTGGCGATGGAAGCGGCGGAACAGGAGAACCGCGATATTCTCCAGAACAGCCTGTTCGATGCCATGGATGATGGCGGTGCGGAAAGTCGGCCCGATGCCATGGTGGATGCGCAGCCCTGGCCAATGATTGAGCAGCTGACAAACGAGAAGAAAGCCCTGGGTTTTTACTTCAGCGGCCACCCTTACGATGCGTATCGCGCGGAACTCGCTGGCTTCATTAAGACCCGACTCTCCGACATTGCGCCGCAGCAACAGCCGGTCTGGCTGGCGGGGGTGATCTATGCCATTCGTACTCAGATGACGCGGCGCGGTAAAATGGCATTCATTTCCTTGGAGGACGGGATTGCGCGCATTGAGGTTTCAGTGTTCAGTGAATTGTTCGATGCGCACAAGGATATTCTCAAGGAGGACCAGTTGCTGATCATTGAAGCCAAGGTCAGTAAGGACGATTATTCCGGCGGATTTCGTGTGATTGCGGAAAGCTTGCTCGACCTTGCTGGGGCGCGTACGCGTTTCGCCAAGCTGTTACGGTTGTCGTGCATGGCGCCCGCCAATACGGACAAATTACGCGAAATTCTATCCGGCTACCGGGATCAGGCAGGGTGCAGGGTGCGAATCGGCTATTGCAACACCACGGCGAGCTGCGAGCTGGAACTGGGTGAAGGCTGGCGTGTGAAGCTCAAGGACAATCTGTTAGCGTCGTTGGCTGATTGCATCGGTGGCGAGAATTCCGCCATTCAATATTAGGTGCATTAAATATTCTTCAATTAATGGTTGCAAATAATATGAGAATATTAGATAATTCTAATAACTTGAATTACTCATCAATTGTGAGTTGTTCCGGTGTTGTCTCCTCCATCCTCCTTTTTTGGTGGATTTTAAGCGCGGTCACTTAGGTGAACCGCGTTTTTTTTTTGCTTTTTTCACGCATGGATAGCATTGTTCGCATGAATATTCCGCAGATCATCAATCGTGAATTATTCAACCGCGTTTCGTCAGAAGCGCGGGCCGCGTCGCGTCGGCGCAAGAATTTCAATTTCCATGCCGCAGAGACAGAAGCGAGTCATCGACTGCTCAATGCGATGGAACCGGATTCATATATCCCGCCGCATTGCCACCTGGATGCGAGCAAGGATGAGTCCATCATCGCGCTCGCGGGTCGGTTCGGTGTCGTTTTCTTCGACCATGAAGGAAAAGTGACCGGGACGGCAATTCTGGCTCCGGGTGGTGAGGCGGTGGGGGTGAACATTCCTCATGGCGTGTTTCATTCCTTGGTGGCCCTGGAGTCTGGCAGCCTGTTCTTCGAGGCCAAAGCCGGCCCCTATAAGGCACTGGAGCCTGCAGAAAAGGCATCCTGGGCACCCGCCGAGGGTGGGCCGGATGCGGTCGCTTACCTGGGCATTCTTAGATCCTTGTTCTAACTCGGTTGCTTACCACTCTTCACGCAGTATTCAGCCTCTCAAAATCGGTATACTCGCCGCTGCCCGCACTGATTTCCACCCCTTCTACCTGCGCCATGTCCGGCCCTCTCCTGGCCCATTCGATCATGGCGCTGACCACTTCCGGCGCTCCCTGAATTATTGCTTCCACTGAGCCGTCGCTGCGATTTCTGACCCAGCCGGTGATGCCGAGCTGCCGAGCCTTGCGGTACATGGACTCGCGGAAGCATACGCCCTGAACATGGCCATAAATTCTCAGGTGGTGGCTGGTATTCATTGATCTGTATCAGCGAGTGTCAACGGGTAGGTTGCACAATTCATTCTCTTCCCTTAGAGTCGGCAGCATAGAATATCCATATAAATAAAAAGGGTAATGAGGGCATGTCCTCTTACGGCAGATTAAATCATAGCCCTTACAGAAAGTGGAACAATGATAGTTGCAGGTGATACAAAGGGGAAAGAGGTAACGGTCGATGGCGTTCTGAACGTGTCAACAGGTGGCTTTGGTCTGCGCCAGGTTGGGTGGCTGTTTTTCTTTCTCGCAGTGCTTTTTATTGCAGTTTGGCTTGCTCCGCCAGCGCACGCCTTTCAGGGCCTTTCCAGGTATCTTCCACTGCATAGTTTCATGGAAACTTTCGCCATTGTAGTGGCGGTGCTGGTGTTCGGTATTGGGTGGAATGCGTACAGTGTTGAGCGCCCGATCAATATTGTGCTGCTTTCATGCGCTTTTCTGGCGGTGGGATTGCTGGATTTCGCCCACATGCTGTCTTACGCTGGCATGCCGGATTTTGTTACGCTGTCCGGCCCGCAGAAGGCAATCGATTTCTGGCTGGCGGCTCGCTTTCTGGCTGCCATGGCTTTGCTGTCAGTGGCTGTTCTGCCGTGGAAGCCTTTCCCTTTCAAGTGGGTGCGCTATGTGGTGCTGGTCGCTAGCCTGGGTTTTGCCCTGTTAGTCTATTGGGTCATCCTCTTCCATGAAAGCGATTTGCCGGCAACCTTTATCGACGGAAAAGGATTAACCCCCTTCAAGATCGGTAGCGAATACTTCATCGTATTTATCCATCTTCTGACAGTGAGTGCTTTTCTTGTCGGGTCGCGCAAATCTAAACCCGATTATGCGGTTTACCTGTTGGCGGCTGTTTCCATCATGGTGCTGAGCGAGCTATGCTTCACGCTCTATTCCAGTGTCACCGATATCTTCAATTTGATGGGCCACGCCTACAAGGTTCTGGCGTATGTGTTTATTTACCGTGCGGTGTTCGTAAGCAGCGTGCAGGAACCCTACAAACGGCTGCGTCAGTCTGAACGCCAGGTATGGCAGGAAAAGGAGCGCGCCCAAGTTACCCTGATATCGATCGGTGACGGGGTGATTACGACCGACGAAAAAGGCTTGATCGAATATCTCAACCCCGTGGCGGAGAAGTTGAGTGGATGGGCCTGCCTCGATGCCCAAGGCATGCCGTTGAGCCGGGTTTTTAACGTGATCAACGAGTATACCCGGGCGGTAGTGGAAAACCCTGTGGAGGAATGCCTGAGAAGCGGAGAGGTGGTCGCGCTTGCCAATCACACCACCCTCATCCGTCAGGACGGCAGCGAGATATCCATTGAAGATTCGGCGGCACCCATCCGCAGCCGGGACGGGGCCGTCATCGGCGCAGTACTGGTGTTTCATGATGTGACCGAACGCCAGGAGGCAAGAAAGGCGTTGCGGGAGAATGAAGAGCGGCTGCGTACGCTAATCAATGCCATGCCGGATATCGTGTGCTTCAAGGATGGCAATGGTCGCTGGCTGGAAGCCAACGATTTCAAACTCAAGCTTCTCAAGCTCGAGGGTACGCCATTCCGTGGAAAGACAGATTCAGATCTGGCTGAGCTCAGCGATTTTTACGCTGAGACCTTTTACAACAATGCAGCCTCGGACGAGGATGCCTGGCGCAATGGCGGGCCAAGGCGCTCAAATCAGGTGATTCCGAGACCGGGCGGCAGCAGCATGGTTTTCGATGTCATCAAGGTGCCGTTGTTTAATCCTGATGGTAGCCGTAAGGGCTTGGTGGTGGTCGGCCGCGACATCACTGAAATGGTCAAGGCACAGAATGAAAGGCAGCAGTTGTCCAGTATTCTAGAGGCGACGCCGGATTTTGTCAGTATTTCCACCCTGGATGGCCGGCGCGTTTACCTGAATCAGGCGGGAAAACGCATGTTGGCCGTCCCTGATGGGGAAGACGTGACCGGGTTGCCCATGCTGCAAGCCTATCCTCAATGGGTCTGGGGATTAATCAGAAATGAGGCGATTCCCTTCGCGATCGAGAATGGGGTGTGGGAGGGCGAATCCACCTTGTTAAGCCGGGATGGCACGGAAATTCCGGTTTCTCAGGTCATCATTGCCCACGAAGGTGTCGATGGTCATGAAGGATTCCTTTCCACCATCGCGCGTGACATCCGCGAGCGCAAGCGCTTCGAGGAACGGCTTCTGCACCAGTCCAATCACGACGCACTGAGCGGCCTGCCCAACCGGTTGCTGTTCCACGACCGGCTAGGACAGGTGCTGGCCCACGCCCAGGCGAGCCATACTGAACATCTGATGGCGGTGATGCTGCTCGACCTTAACCGATTCAAAATTATCAATGACACGCTCGGCCATGATCTAGGTGATTTATTGCTGAAGGAAGTTGCACTCCGTTTTGCTACCTGCATGCGCGTGGGGGATACCCTTTCCCGCTGGGGCGGGGACGAGTTTGCGTTCCTGCTGCCCAATTTAGGGCATCCCGAAGAGGCTGCGGAAGTGGCGGCAAGAATTCTGAATGTGCTCTCTCAGCCTTTCCTTGTAGCCGACAAGGAAATCTACGTTAGTGCCAGCATCGGCATTACGCTGTATCCCACCGATGACCAGACCAGGGAAGGCCTGCTTCAGAACGCTGAAGTCGCCATGTACCGCGCCAAGCAACATGGGGAGAGCGCTTGCCAGTTTTTTACCTCGGATATGAATGCCAGGGCTTTCGAGCGATTGGCTCTGGAAAACAGTCTGCGCAAGGCGCTGGAAAGAAGCGAACTGCATCTTTATTACCAGCCTCAGGTGGACCTGGAAACGGGGAGGATCTCCGGCATGGAAGCGCTGTTGCGTTGGCAGCATCCGGAGTTGGGGATGGTTTCCCCTGCGCAGTTTATCCCGCTGGCCGAGGAGACGGGTCTGATCGTGCCGATTGGCGCATGGGTGTTGCGCGAGGCATGCCGGCAGAACAAGGCTTGGCAGGATGGCGGGATGGCCCGGATGCGGGTCTCCGTCAATCTTTCCGCACGCCAGTTCCAGCAGCAGGATATCGTGGAAATGACGGCATCGGCTTTGCAGGAAAGCGGCCTGACTGCCGATTGCCTGGAACTGGAACTGACGGAAAGCTACATCATGCAGAATCCGGAAGCGGCAATCAGCACATTGAAGCGACTTGAAGAAATGGGCGTATTTCTTTCGGTGGACGATTTCGGCACCGGTTATTCCTCACTCAGCTACCTCAGGCGTTTCCCCATCGATTGCCTCAAGATTGACCAATCTTTTGTGCGGGATATTCCGGGTAATGTTGATGCCGTCGCCATTGTTTCGGCGATTGTCGCCATGGCCCGCAGCCTGATGCTGGAACTCGTTGCCGAGGGTGTGGAAACCCAGGAGCAATTGGACTACCTGAAGCAACTCCAGTGCAACCGCATGCAGGGATACCTGTTCAGTAGGCCGATTCCAGCCCCGGAATTCGAGAAGCTGGTAAAAAATCAGCAGTAACTATATAAGTTTCCTTTGATCTGCCGGTGTCTGGCCAACCCGGCCAACAAGATCCAGTTATCCTAAAAAAGCATTAAAATCAGTGTATTGAGTACGTTTGTACTATATACATCCGTAATTTACGGTACTAGAGTTAAAAAGCAATCTGTAGAAGTTTCGTAGTTATGGGCTTTTGCCAAATCATAATAATTATCGAGGAGACAAAAATGGTACGTTTGCGTAACTTGTTCTTGCTGATCGCACTATCTGGCTTGTTTGGTCTTGCGGGTTGTGCCTCAACCGGAGGCAAGTCGGCTGAGGCCGGGTTTCCGGAGAACGTCGTTTATCATATGAACGATTCCACAGTGGCGGGCGCAGCGATGAGAAACGTCAAAAACCATCTTGATGCCAATCCTCAAGCACATATTGTTATTGTCACCCATGGAAAAGGTGTCGATTTCCTGCTTGAAGGCGCTAGAGATGACAAGGGGAACCCCTACGATATCACTGTCCAGGATCTGAAGAAAAAAGGCGTGACGTTCGATGTATGCAACAACACACTGGTCAGTCGCAAGATTGATTCCAAGACAGTGTTGCCGGAAGCTCAAATTGTGCCCTCGGGCGTGGCGGAACTTTCCAAGCTGCAATCGCAATACCACTACGCCTACGTGAAGCCCTGATCGAAAAAAAGGGGCGTAAAAAAGGCGGCTCGAGCCGCCTTTTTTATTTCACCCGCATGCCCGGCTTGGCCCCCTCGTCCGGACTGAGAATGTACAGGCCGCCATCGCCGCTGGCGGCCAGTACCATGCCCTCCGACAGACCGAATTTCATCTTGCGCGGCGCGAGATTGGCGACCATCACGGTGTGGCGGCCGATCAGCTTCTCCGGCGCATAGGCCGATTTGATGCCGGCGAATACATTGCGTGTTTTCCCCTCGCCGATGTCCAGCGTCAGCTGCAGCAGTTTGTCGGCCCCTTCTACATGTTCGGCATTGACGATTTTGGCGATGCGCAGGTCGATCTTCATGAAATCGTCGATGCTGATGGTTTCGGCGATCGGCTGGATTTCATGTGTTTGCTTCTCGGCATGGCGCGCAGGAGAGTGCTCCGCTGCCGGAGCCAGGGTGGCTTTGTTTTCTTCGGTCATGGCTTCCACTTGTTTCGGGTCGATACGGGTCATCAGGTGCTGGTAGGGGTTGATGGCGTGGCCTACTGGAAGCAGGGTCTGCGCATCCTGCCAGGTTAGCGGCGCGATGTTGAAAAAGGCTTCCACGTCTGCTGCCAGCTTAGGCAGCACCGGCTTGAGGTAGAGGGTGAGCAGGCGGAACAGGTTGAGGCTGACGCTGCAGGCTTCGTGCAGCCGGGATTCCATTCCTTCCTGCTTGGCCAGTTCCCAGGGTTTGTTTTCGTCTACATACTGGTTGGCGAGATCGGTCAGGCGCATGATGTCGCGCAAGGCCTTGCCGTATTCGCGCGCCTCATACTGGGCAGCGATGGCCTTGGCGGCGCCCTGCAGCTGTTGCGCCAGGGTCTGATCGCCCATGCCGCCGAGCTTGCCGTCGAAGCGCTTGGTGATGAAGCCGGCCGAGCGCGAGGCGATATTCACGAATTTGCCGATCAGGTCACTGTTCACCCGGGCGGTGAAGTCTTCCAGGCTGAGGTCGATGTCCTCAATGCTGCTGTTGAGCTTGGCGGCGAAATAGTAGCGCAGCTGTTCCGGGTTGAGATACTTGCGGTAGCTGGCAGCGGTAATGAAGGTGCCGCGCGACTTGGACATCTTCTGGCCATTGACAGTGAGGAAGCCGTGGGCGAAGACCCCGGTCGGCGTGCGGTGGCCGGAAAACTCCAGCATCGCCGGCCAGAACAGGGCGTGGAAGTAGAGGATGTCCTTGCCGATAAAATGGTAAAGCTCGGTGCCTTCCTGCGCAGCTTTTTCTGCGTTCCAGAAGGCGTCGAAGTCGGGGGGGCTTTTCCCCTCACCCCAACCCTCTCCCCGGAGGGGCGAGGGGGCGATGGTAGAGGGCGCTTGCTTTGAATTGCACAGATTCTTGAAGCTGGCCATATAGCCGACCGGGGCGTCGAGCCAGACGTAGAAATATTTGCCCGGCGCATCCGGAATCTCGAAGCCGAAGTAGGGCGCGTCGCGGGAAATATCCCAGTTTTGCAGGCCGCCGCCTATCCATTCCTGCATCTTGTTGGCGGCTTCCGGTTGCAGATGGCCGGCGTTGGTCCACTCTTTCAGGAAATCAGTACAGGCGCCGAGCGTGAAGAAGTAGTGCTCGGATTCCTTGCGCACCGGCGTTGCTCCGGATACCGCCGAAACCGGGTTGATCAGGTCGGTAGGTGCGTAGGTGGCTCCGCAGACTTCACAGGAGTCGCCGTACTGGTCTAAAGCATGGCACTTGGGGCACTCGCCCTTGATGAAACGGTCCGGCAGGAACATTTCCTTTTCCGGATCGTAGTACTGCTCGATGGTTTTGGTCGTGATCAGTTTGGCCTGGTCGCGCAGGGAGCGGTAGATATTCTGCGCCAGCTCCCGGTTCTCGTCGGAATTGGTCGAGTAATAATTGTCGAATTCGACGTGGAAGCCGTCGAAATCGGCCTTGTGTTCGTGCCAGACTCGTTCGATCAGAGCTTCCGGGGTGATGCCCTCGGCTTGCGCGCGCAGCATGATGGGGGTGCCGTGAGTGTCGTCGGCGCACACGTAATGACATTCGTGCCCTTGCATTTTCTGGAATCGTACCCAGATATCGGTCTGTATGTATTCAACCAGATGGCCAAGATGGATGCTGCCATTGGCGTAGGGTAGGGCGCTGGTAACCAGGATCTTGCGTTTCATTGCGGTTTGTCAGGAACTTGAAAGACCTCAATTGTAACAAACCGTGGTAGCAAGCCCAATTATTCGTTAAACTTTCGTTTTCTGCCTCTTGCCCTGATGGGTATTGGGCAAAAATGGTTACACTCAAGGAGTAAGCATGTCCGTGTCAGAACAGCAGGTGCAAGATGCACTGAAGGAAATTACCGATCCTACTACCAAGAAGGATTTTGTCAGTACCAAGTCGGTCAAGAACGTCAAGATCGACGGCGACAAGGTGTCGCTCGACATCGTCCTCGGCTATCCGGGTAAGAGCGTGTTCGAAAGCATCCGCACCCTGGTTAGTGACAAGGTCAAGAGCATTGCCGGTGTCGGTGGTGTGACGGTCAATGTATCCTCCAACATCGTTTCGCATAGCGTGCAGCGCGGTGTCAAACTGATTCCGGGCATCAAGAACATCATCGCCGTGGCTTCCGGCAAGGGTGGCGTAGGCAAGTCCACCACTGCAGTGAACCTGGCGCTGGCACTGGCTGCCGAAGGCGCGCGAGTAGGCATTCTCGATGCGGACATCTATGGTCCTTCCCAGCCCTTGATGCTGGGCATCAAGGATGACCGCCCTGAGCCATCCGCGGATGGCAAAAAACTTGAGCCGCTGAATGGCCACGGCCTGCAGGCCATGTCTATCGGCTTCCTGATCGATCCAGACCAGCCTATGGTGTGGCGCGGTCCGATGGTAACCCAGGCGCTGGGACAACTCCTGAATGACACCAACTGGAAGGACGTGGATTACCTTGTTGTGGATCTGCCGCCAGGGACCGGTGATATCCAGCTGACTTTGGCGCAAACCGTGCCGGTGACCGGCTCCGTGATCGTGACCACGCCTCAGGATGTGGCCCTGATCGATGCGCGTAAGGGTTTGAAAATGTTTGAAAAAGTGGGTATCCCTATCCTGGGTATCGTGGAAAACATGAGTCTGCACATCTGCACCAACTGCGGCCATGAAGAGCGCCTTTTCGGTACCGGCGGCGGAGAGAAAATGTGCAAGGACTTCGATGTCGAGTTTCTCGGCGCGTTACCGCTGGATATCAATATCCGTCAGCAAACCGATGAAGGCAACCCGCCGGTGGTAGCAGACCCTGATGGCCGCGTTTCCCAGATTTACAAGGAAATTGCACGTCGCGTGGCGGTTAAAGTGGCCGAGCAGGCGCAGGATTTCAGCGCACGCTTCCCCAATATTGTGATTCAAAATACGTAACCTAAGCAGTCAGTAGTCGGTTTTTAGCGGTCAGCCTCGTGCTGGCCGCTTTAGCTGGTGGCTGGCTGCTGATAGCTGAAGGCTGGATTTATGAGCATAAAGTCGGACAAGTGGATTCGCCGCATGGCGGAACAGCACGGAATGATCGAACCCTACGAGCCGGGGCAGGTGAGGAGCGTTGACGGGAAAAAAATCGTCTCTTACGGCACTTCCAGCTATGGTTACGATATTCGCTGCTCGGATGAATTCAAGCTATTCACCAACATCAACTCCACTATCGTCGATCCCAAGAATTTCGACCCCAATTCTTTCGTCGACGTCAAAAGCGATGTCTGCATTATCCCGCCCAATTCATTTGTTCTCGCGCGCACCCTCGAGTATTTCCGCATTCCGCGTAGCGTGCTGACGATCTGTTTGGGCAAGTCCACCTATGCGCGGTGCGGCATCATCGTCAACGTGACGCCATTCGAGCCTGAATGGGAAGGTTACGTGACCCTGGAATTTTCTAATACCACGCCGCTGCCCGCCAAGATTTACGCCAATGAGGGCGTGGCCCAGGTGCTGTTTTTTGAGTCGGACGAGGTTTGCGAAACCTCATACAAGGACCGTGGCGGAAAGTATCAGGGCCAGCACGGTGTAACGTTACCTAAAATCTAGTACTGAGTCCTGAGTTATGAGTGCTGAGTAAAAAGCACGCTCACTCAGGACTTGGCACTCAGCACTCAGGACTAAATATCCATGCGATTCCGTTTCCCCGTAGTCATCATCGATGAAGATTTCCGTTCCGAGAATGCGAGCGGTATTGGCGTGCGTGTGCTGGTCAAGGCGATTGAGGAAGAAGGCTTGGAAGTGTTGGGTGCTACCAGTTACGGTGACCTGACTTCCTTTGCGCAGCAGCAGAGCCGCGCCTCGACGTTTATTCTTTCGATCGACGATGAAGAGTTCTCCACGCCAGAACTGGCGGAGCAGGCGGTTGAGCAGATTCGTGCCTTTGTGGTGGAAATCCGCCGCCGAAATGCAGATATCCCTATTTTTCTGTACGGCGAGACCCGTACTTCGCGCCATATCCCCAACGACGTGCTGAAGGAGTTGCACGGCTTTATTCATATGTTCGAGGATACGCCTGAGTTCATCGCGCGCTATGTGGTGCGGGAAGCAAAGGACTATCTGGACTCCCTGGCGCCGCCTTTTTTCCGGGCGCTGACTCATTATGCCGCCGACGGTTCCTACTCCTGGCACTGCCCGGGTCATTCAGGCGGCGTTGCCTTTCTCAAGAGTCCGGTGGGACAGATGTTCCACCAGTTCTTCGGCGAGAATTTGCTGCGCGCAGACGTGTGCAATGCGGTGGACGAACTCGGCCAACTGCTTGACCATACTGGCCCGGTTGCGGCCAGCGAGCGTAACGCTGCGCGCATTTTCAATGCGGACCACCTGTTTTTCGTTACCAACGGTACTTCCACTTCCAATAAGATGGTATGGCATTCCACGGTTGCGCCGGGGGATGTGGTAGTGGTGGATCGCAACTGCCATAAATCGATATTGCACGCGATTATCATGACGGGTGCGGTGCCGGTTTTTCTTACCCCTACCCGCAACCATTACGGCATTATCGGGCCGATTCCTCTGGAAGAATTCAAGCCGGAGAACATTCGCAAGAAGATTGAGGCCAATCCTTTCGCGCGTGGGGTAAAAACCAAGCCACGGGTGCTAACACTCACCCAGAGCACCTATGATGGGATTCTCTACAATGTGGAAACCCTCAAGGAAATGCTGGACGGGGAGATCGATACTCTGCATTTTGACGAGGCATGGCTGCCACATGCCACCTTCCACGATTTCTATCAGGGCATGCACGCCATCGGCAAGGATAGGCCGCGCTGCAAGGACTCGATGATCTTTGCCACCCAGTCCACCCACAAGATGCTGGCGGGACTGTCCCAGGCATCTCAGATTCTGATTCAGGATTCCGAGGCGCGCAAGCTGGATCGCGACGTGTTCAACGAGGCCTACCTGATGCACAGTTCCACCAGTCCGCAATACGCCATCATCGCATCCTGCGATGTGGCGGCGGCGATGATGGAACCGCCCGGTGGCACCTCGCTGGTGGAGGAATCGATCCTCGAGGCCCTGGATTTCCGCCGTGCCATGCGCAAGGTGGATGCGGAGTTTGGTGATTCCTGGTGGTTCAAGGTTTGGGGACCGGAGCATCTCGCCGAGGAAGGCATTGGCGAGCGCGACGACTGGATGCTGCGCCAGGGCGACCGCTGGCACGGCTTCGGCAACCTCGTGTCGGGATTCAACATGCTGGACCCGATCAAATCCACCGTCATCACGCCAGGACTGGATGTGGACGGAGATTTTGCCGACACAGGGATCCCCGCGGCCATTGTCACCAAGTACCTGGCAGAGCACGGCGTGATCGTGGAAAAGACCAGCCTTTACTCCTTTTTCATCATGTTCACCATCGGCATTACCAAGGGCCGCTGGAACACCATGCTGACCGCGCTGCAGCAGTTCAAGGATGACTACGACCGCAACCAGCCTCTGTGGCGTGCGCTGCCCGAATTCGTCGCCAAGAATCCGCGCTACGAGCGGATGGGGCTGAGGGAACTGAGCGATAGCATCCATGGCATCTACAAGGCCAACGACGTGGCGCGTCTGACTACCGAGATGTATCTGTCCGACATGGTGCCGGCGATGAAGCCGACCGATGCCTTTGCCCGCATGGCACACAGGGAGATCGACCGGGTCGAGATCGACGACTTGGCCGGGCGCGTGACCAGCGTGTTGCTGACCCCCTACCCACCCGGTATTCCCTTGCTGATCCCCGGCGAACGCTTCAATGAAACCATCGTTCGTTATTTGAAATTCGCCCGTGAATTCAACGAGAAATTTCCTGGCTTCGAGACCGACATACACGGTCTGGTGAAGGAGGAACTGAATGGGAAGTCACGCTATTATGTGGATTGTGTGAAGGCTCTTTAGCGCAGGCTGCACCAATGAAAAACGGGCGCTCTTGGCGCCCGTTTTTCATTGGGAGGATATGCCTCAGAACTTGAGTGTCTCGCCCACTTTCATTTCATGCAGCCTGGACTTGCCACCCAGCTTCTTCAACGCTTTGGCAAAGTTCCCCACTGTTCCATCCAGCACCGGGAAGGTGCCGAAATGCATCGGTATGACCATGCCCGGTTTGACCAGCCGGACGGCTTCCGCAGCGCGCTCAGGCCCCATGGTAAAATGGCCGCCGATGCAGGCGAGCATCACGTCCACTTTGCCGAATTGACGAATCAGGGTCATATCGTTGAATACGTCGGTGTCGCCGGTGTGGTAGATAGACGGGCCATTTTTTACCGTAACCAGGAAGCCGCCAGGGTTGCCGCCGTCGTGGATGTCTTTGTCGGCGCTGCCGTCGGGTGCCATCACCGTGGAGCTATGAATGGCCGGGATGAAAGCGATTTTCACCTCGCCATCGAGTAGCGTTAGCTCGCCGCCGAAGTTGCCCATGGTGTCGAAACCCATCTGCTTTTCCGGGTAACCGCCGTACTGGGCGATCGCCTTGCCCAGGTCGAAGGTGCTGACCAGCCTGGCGCCGGTCTTTCTGGCGATTTCCGCGCTGTTGCCGACATGGTCGAAGTGGCCGTGAGTGATCAGGATCAAGTCGGCCTTTTCCAGCTTCGCCAGATCATCCTTGCCATTCTGGTTGGCCGGGTTGGTGAGCCAGGGGTCGATCAGTAATACCTTGCCGGTAGGGGTGGTGAGTTTGAAGGCGGCATGGCCATACCAGGTGAGTTCGGCCTGTCCGGCGGCGATGGCGCTCAGGGGAATTTGCAGTAACAGGAACACAAACAATGGGCGGAAAAATTTCATACTTTATCCTTAAGTGTTAAGGTTTTTTATCATAGATCAAAAAATCGCATTCCAGCCCGGTTTCGGATTTGCAGGCTTTGCTTTCTGCTTCCTGCCACAGGTTCGTGTCGAACTCGGGGAACCACGCATCCCCCGAAAAATCCGCCTTGATTTCAGTGAGGTAAATCCGATCGGCAACATCCAGCGCCTGGCGGTAAAGATTTTCGCCGCCGATGAAAAAAATTTCGTCATCGTTATTGCAGGCGGCGATAGCCTCCGAAATAGAATTCGCCACGATGCAGCCGGGCACCTGCAAATTCTGCGAACGGGTGATGACGACGCTGGTGCGACCGGGAAGTGGTCTGCCTAGCGATTCGTAGGTTTTTCGTCCCATCAGGATGTGATGGCCGAGGGTAAGGGCTTTGAAATGCTTCAGATCTTCAGGCAGGCGCCAAGGCAGGGTGTTGCCTATGCCGATGACCCGGTTTCTCGCCATTGCAGCGATGATGGAAATGCGTGGATGCCCCATGTTCTCGCCAACGTTACACCCTGAAGCGTTTCGCCATTTCCTGCGCCGCGATAGCCAGTTGCTCCATACGCTGGGCAGCAGCAGTGTTTTCCTGGGTGGCAGCCATGTTTTCTTCGGCCATTTGAGCGATTTTCTCGATATGTTGGGCAATGTCGTGGCTGGCCGCCTTTTGTTGGTTCACTGACATGGCTATGTTGCTGATGCCTTCCGTGCTCTCTGATATGGATTGATTGGCGTCGCTCAGAACGATGGCTACGTTCTCCAGGTAATCCTGGCTGGTTTGCAAGGATTTTTTCCCATCCTGGATCGCTTTTTCCACGGTGGCGGATTGCGCACTGAGCGTCATGGTGACCTGGTCGATCTGGCTTGCGGATTGCGCCGATTTTTCCGCCAGTTTGCGCACCTCATCGGCCACCACGGCAAAGCCGCGGCCCTGCTCGCCGGCGCGGGCTGCCTCGATGGCTGCGTTGAGCGCGAGCAGGTTGGTCTGTTCGGCAATATCCTTGACCTGTCGTGTCATGTTGGTGATGGCCTCGGTGCTGTGAACGAATTCGGATACCGATTCGGCGATGGCTTCCACGGATGATTCGACGGTGGAAATTTCCCCAATCAATTCGGACAGCGATTCGTTTCCTTTTTCAATATGCTCCAGCCCTTGCCGGGAAATCTGGTTTACATGGTCGGTATTTTCCGCCACGGAAGCGATGCTGACAGCCATCTCTTCGACTGTAGCCGCTGTGGCCGAGGCTGCCTCGCTTTGCTCGTTCGAACGGGAAGCGATCTGGCTTGCCGAGGAAGAAAGCCGGGTGGCGGCGCTGTAACTTTCATTCATGAGTTCGGTAATGCGAGTGATCATGCCGCCGAGATTGTTGCGGAGTTGCTCTGCGCTGACTGCGATTTGCCCGATCTCGTCATCGGTAGGGTGCGAAATAGTCGCTGTGAAATCGCCATCTGCCAGCTTCTTCAAGTCATGAACCAGTTGGTTGGCGGGAGTGACAATGTATTTGTTCACCAGCACCAGAAAGGCAAGGAACGCCATGATTATTGCTACTGCCATCAAACCGAGGCTAATGAGGATGCCGTTCTGGGCGCTTTCTATGGCTTCTTTGTTTTCAATTAGTTGAATATTACCCCAGGCCATCCACAGGCCGAATAGCGCTGCGGCGATCAGCAACACCGTGCCGGTTCCTGAAATCATAAAAAGTTTATTGCGAATGCTGTGCTTGATCCAATGCATGTTATTTAGTCTCCTGGTGGATAAGCGAGGTTATTATTTTGTGGGCACTAATGAAGATATTTATACCATAATCCGGGCTACGATATAGCACAATTATTATGTTACTGATGTCAGAGAGGTTTCACTGATTATACCGCCACTGGCGCCTTGATGGCAGGGTAGGGGTCATAGCCCTCGAGTGCGAAATCCTCGAATTTGAAATCGAAAATATTCTTCACCTCCGGATTGAGCTTCATCGCTGGAAGGGCGCGTGGCTCACGTGCGAGCTGTTCGCGGGTCTGTTCGAGGTGGTTGATGTACAAATGTGCATCGCCCAGGGTGTGGACGAAATCGCCCGGCTTGAGGCCGCACACCTGCGCCACCATCAGGGTGAGCAGGGCATAGGAGGCGATGTTGAAAGGCACTCCCAGGAATATATCGGCGCTGCGTTGATAGAGCTGGCAGGACAGCTTGCCGTCCGCCACGTAGAACTGGAAGAAGGCGTGGCAGGGTGGCAACTTCATCTTGTCAACGTCGGCCACGTTCCAGGCGGAGACGATCAGGCGACGAGAATCCGGGGTGTTTTTGATCTGTTCCACCACCTGTGAAATCTGGTCGATATGGTGGCCATCCGGAGTTGGCCAGGAGCGCCACTGGTAGCCGTATACCGGGCCGAGGTTGCCGTTTTCGTCGGCCCATTCATCCCAGATTCGGACGCCGTTTTCCTTGAGATATTTGATATTTGTATCGCCCTGCAGGAACCACAGCAGCTCGTGGATGATGGACTTGAGATGGCACTTCTTGGTGGTGACCAGGGGAAAGCCTTGTGACAGGTCAAAGCGCATCTGGTGGCCGAACACGCTGACTGTGCCGGTGCCGGTACGGTCGCTTTTCTGGTTGCCGTGGTCGAGTACGTGCTGCATTAAATCGAGGTATTGGCGCATGGAATTTATGTTTATGTGGCGTTGCTGATTGAAATGCCGGGTTTAACTGCTTTCCGTTGCAGAAGTCATGCTGATTTTACACCAGCTTTCGCGGGAATAATCTGGTACAGATGAACCTTGATGTTATGAGCTTGTATCCAGGGTTTTACCTTGTCGTAGCAACTGGGCAAACTCGTCCGATGGGAGCGGTTTGCTGAAATAATATCCCTGCATGCCGGTACATTTCTGGGTGTTCAGGAAGGCGAGTTGCTCGGGGGTTTCCACTCCTTCGGCGATGACCTTGATGCCCAGTGCGCTGGCCATCGCGATGATGGCGGCGGCGATGGCGGAGTCGTCCTTGTCGTGCGGGATGTCGCGGACGAAGGATTGGTCGATTTTCAGGGTCTCGATCGGGAATCGTTTGAGGTAGCTCAAACTGGAATAGCCGGTGCCGAAATCATCGAGGGAGAAGCTGATGCCGAGCTCCTTCAATTGCTGCATGATGCTGATTGTGGCGTTAACGTCGTGCATCAACATGCTCTCGGTGATTTCGAGTTCGAGAAAGCGCGACTCCAGCCCGGTATCGGCAAGCGCTTGGGAAACAATTGCGGTGATGTCCCGTTGGCAGAACTGACGCGCCGAGAGATTGACGGCCACCCGCAATGGGGGGAATCCCTCGTCCTGCCAGGCTTTATTCTGGCGGCAGGCTTCACGCAGCACCCAGGCGCCGATCAGGCTGATCTGGCCGGTTTCCTCGGCCAGTGGGATGAAAACTACCGGCGACACCATGCCAAGTTGTGGATGGCGCCAGCGTGCCAAGGCTTCCATGCCGACAATTTTACCACTGGCGAGATCCACCTGGGGCTGATAATGCAGTTCGAGCTCGTTGCGCGCGATTGCGTCGTGCAGCGCGCTGGCCATGGCCAGGTTTTCCAGCGACCTGGTATTCATCTCGCTGGAGTAAAACTGGTAGGAGTTACCACCCAAAGCCTGGCTGCGATCCATGGCGGTGAGCGCAGCTTGCAGCAAGCCATCCGCGTTTTCACTGTCGGTGGGGTAGAGGGCGATGCCGGCGCTGAAGGTGACAAACAGCTTGTGACTGCCCACCGTGAGCGGGAAGTTTTCAAAGTGGTCAAGCACCTTTTGTGCCAGTCGGGCTGCGTCCTCACTGTGGGCAACATCGCTGAACAAGAGTGCGAACTCGTCGCCGCCGGGGTGGGCTACCGTGTCGCCTTCACGCACCAGTCCGGTCAGTTGCTCGGCAACCATCTGCAGCGCCAGATCCCCCACCTCATGTCCGAGGGATTCGGTGATGTTCTTGAAGCGGTCCAGGTCGAGGAAGACCAGCGCTGCCAGACGGTTATGTCGTTTCGCCTCGATCAAGGTCTGCTGCAGACGGTCGGCGAGCAGGTTGCGGTTGGGCAGGCCGGTGAGTGCATTGTGGTTGGCGAGATAAATCAGTTCGGCTTCGTGGCGCTTGCGTTCGGAGATGTCGCGTACGATGGTGGAAAAAAATTCCGGTGTTTCGTTTTTCCCTCGGTGGGCAATGATTACCTGGGACACGGGGATTTCCCTGCCATCTCGTGTGAGCAAGGCAATTTCGCCGCTCCAGATTCCTTCGCGCATGGCGGTTGGAATGGCCTCAGCGTGAATGATGTCCATCACCCGGCGGGGATGGTAATCGTCCATGCGGGTGGATGAAATATCTTCATCCTGCGGTATTCCCATCATTTTTCGTCCGCCGCAGTTCAAATATGAAACCCGGCCATCCATATCGGCGATGCCGATGAAGTCGCTGGTGGCCTCGATAATGGCGGTGAGCTTGGCGCTGGAAGCTTCCGCCAGCTTGCGCGAAGTGATGTCGCGGGTGACGCCGAGCAGGGCTGGCCCATCTTCCATTTCCAGCGACACGGCGTGGGTCTCCAGCCAGCGCTGCCCACCCTTGAGACCGGTGACTTCGAATTCCAGCGTGCCTTGCCCCCCCTTGATCGCCTGTTTGTGCAGTGCCAGAAACGCCTGCCGATATTCTGGCAATACCAGGTCTGACAGACATGTGCCTAATACCTCTTTGGGGGAGTCTGCCTCCACCAGCGTCAGTCCAGCGGCATTGATGTAGCGCAGCTTTCCGTCTGCCCCGATGATTTTGACGCATTCCGGTTCTGCTTCGATGATGGCATGCAACATCGAATCGCTTTTGCGTAGCTCGGCCTCGGTTTTGAGCAGTTTCTCCTTGCTCAAGACCTGTTCCAGTGCCAAACGCACCCGTGCTGGCAGCCTGCCATAGTGCTTGGGCGATTTGAGCACGTAGTCGTCCAGCCCCCCTTTCATCGCCTCCACTGCGATTTCTTCGGAGCCGGTGCCGGTAAACATGACCACCGGGCAATTCGGCCATTTTGACTTGGCGGCCCGCAGTATGATCAGCCCATCGCTCCAGCATAACTGGTAGTCGGTGATGATCAGGTCGAAGTTGCCGTATTCCAGCGCCTGGTTGAATCCTTCCTGTTCGGTGATTTCGGTGACATGCAGGGCGGGAAACTCCCGACCCAGTTCGCGGATCAGCAGGGTGCGGTCGTCCGGGTTGTCGTCGACCAGAAGAATATTCACAGGGCCAGAGGTCTTGTCTGTCATCATGCGTTTCCTGTCTGTGCAAGGTCTGAGTGTTCGTTCAATATCATCCAGTACAGTCCCAGTGCCTTGACCAGTTGCATCAGATTGTCGAAAGCGACCGGTTTCACCAGGTAGGAGTTGATGCCCAGATCGTAGGCACGATTGACGTCGGATCTTTCTCGCGAGGAGGTCAGCGCCACCACCGGCATCCGCTTCAGACCGGTCTGCGATCTCATCCAGGCCAGCACTTCCAGCCCGGATTTGCGTGGCAGCTTGAAGTCGAGCAAAACCAGCGCGGGCAGCGGGTAAGCTTCCCGGTCGGCGTATTTGCCGCTGCCGGCGAGATAGTCCTGCGCCGCTTCTCCGTCACCCACTATCTGCAGCGGGTTGGTCAGCTTGCACTTGCGGTAGGCGCGGCGGAACAGCAAGACATCGTTGGTATCATCCTCCACCAGCAGGATGGTTTGCAGGGAACTGTTTGCTCTCATGGGTTTTCCGCTCTCGGTGGTTTGCCTAACTCTACCCAAAATCGGCTGCCTTTGCCAACCATCGCTTCGACACCCACTTCGCCGCCCATGCGCTCTGCCCCTTTGCGCACAATAGCGAGCCCGATGCCGGTGCCGGGATAGGTTTCAATCCCGTGCAACCGCTCGAATACCCGGAAGATGCGCTCCTGATGTTCTGGAGAAATTCCGATGCCGTTATCCGCCACCCACAGGCGCACCCGCTCGCCGCGTTCCTCGGTCCATACCTTCACGCTCGGCCTGGTGCCCGTGGGGACGAACTTGATCGCGTTGCCGAGCAGATTGCTGATGATCTGGGCCAGAGTGGGGGCATGCCCAATTACCTCAGGCAAAGAGGGCGCTACCGTGATCTGCGCCCCGGATTGCTTGATCTCGTTGTCGAGTTGATCCAACGCTTCCTTAACTGCGGCGGTCAGGCTCACCGGCTTAATCACTATATCGGCACGGGCCAACTGGCTGTAGGCCAGCAGGTCCTGGATCAGGGTGTCCATGCGCTGGGCTGAGGTGACAATACGTTGAATATAATCCAGACCAGTGGAGCCGAGTTTGGCGCCGTAATCTTCCTCCAGGGCCTGGGCGAATCCCTGCATGGCGCGCAGCGGTGCGCGAAGGTCGTGCGAAACCGAATAGCTGAAGGCTTCCAGTTCCCGGTTGGTGGCCTCGAGATCGGCGGTGCGCTCGGCTACGCGCTGTTCCAGTTCCATAACGTGGGTGCGGACTTCATTGTAGAGCGTGTGGTTTACGAGCGCAGCGGCGGACTGGTGAGCAAGGGCCTGGAACAGCGCGATGCGGGCGGGAGCAAAGAATTCCGGAACAGAGCTGTACAGGTTCAGAGCGCCGAAAGCCTTGCCTCGGCTGATGAGAGGGAATGCCGCACTGCTGTGGAAGCCTTCTTTTAACGCCGTGTCGCGCCATGGCGCATAGTTCTTGTCGCTGGAAATTTCGGTGTTGAATACCGGGACGCCTGTGTGAATAGCGCGGCCAGTAGCTCCCTGGCCTTCTGGCGACTCATCCCAGCGTACGGAAATGTGGTGGGGGTATGTGCTTTCTTCCGGGTATTGGGCAAGCAGGCTGACACTGCCGTCGGCCTCTGCCCGTCCCACCCATGCCAGTTGCACGTCGAGGACTTCGACGCACAAGTGCGTTACGCTTTGCGCAATACTTGAGAAACTTACGCTTTCCGACAACTTGTGCGCACCGGCATAGAGCGCCTGGAGCATGTCCAACTGGTGCTGAATCTGCTCATTGGCCTGTTTGCGTTCGGTGATGTCTTTCACGCTAGACCAGATGTAGCGTTCGCCATCTTTTTCGATGATTTTGCCTGAGAGAACGACCGGTATCAGATGGCCATCCTTGTGGAGGTATTCTTTTTCATATGGACCATAGCGCCCTGACGTATTGAGGCTTGCCAGCTGGGCCTGTTCCTGTTCGGCATATTTTTTCGGGGTGATATCCCAATAACTCAGAAGCAGGGTTTCCTCGATGGTGCGGCCGAGCATGTTGGCGTAGGCCGCGTTGACATCCACCAGTGAGCCATCCATGCGGCACAACGCCAGTCCGGTTGGCAGGCTCTCGAACAGCATGCGGTTGTATCGTTCACTTTCGCGCAGCGCCTGTTCAGCCCGTTTGCGCTCGGTGATGTCGTGGAAAAAGATGGAAAGGCTGTCTTCGGAAGGGAAGATGCGATTTTCGAACCAGCGCTCCCAGGGCGGATAATATTCTTCCAGATCGAGGGGTGTCTGTTCCGCCATGGCCTTGTGATAGGCATGGTAGAAAGGCTGGCCCACCCCCTCCGGAAACTCGGTCCAGATATGCTTGCCGATCAGCTCTTCGGGTTTGTGGCCAAATAATTCGCCAGCTTTGGCATTGACGTAAGTGTAGTGCCAGTCGGCATCCAGCGACACAAACGCATCAGAGATGTTTTCCAGAATGCTGGTGATGCGCCGCTGGGCTTGCTCAAGCTCGGCGGTGCGTTCCGTTACCGCTTTTTCCAGCTTTATGCGTGTTGTTCGCTCAGTTTTGTGGCGGTACAGGGCGATTTCGATGGCAAGCTGGATTTCCCGAGGTGTGCTGGGTTTGAGCAGATAGGCGTAGGGCTCGGTTACCTGGGCGCGCAGGAAGAAGGCATCATCGGCGTAGGCTGTCAGGTAGAGCACCGGAATGTCGCAGGACTCGCGGATTTTGTTTGCGGCTTCGATCCCATCCATTTTTCCGGGCAGCATAATATCCATCAGCACCAGATCGGGGGGTGATGCTTGTGTCTGCTTAACGGCCTCTTCTCCATTGCTGACCAGAGCCGCAATCCGGTAGCCGCAGTCGACGAGCTGAAGCTTGAGGGCTTCCGCCACCAGGGGGTCGTCTTCGACGATGAGGATAGAGGTCATCTTGTCCTTAAGCTTGAACTTTCATCGGGTCAAAACCGGCCATGAATATGTGACTGCCCAGTTATTTTTGGCAATCAGGCTCCGCCTGCATACCCATATTTCATAGAATACACTGTTGGAACAGGCTTTGATTAATTTGTGACAGCTCAGGGCGACGCGGGTAGGGTTTGCCAGATGTCCTGAATGTAGCCTTGTAGCGGTTGGTAGTTGATCTTGTAGGCCATCTTCCGGCTGTGCTCGATCCAGTAACCGAGGTACAGATAAGGCAATCCAAGTTCACGGCACAGCGTAGCCTGCCACAGGATGTTGTATGTGCCGAAGCTGGCGCGGGGCAGGTCTGGGTTGTAGAAAGTATACACCGAGGAGAGGCCGTCATTCACCCTGTCGATCAGGCTGACCATACGCAAAGCATCCCCCTCGCGAAATTCGACCAGATAGGTGGTGGCGTGGCTTTGCAGCAGGAAACGCTCGTACTGCTCCCGGTCGTCCTGATCCATGCCGCCGCCGGCATGCCGCGATGTCTGATACCGCCGGTAGAGGTCGTGATGTTCGGGGTCGTAGACCAGTTCTCGTACCGCAGCGGTCATGGTGGAATGGGCTTTCCAGGCGCGCCGCTGGGTGCGGTTGCGTTCGAATTCATCAACCGCCAGCCGTACCGGGACACAGGACTGACACTGGCTGCATTGCGGCCGATAGTTGTAGGCGCCGCTACGGCGGAATCCGAGGCGGATCAGCTCGCTGTAAACCGTGCTGTCGACCAGCTCGTTGGGTGTCGCCACCAGCGACCGTGCCATCCGCCCGGGCAGGTAGCTGCACGGGTAGGCGGAGGTCAGGTAGAACTGCAGCTCGCGCGTGGAAAAGTCATTCAGCAAATTCATGGTCGGTGCCAGTGTCCGGTATCTTCTGGAAAGTTTACCAGTTCCGTCAACTTTTGGCTGAATTCGGCGCGTGGGATCTCGCGCGCGCCGAGCGAGGCGAGATGCGCGGTTTTCATCTGGCAGTCGATCATGCCGTAGCCCCAGCTGTCGAGCTGTCTGACCAGATGGACGAAGGCGATTTTGGACGCGTCGGTGGCGAGACTGAACATGGATTCACCGTAGAACATCCTGCCCAGGCTGATGCCGTAGAGCCCACCGACGAGCTTGCCATCCATCCAGGTTTCGACCGAGTGCGCCAGGCCTTGCCGGTGCAGTTCGGTGTAGGCTTCGATCATGGCGGGGGTGATCCACGTACCGCTGTGGCCGTCGCGCGGCGCAGCGCAGGCTTGCATGACTTGGCGGAAGGCAGTGTCGAAGCGAATTTCGCAGGTTTTATTCTTCAGGGTCTTGCGCAGCGAGCGGGAGATTTTAAGTTCGCCGGGAAATAGCACCATGCGGGGGTCCGGGCTCCACCACAGGATAGGCTCGCCGGGGTTGAACCAGGGGAAAATGCCGCGCGAGTAGGCCTCAATCAGCCGTTGCGGGGAAAGGTCGCCGCCCGCCGCCAGCAAGCCGTTGGGCTCGCGGAGGGCGGAAGAAAGCGGCGGAAAGGGTGCGTCGTTATCGATCCAGGGGATCACGCCTTGAGGCTGTCGCGCACTCGTTCGAGTCGGCCTTTTACTTCTGCAGCCAGTTCCTCGATACCGGGCAGCTCTACCAGTTTCAGTACCGCGGAGGGATCCATGAAGGCGACCACAATCTTGCCATCGGCTTCTTCGCGAACCACTACGTTGCAGGGCAGCAGCAGGCCGATGTCGGGGTCGGCTTCGATGGCGCGGTGAGCCAGCGGCGGGTTGCAGGCGCCGAGGATGCGGTAAGGGCGGCCGTCGATGTTGAGCTTGGCCTTCATGGTGGCTTTCACGTCGATGTCGGTGAGGACGCCGAAGCCTTCCACTTTCAGGGCGTCGATGGTTTTTGTAACGACTGCGTCGAAAGAGCCTTTTACTTCTGTGCTGAATCCGTACATGAAAAATCTCCTGTAAATTAGTAAACCCTAATTTTACAAAATTATTGAGCAGATTGCTCGGTTTTTGATTTCCAGTCCAGATAAACCTGGTCCGACCACAGCGAGGTGATCCAGGTGACCGCCTCGTCGATCTCCTGGTCCGACAGCTTGCCTTGCCAGGCCGGCATGTTGGCTCGTCCATCAGGGCTGCCCTGGTGGACGAACTGTTTCATCTGGCTGCTGGAAAGGCGCCAGACCCGACCGTTTCCGTCCAGCGGCGGGGGCAGAAGCTTGCCGTCCGGGCCGGGCTGCTGCCAGCCGGGCTTGCCTTCGCCGCCGCTGCCGTGGCATACCGCGCAATTCGTCTGGAATACCCGCTCACCGCGCGTCAGCACGTTCTTGTCGTACTGGCGCAGGCCCTTGCCCAGAACTTCCGGCTGTTTGGCGCCGTCACTACAGCCCGCCAGCAGCACAACACTCAGGGTGAGGATCAGTTTCTTGTTCATGTTAACTCCGTTTGAAAAGGGTCCATTCCTTGATCAGCGCATACAGCGCCGGAATGACGACCAGGGTGAGGATTGTTGATGAAATCATGCCGCCTACCATCGGTGCGGCGATGCGGCTCATCACTTCGGAGCCGGTGCCGCTGCTCCACATGATCGGCAGGAGACCGGCCATGATCGCCACCACAGTCATCATTTTCGGCCGCACCCGTTCCACCGCGCCTTCCATGACGGCGGCGTAGAGGTCGGCCGGGGTCAGAGATTTACCCTCTGCCTCACGCCTGGCTTTGATTTCGTTCAGCGCGTGGTCGAGGTAGATCAGCATCACCACTCCGGTTTCGGCGGCGACACCAGCCAATGCGATGAATCCCACTGCCACGGCAACCGAGAGATTGTAGTCCAGCACCCACATCAGCCACACGCCGCCGACCAGAGCGAAGGGCACTGACAGCATCACGATCAGGGTTTCGGTGAGGCGGCGGAAGTTGAGGTAGAGCAACATGAAGATGATTGCCAGCGTGACCGGGATGACGACCTTCATTTTCTCGGTGGCGCGCTCCATGTACTCGAACTGGCCGCTCCAGGTGGCGTAGTAGCCGGGCGGG